>BLLV01000104.1 GCA_011959205.1 Bacteroidaceae bacterium
TACCATTCTTTATGTTTAGATTATGCAAACTGACAGTGTAAATTTAACATACCCAAAAATATCCATCCACCTACCCCATAGACTGTAGGCGGATGGATAATTGTCCTTACCTCTATTTTTTACCTCTGCTCAAACTAAAAACAAAGAAGTTTTAGTTTAAAGCTATATTTCCTATTTTTTCTGCATCAATCCTTTGAATGCCGTAGGATAAGAAGTCTCGAATTCCATCAACTCTCCGGTTACCGGATGATAGAAACATAACTTGAATGCATGTAATGCTAATCGTCCCAAAGGGTCGCACTCACTGCCATAACGCCGGTCACCAACAACAGGGTGACCTAAATCTGACATGTGCACACGAATCTGATTCTTACGTCCTGTTTCCAAGTCCAACTCCACCAAAGAATATCCATTGGCACGCTTTATGGTTTTATAATGAGTAACCGCAAACTTACCTTCCCCATCATCTACAGAGCTGGAACTGACATACAGTTTCCGGTCGGTCAACCAAGACTCTACAACACCATGATCCTTCTCCATATCACCCGAGACAATGGACACATAACGGCGATCCGTCACAATCTCATGCCAATTATCACGTAAAGTATTCTGGGTCTTCTCATCCTTAGCATACATCATCAACCCCGAAGTTTCACGATCCAAACGATGTACTACAAATACGCGGTTGAAACGATGTGAGCGCTTTACATACTCATTCAGAATATGTTGTGCAGTACGCTCCTTCTGATGTTCTGTGCTGACAGAAAGTAGCCCTTCTTTCTTTTCCACCACCAATATATAAGCATCCTCGTATACTAGTTTCAGCATCGGATGTTTAAACTCACGGTTATTCTTTGCCTTAGACACCTGCACTTTCATCCCCGGTTTCAATGCGAAGTTATATTGTGTAGTAATCACATTATCTACTAAAATCACACGGTTAGAAAGTAGTGTTTTTACCTTGCTACGGCTGATTCCCGCCATCTTCCGCATCAGGAAATCCATCAGCTCAGCGGATTCCGTCACATTATATATAGTATATTGGGCAACACTTCTTGCTTTTGGCCTGCCGGAGTCACTTTTTCTACCTCTTGACATAATTCTATTCACAATTTTAACAATTTAATTAAGCTATCCGGATCATACTCTTTTTTCCAGCAACACCACATTCTCCACATGGTGCGTATGAGGGAACATATCTACAGGCTGCACAGCCATTACTTTGTATTTAACATCCAGCAAAGACAAATCGCGTGCTTGGGTGGCCGGATTACAACTGACATACACAATCCGCTGGGGTTCAGCAAAAAGAATTGTATTAATCACATCATCGTGCATTCCAGCACGGGGAGGGTCAGTAATGATGACATCGGGACGCCCATGCTGGGTGATGAACTCCTGAGTCAGGATATCCTTCATGTCACCGGCATAGAATAAGGTATTGTCAATGCCATTGATTGCCGAATTCACTTTGGCGTCTTCTATTGCTTCGGGCACATATTCGATACCGATCACTTTTTTTGCCTGACGTGAAACGAAGTTAGCTATGGTTCCGGTCCCCGTATAAAGATCATACACCAGTTCGTTGCCGGTCAATCCGGCAAAATTGCGTGCCACTTTATAAAGATTATACGCTTGTCCGGAGTTAGTCTGATAAAATGATTTCGCTCCTATCTTAAATCGCAAGCCTTCCATCTCCTCAAAAATATGGTCATTCCCTTTAAACACCATCACATCCAGATCGTTGATGGTATCATTACATTTATTATTGACCACATATAATAAAGAGGTAATTTGTGAAAAACGTTCCGCAACAAAATCCAGCAAGCACTTCATCAAGTCCAGTTCACCCTTTTCTACAATCTTGCATTGCAATAACACCATGAGTTCCCCCGTACTCGAGGTACGGATCATCAGGTTACGAAGCATTCCCTCTTGAGAGCGCAGATTAAAGAAAGAATAATTATGCTCGTATGCATAGTCACGGATGGCGTTGCGTATCTGGTTACTGATATCATCCTGCAACCAACACTTTTCTATAGCCAGCACTTTGTCAAATGCTCCGGGAATATGGAAACCTACGGCATTCATCTGATCGTATTTCACATCTTCCTTTACCTCTTCTTCCGTCAGCCAACGTTTGTTTGAGAACGTAAATTCCAATTTGTTACGATAAAATTCCGTTTTTTCCGATCCCAGAATAGGTAAGATCTCCGGCAGTTCAATCTTACCTATACGGGTCAGGTTATCTGCCACCTGCTTTTGTTTGTACTTTATTTGTTCCGCGTATGGCAGGCACTGCCATTTACAACCGCCACATACGCCATAATGCTGGCAGAAGGGTACTGCACGCACAGGAGAATACTCATGGAATTTCACCGCTACGGCCTCCGCATAATGATTTTTCTTACGTTTTACCTGCAAGTCCACCACATCGCCGGGCACTACGTATGGTACAAACACTACCAAGTCATTCACTTTCGCCAAAGCTTTTCCTTCGGCAGCCACATCTGTTATCGCTATCTTCTCTAATAATGGAAGTTCTTTCTTCTTTCTAGCCACTTTTCCGAATAAGTTAATTTGGGGACAAATTTAAGCATTTTCTCCGAATATATCCTCATAAATCGAAAGATATTAAAATTGCAAAGTAGAAATTGCAATTTTAATTATTTTTTTTCAGTAAATCGTTTGGAGATAAATAAAATATGTATAGTTTTGCGATTACATTTTTAAGCAAGTTAACTTTAAATAAATTGATATGGATAAAAAAAGAGTTTACACTTTCGGCAACGGACAAGCTGAAGGAAAAGCAGATATGAGAAATCTGCTTGGTGGAAAAGGTGCTAACCTGGCTGAAATGAATCTAATCGGTGTTCCCGTACCTCCGGGATTTACAATCACCACAGAAGTTTGTAGCGAATATTATGAATTAGGTAAAGAAAAAGTAGTAGAACTGCTGAAAACAGATGTAGAGAAAGCTATCGCTAACATTGAAAATCTGATGAATTCTAAATTCGGTGATGTAGAAAACCCGTTATTGGTTTCCGTACGTTCAGGTGCCCGTGCCTCCATGCCGGGTATGATGGATACCATCCTTAACTTGGGTTTAAATGACGAAGTGGTGGAAGGCCTGAGTCGCAAGACTGGACGTCCCCGTTTCGCATGGGACTCTTACCGTCGTTTCGTACAAATGTACGGTGATGTTGTATTGGGTATGAAGCCGGTAAATAAAGAAGACATCGACCCGTTTGAGGAAATCATCGAAAAAGTAAAGGAAGAAAAAGGTGTGAAGCTGGACAACGAACTGGAAGTGGAAGACCTGAAAGAACTGGTTAAACGTTTCAAAGCCGCTGTAAAAGAACAAACCGGACAAGATTTCCCGGCTTGCGCATACGAGCAACTTTGGGGTGCCATCTGTGCTGTATTCCGCAGTTGGATGAATGAACGCGCCATTCTTTACCGTAAGATGGAAGGCATCCCTGCCGAATGGGGTACTGCTGTAAGCGTACAAGCCATGGTATTCGGTAACATGGGTGATACTTCGGCTACCGGTGTTTGCTTCTCTCGTGACGCAGGCAACGGTGAGGATTTGTTTAACGGTGAGTATCTGATCAACGCACAGGGTGAAGACGTTGTGGCAGGTATCCGTACTCCACAGCAAATCACTAAAATCGGTTCTCAACGTTGGGCTGAACGTGCAGGTATTTCTGAAGAAGAACGTGTAGCCAAATACCCTTCTATGGAAGAAGCTATGCCGGAAATCTACAAGGAACTGGATGCCCTACAGACCAAACTGGAAAACCACTATCGCGATATGCAGGATATGGAATTTACCGTGCAGGAGGGAAAACTATGGTTCTTGCAGACTCGTAACGGTAAACGTACCGGAGCCGCTATGGTAAAAATCGCCATGGATTTGCTGCGTCAGGGTATGATTGATGAAAAAACAGCGTTGGAACGTTGCGAACCTAATAAATTAGACGAACTGCTCCACCCTGTATTCGATAAGAAAGCTTTGAAAGAAGCGAAAGTTTTGACACGTGGTTTGCCCGCTTCTCCGGGTGCTGCTACCGGTCAGATTGTATTCTTTGCCGAAGATGCTGCCAAATGGGCTGCCGACGGTAAAAAAGTGGTAATGGTACGTATTGAGACTTCTCCGGAAGACTTGGCAGGTATGGCAGTGGCACAAGGTATCTTGACCGCACGTGGCGGTATGACTTCGCACGCTGCTGTTGTGGCCCGTGGCATGGGTAAATGCTGCGTATCCGGCGCCGGTGCTATCAATGTGGATTACAAGGCACGCACGGTAGAAATTGAAGGTGTAACACTGAAAGAAGGTGATTTCATCTCTCTGAACGGTACTACCGGTGAAGTATATAAAGGCAAGGTGGAAACTAAGGCAGCCGAGGTTTCAGGCGATTTCGCCGCATTGATGGATCTTTGCAACAAATACACCAAGCTGAATGTCCGCACTAACGCTGATACTCCGCATGATGCGGAAGTGGCTCGTGCCTTTGGCGCTTCAGGTATTGGTCTTTGCCGTACAGAACACATGTTCTTTGATGCTGAAAAGATTGTCGCTATGCGTGAAATGATTCTGTCACCGGATGTAGAAGGACGCAGAAAGGCTCTAGCCAAATTGCTTCCCTATCAGAAGGCTGACTTCAAGGGCATCTTCAAGGCCATGGATGGATGTCCGGTAAATGTTCGTCTGCTCGATCCTCCTTTGCATGAGTTCGTTCCCCACGATGCAAAAGGCCAGGAAGAAATGGCTAAGGCAATGGGCGTAACCGTACAGGAAATCAAAAAACGTGTGGAAAGCCTGTGTGAACACAATCCAATGTTGGGCCACCGCGGTTGCCGTTTGGGTAACACTTATCCCGAAATCACAGAGATGCAGACTCAAGCTATCTTGGGTGCAGCAATCGAACTGAAGAAGGAAGGCTATGATCCTCATCCCGAAATCATGGTTCCGCTGACCGGTATCCTGTATGAATTCGAAGCTCAGGAAAAGGTAATCCGTGATGCAGCAGCAGCATTATTTGAAAAAGAAGGTATGGAAATTCCGTTCAAGGTAGGTACCATGATTGAAATTCCGCGTGCTGCGCTGACAGCCAACCGCATTGCCAGCCGTGCAGAATATTTCTCATTCGGTACCAATGACTTGACCCAGATGACCTTCGGCTATTCCCGTGACGATATCGCTTCATTCTTACCGGTATATCTGGAAAAGAAGATTCTGAAAGTAGACCCGTTCCAAGTACTCGACCAGAATGGTGTAGGCCAGCTGATTGAAATGGCTGTAGATAAAGGCCGTTCAGTTCGTCCTGATTTGAAATGCGGTATCTGCGGTGAACATGGTGGTGAACCTTCATCAGTGAAGTTCTGTCATAAAGTTGGTTTGAACTATGTGTCTTGTTCTCCGTTCCGCGTGCCTATCGCCAGACTGGCGGCGGCTCAGGCTGCTGTAGAGGAATAATCCCCGAAATAATTGAAACTTAATAACAGGCTGTAATCTACCGTTTTATAGGTGATTACAGCCTGATTTGCGCTTGGGCGGTTCGTACACTTGACCGCATAGAACGAGCCAGATGAACGGAAATGTTTTCCATATGTTTACCCTGTTTACCCCGGACTATTATAGAGTATTTACCCATTAAAAATAAAGAAGAATATGACGACATTAAAAGCAACGGTAAAAGACCGCGAGGTGATGGCTTTTACACGGTTTACATCAGAGTGACACATCAGCGTAAGTCAAGTTACATAAAGACTAATAAGATTATTGATCCGGCTCATATAACCAGTAATGGTGAGTTAACAGACCCGGTAGTGAATGAATATTGTGCCATAATCATACGCCAATATACAGACAAACTGAATCGTGTTGACGCTACATTTTGGGAACTTAAGGATGTCATAGAATTCCTTCACAAAAATGATGAAGAGACATGCTTCAGTGATTATGCGAGAAAGTTTATTTCGAAGATGGAATCTGAAGGGCATGAACGTAATGCAAAAAACTATAAACTTGCAGTCAATCATTTAGAACGGTATATAGGTACTACCAAAATCATGTTTAGCATTCTTACGACTTCTGTTTTAACACAATGGATTGACACATTGTATAAGACCAGCAGAGCAAAAGAAATGTATCCCACTTGTATCAGACAGATTTTTAAGAAAGCAATCATAGAATTGAATGACGAAGAACGTGGTATTTTGCGTATAAAATACAATCCATGGCTAAAAATTATAATCCCAAAATCAGACAATACACTGAAAAGAGCAATCAGTGCAGAAGCTTGTCGTGAATTCTTTAATCGTCCTCTGCCACAAAGTAAAATGGTATCTCCCCTTCCTGAACTCGGCAGAGATATAGCCCTGCTTTCATTGTGTATGGGTGGTATTAACACGATAGACCTTTACGAACTGAAAAAGAAAGATTATAAAAATGGTATTATAGGATATAAGAGAGCGAAAACAAAACATAGTCGTAGGGATGAAGCATACATGGAGATTCGTATTGAACCGTTTATACAGAAAAGGAAATCCGAAAGGTCAACGTTTTGGAGAAAGTTTCGGGGCGAATATACTTGGTGGCATTTTCTTGGCAAGAACCCATTACAGAGTAAGAGATTGATGGAAAAGATATTGTATTCAGAAAAGGAGAAATCCATAGCCTTTACAGGGCATTGGATTATTCCATTAGTCCGGCAAGAGGAAGTAAGAGTGCGGTTGACAGCAGCCGTGGCTTTTGCTTGCAAGTCGGGTATGACCCGTTTCTATTGTGGCATGGCATTGGGGTTTGACATGATGGCGGCAGCGGTCGTGCTGTCGCTCAAAGACAAGTTCCCCAATATACGGTTGACATCGTCCCGTTCTCAGGACAAAGTAGCCAATGGGCTTCTTCTGAACAGGAACGTTATCGCCAAGTTCTTGCCGAGGCAGACAAGAATGTCCTGTTAAGCGAAAATTATTTCCGTGGATGTTTGCTCAGACGTAACGATTATATGCTTTCGCACTCTTGCGGTGTGATTGCATATTATAACGGCAAGTCCCAAGACGGTACGTTTTATACGGTCAGAAAAGCTGAGAGATTGAGAATGAAAGTGCTCAACATTTACGGCCAAAGGGGCTAATCGCCCCTTTGGTTATTAAGTATTCCTCATTCTCTATAAGATTTTATATAGTGGATGTGGTAATATGTCTTATCTGCATATTATAAAAGCTTTTCAGGATTTTCTAATTCTTTTACCAATAAGTCCACAGTTGTACAGGGCTTATGTTCTTTATAGTCTTCGTCACCTTCGAAAAAGGAACGAAATCGTTCTGCATATCGTTTGGCTAAATCTTCATTGCCGATGGTTATCAGCATCCTATAAACAGATTGGTCATTCTTCTTGTATTCATAATTCTCATATCCGGGGTGCTTCCGTATTTCACTTTGCAATTTTTCAATATAGTCATGCCGACTGATACCTGCATCCAGATATTGAAAATGAAGCAAATACCAAAGTTCAAAAGCCTCATTTGTCCATGCACTTTGAAATGAATAAGATGCCGCTAATTGGATGGCTTCATTGAAATCCGTAAAATCATCCTTGTCAAAAACCACCCAGACACGGTCAAATGGCAACTGACGCTTCCATTCCAGTTCATCCTTGATTTGAAGTGTCCGCTTAACAAGTGTACAGGTTGATTTTCCTTCACCTACTATTTTTTCATCCCGGACTTCCGAGTACCTGTCTCGGACCAATGCCTGAAAATAGTTTGGTTCGGTACGTGAACCTTCACATACAATCAAGAAACGTACAATTTTTGATCGGGTGTTTTCTTTACGTTTCTTGGCTGCTTTAGCTTCCCGTTTCTCTTGTTTGAGTGCTTCAATCTTATATTTCGGTAATAATCCCATAGTAATGTCATTTTAATTCAGGAAAGGGATGGCTCCATAACGTCCGTTGATATAATCCTTTTGTACGCTTCGGTCATTCCGGATTTTCGTACCGTTTTCATCCTTGAACTCAAGCAAGGAATAAAGGTCGGTTGATTCCGTTTTGTCTTTCTCGGTAAACCAAATCTGGTCGCGACGCAGGTAAGCAAGATTGAGCAGATTGGTGTCATGAGTGGCAAAGATGAGCTGGGCACCATGAGGGTTAGTTTCTGGATTCATAAATAATTGGAGGATGCTACGAGTAAGAAGGGGGTGCAATTTAGCATCCAGTTCATCTACAATCAGTACTTTACCTAATCTGAGTGTATCAAAAATAGGACCGGACATTTCGATAACCTTTTTGGTACCTTCCGATTCCATTTCGTCCTTATCAAACGTACCGATTCCGCTAACATTACCTTGTTCGTCATAGATGTTGTGGGTAGTCTTGGCTTCCATTATTTTTTTGCCCTTCAATTCTTCTACCAACTTGGAACGCAACGCTTCGGGAATTTGCATCTTTCCGGAAATTGTTTCGTCCGAGAACGACTTTTCTGTAACCAACAATTCGTTAAAACCGAGTTGGGTATGATGAAAAAAATCCAAAGCCTGTCTGCATCCTTCCAAATGGTTACTGAACATCTGCAGAGTGAAACCTTCATATCCTTGGCTATCCATCCCTGAAAGGTAATTACAGTTATTGAACCAGTCCAATATACGCATGGATTTAGCACCGTTTAATTGAGCGACCAATGAAACGAACAGGCGATTGGAAGGCGTAGCACTCTCTTTGCCTATCCCTTCTGGGAAACGGGTCTTGGACACCTCAAATTCATTATCTACGCGCAGGAATAGATTGAACTCGCGTTGTCCGGTACACTTCTCGTACAACCATTCTTTACGAATATGTGTCTTGTCATAATCAAATCCATACCGGTATTTCACATCGTCCAACAAGAACTGGATTTCAAAAGAAGTCGGAGTGTTGGCCGAAATCAGATCCAATTTGAAAGGCTGGAAATATAATTCATCAGTAGGGTTCAATCGGACACTGCCCAACAAGACACTTCTCATAGTCATCAAAGCCAATAACACATTGCTCTTTCCGCTCGAATTGGCACCGTACATTACAGCAGCCGGCAGTAAGCGGTAAGATTCCTTCTGAATAACAGATTCTTTCAATTCTTTAATTGAACCTGCTTCCATACTAAGTGTTTTTTCGTCTCTGAATGAACGAAAATTCTGGAAAGTGAAGTTTACTAACATTACATTCTTGTTTAAGTTCCGTACAAAGGTAACGAATATAAATGATTCAGATGCGATATTTTGCGAATTTTTCTCGCTTTTTTGCGCTTGCTACTTGTTTTTTAAAACCTGATTTTATATATTTTCTAAATCTTGTGCATCGGTTATTACTTCCGTTTCCAAATCCAATCCAAACGCTTTCTTTAACTGCTGATAGTCAAAGCATAACGCCTTCGGTCGGTTGACTTTGACTTTCCTGACCTGTTCATTATTGACTATCTCAATCGAATAGTCAGGCAGACCACTGGGTAACAAGATGGTCAACCTGTCTTGTTTCAATCCGAGAAATGATGAGTGGGATTTTAGGTAGGACATGATAGTGGACCAGTTAGAACGGTTTGCGGTAGCGTTCATGTTCCGGCTGTTGAACAAGGATGCCACAGCCGCCATATTCAAATAGAGGATAGGGCGTGCTTCTTTGAACTCAATATCTTCCTTGGAGGAAATAGGACGGAAGGATTTCATATAGCGGATGCGGTAATGTGCCTTGTCCACACATTTCCCTGAAGTCTGGAATCCTTGCAGATAAATACCTATCAAGCCAGGTGTCAAACTTTATTAGAAATTGTCCGGATAAAGGAGCCATCCTTATAGTAATAGCATCATCAATTGTAACCGTATCGGCTATGCTCATTACATCTTTGAAGCATTTGACCGACATTTCCGGATTGCCTTCAGGCGGCCATGCCACTTTCTCATCAGCTTCTAATTCTCCAAAAGGAACGATGTCGATTTCGTAATCATTGGTACCATCTGCACCTTTGTAATAAAATCGCTGTTTGGGTTTCCCTTTGATGAAATGGTTTCCCAATAAATGTTCCTTCAATAAATCAAACTGGCTCCAATCCTTCAATGCGATTGCCACATCAAGATCGGCAGTTCTTCGAGGCGAAGGTGGCATTTCAAGGATTTCCATAGCAATGTCTCTTGCCAATGCGCCCACAACATACACATCCAGTTGAAGGTCTTTCATCACTCTGCCCAATGCCTCAAGGGTGTCATAAAGCAGATTATTTTGTAATGCATCTCGCGTAATTTTATATTCCATTTTCTTTGATTCTTAAAGCGGCTTCATGGCATCGGCCATCACCGGTGCCCATCAAGTCGGCATATATAACTAAAGTTGGAGCCAAATTTTCTTTGTCATCTCCTATCCAGAACTTCTTGTAAATACGTATTTCTCCATTAGGGTCAGGCACCACCGCACCAGTCCGAAGAAGCAATGAACTCACTACCTCGGAATAAATTTCAAATTCGCCCGGAATCAAGTAACCATCCACTAAATTGGCTCCACAATCGCCGCCCCAATACATTCCTTCAGGAAGCAGTATTTCTTTTCATTTCTTTCTGGCATCTGGAGTGCGGAAACTCATCCGATTAATGAGTAATTTGGGCTTCAAAAACTCATTGTACTGTTGTTGCCACCACTCAATAAGCTCTTCACGCATGGCAACCCGTCTTCCCTTATCGGTTTGCACCAAGTATCGCTTCGTCTTCAACAGGTCAAAAGCTTTTGTGATAGTGCCAAGGGATAATCCGACTTTTTCCTGAATTTCACGATATGACCAGTTTATGCTTTCGGGATTTTGTAGGAAGAACAAGATGAGTTTGATGTTTGTCTCACTTGTTTTTGAAACACTACTTGTATTACCCGAAGTTATATTTTTTTGCCCGGAAATCTTGATGGTCAGATTTTCATGCCTGATGTCACAATTACCTGCCTTGTCTATCCAATTTATATGATTATCCGCAAGCGCATTGGCTAACTTAGGATAGAGTTTATTAGTTATTAGAATCATAGGCATACCTTCATCGTTCGTGTTATTGTATTAATTATGAGTTATTTATCATAAATCTCTGATTCTTAAAAGTTATCTGAATCTTGCACATCAGTTATTACTTCTGTTTCCAATTCCAGACCAAACGCATCCTTTAGTTGCAGATAATCAAAGCACAATGCCTTTAACCTTCTCGACTGTGTGGTTATTGCTGGCCTCTTCTATTGAAGCCGCTTGGATTATTGAACAAGGAGGATATGGCTCCCATATTCAGATAGAGCTATGACGATCGCAACAAGTGGAAAACCAGTTATTCCTTTCCTCCTTTCAGCTACCGCTGAAACGTCCAGCCCGTAGGTGTTCCGGTTATGAAGGGACATCCCGTCATTGTCCTGTCAGCCTCCTTTCAGCCCACTCTCTATCACCTTCTGTGTGTACTGTGTGAAGGGAGGAAAATCTACAGCTGAAACGGGAGTGAGGGGAAATGGTTTCAGATTTAACCGGCTGATTTTCTGTACATCTTACATAAAATGACAGGATGAATGGAGAAGGAGAAATATCGGATTAGTGAGGGAGTCATGCAATGAATACGCTAGGTCTGTACGCGGAACAGGCTTGGCTGGTACACAGAACATGCTGGCATGTTTTAAAAACGTATGGTTGTTTTTTAAAAGCCTGAAGATGTTTTTTTAAAACATGAAGGTGTATTTGAAAAACATCTCGGCCTATTCAACAACAAACATAAGTAACGTGTAAGCCTGCACATACGTAGGCATCGGGTCACACATAAGCAAGCATCGGCATGCACATACGTAAGTATCGGACTATACGTACGTATGTATGCACCCTGCTTCATCGGACTTTGCACCAAGCCCCGATGTGCGTCTAGCACTGGACATCCGCAAGGTTCACACACTTCCGGACAATAAAATTTGGAAGCGTAAATGCCATTCTTTCCATTTTTATGGCATTTTATTTTTATAAGAAAAACATAGTTTATACATTTGCCTGTAAGACAAAATCTATGTTTATATGAAAAATAAATGCCTCTTTGTATTACTATTAGCTTTGGGATGTTGCCATATACAAGCACAAAAAAGTCAAAAGAATCCTTTGCCCGAAGCACTCGTCCGGTTGAATCAAAAAGTGGATTCCGAATCGGTTTCCGGAGTAAAAAGACGTCCCCTGATTGGAATTTCCACCGATATAAGCCCGAAACGGACAGCCGTAAACACTGCGTATGTACAGTCAGTCATTCTGTCGGGAGGAATTCCTTACATGATACCTGTAACGGATAATGTAGAAGTGCTGCGCCAAATAGTGTCCCGGCTGGATGGAATTGTCTTTACAGGTGGAGAAGATATCCAACCGATGTATTACGGCGACCTCCCTTATGAAAAACTGGAAGAAGTAAGCCCCGCCCGGGATACCTTCGACTTGATGGTGCTGAAAATGGCCGCGGACCGGAATATTCCCATATTAGGTATTTGCAGAGGACTGCAATTAATGAATGTAGCTTTCGGTGGAACTTTATACCAGGATCTGCCCACGCAACATCCCTCAACCGTCAACCACCGCCAAAAAGAGTCCGGCACCACCCCCACCCATGCGGTATCCATCATAAAGGAAAGCAAGCTGGCGGAAATTACCAGACAAGAAGTGCTGCAGGTCAATACATTCCATCATCAGGCCATCCGGAAACTGGCACCCGGATTCAAAGTCACGGCTTGGGCGCCCGACAGTGTGGCAGAAGCCATAGAAGCTTATCCCGTACGACAAATGATAGGTGTGCAATTTCATCCGGAAATATTTACGGCTGCCGGAGATACCACCATGCATAAATTATTTAAATTTCTGGTGAATAAGGCTGACACATTCAATCTGGCCAAAGATATCCATAGCCGTATCCTTTCCATTGACACTCATACAGACACTCCTCTTTGGTTTAAAAACGGTTACAGTGTAGGCCT
Source organism: Bacteroidaceae bacterium (assembly GCA_011959205.1). Taxonomy (GTDB): domain Bacteria; phylum Bacteroidota; class Bacteroidia; order Bacteroidales; family Bacteroidaceae; genus Phocaeicola. Next base: position 12,987 of record BLLV01000104.1, read on the forward strand.
GAGAAAAGACAACATGGTCAGCCTCCCCAAAATGGAGGAAGGCAAATTGGACGCACAGTTCCTAGCCGCATTTATATGGCAGGGGAAACGGGATGACGCATCTTCACAAAAAGCCGTAGAAAGCACCACCCGATTAATTCAATCCATTTATGACGAAGTAGAGCAATACAAAGATTTTTGTGGCATCGCCCTTACGGAAGAGGACTTGATACGCCTGAAGCGTGAAGGTAAAAAAGCTTTTTTTATAGGTATCGAGAATGGTTACGCCATAGGCAAAGATCTAAAGAATATAGCAAAATACAAACAGATGGGAGTCAATTATATTACTCTCTGCCATTCTTATGACAATGATATCTGCCATTCATCCACTCACACGGAAGATGCTACCCAAGGACTGACCCGGTTCGGACGTGAGGTGGTGAAGGAAATGAACCGCCTAGGAATTATGATAGATGTATCGCATGCCAGTGAAGGTACTTTCTGGGATGTTATAAAATATAGCACACAACCTATCATCGCCTCTCATTCCTCGTCAAAGGCGTTATGCGACCATGATCGTAATCTGACAGACGAACAACTCCGTGCCTTAGCAAAAAATGGCGGAGTGGCACAGTTATGTCTCCTTGATGCCTATATCAATAAAAACCCAAAAGCCGCATCCGTTTGTGATGCTGCCGAACATTTGGACCACATGATTAAGGTAGCCGGCATAGACCATGTGGGAATAGGTACGGACTTCGATGGAGGTGGCGGCTTGCAAGGATGCAATGGAGATAATGACTTGATTAATCTGACCGTAAAGATGATTGAAAAAGGATATACGGAAGAAGACTTAAGGAAGATTTGGGGAGGCAACCTCCTGAGAGTGATGAAGCAGGTACAGGAAGCCCCCCTTCCTTCCTCCCCCAAACACAAATAATATACAGACAAGGATCATCAAAAAGTATAGAAAAATATCCTGTTGTCATTTTTTGGAAATTATCGGAAAGGTTGTGTCAAGATGCCGACACAACCTTTTTTGTGGCTTACAGTTTAGAGCAATTTTCCTATTACATTTCTTATTTACAGATTATTCACTCTTAATGCTGTTTACCGGATTCTCATTAGCGATGCGCCATGATTTTATAACAACACTGCCCACAATGAAAGCCAGCATGACAACCGACACTACCACATATAGCATAGGAGATACTGACAATGCATCATCAAACTGTGCCTGCCATATTTTCCCTACGCTCCATGCCAACCAGACGCCAGCCAGTACGGAAGGAATTGCTATATGGAACACATCCTGCGACAACATCCGGAGAATATCCTCCGAACTTCCCCCATTTATCTTCCTAATAGCTATCTCCTTACTACGACGGCGCACTTCATCATTCGTATATCCTATTACCCCCATCAATGTAATAGCGAGAATAGCCAGACATGCCAGCATGGTAGCGTCACGAAAAATACGAGTAGACCGGAAGTAATCACGTAAAACATGATCATACGACTTAAAATACACTTCATCCTGCGGATAAAGATGCTTCATCTCAGCATTCAACCGCTGTATATTCTCAGCAAAAGGTTCTTTAAGCCGGACATGGATGCAAGAACCACTATCGCCGCATCGTATCTCGAAAGGCGGCATCTCGGATGTATCTAAAAAATAGAATCCATCAAGCACTCCGGTCACAGTGCCATGGTCAGGTACCACCTCTCCCACTCCATTGGAGCTCCATCCCATCTTTTTAACAAATGCATCGTTGACCAGCATTTGTCCCGGCCCGGAAGGCATCTGCCCCGCTTTCAGACGCAAGCCAATAAAAGAAAAGAAGTTTCTATCAAACCAGTTCACGCGTGGGGAAAACAAATAATTACCCACCGCATCATTCACCGGATAAGGCGAACGGCTTTCCATGACATCAAACTCGGAACTGGCCACCGCCTCCACATAAGGCAGGTTGCGCACATTGCTCATCGCATTCCCCACATTATCTTTGAAATAATAAGAATATGCAACACGTCCAGTATCATATCCCATATCCTTCGACAAAATATAGTGATACTGGGCAAACACAATGCACATCATCCCTACAAGAAAAGCCGTTCCTCCAAACTGAAAAAACAATAACACACATTTCCAGCGTCGCTTGCTCTCCGTATAGCGGCGAAATACCTGAGTGACAGGAATCGATGAAAAAGCAACACCCGGCAAGACACCACCTACTACAAAAAGGAACAGAACAACTAACAAAGGAGCCCATAGGTTCCGAAACGAAAATAAAGCATCAAGCGATATCTGCGCCAGTTCCTCTATTTTCTCGCTAAAATTCAAAATAACGAAAATCACCAGCAACAAAGATATGCCGACCACCAAAGCCGTCTCCCAAAGAAACATGCTCAAAATATCGCCCGCATTCGCTCCGTTGCATTTATGGACTCCTATTATTTTGGCACGTTGTGCCAGCGAAGACAGGGAAATCAGCACATAATTCAGCGTTGCCGACAATAGCAAGGCAATCCCCAACAAGGCCATGACATATATCATTCTCATCACATCATTGTTCTTCAAATGATAACCACGTAAGGAAGTGACAGACACTTCTATACCCGATACTTTAAATTTTCCATAATGCTCTTTAGGAAAGTATTTGCTATCAATAATGCCATTAATTTTTTGATTGATTGTTTCAGCATCATCCGCCTGCCTCAAACGAACAAAAGCACGATAATTGCCTCCTCCTGTCCATCCCAGATTGGGCGGAGTCTTTCTGAATGAAAGCGTGTTAAACGATACAATGCCGGTCGTTCTTGCCAACGATGTATTTTCCGGAATATCGGCAAAAACACCTTTGACCGTTATCGGATACTCCTCCCCCCATAACGGATAGACCAATGTTTTCCCTATCGGGTCATCCCCTCCGAATATTTCACGAGCAAAAGACTGAGCCAAAAAGATCACACCCGGCGTACTCAAATCAAGTGCATTTCCTTGAAGCACCCGTAATCCAAGTGTCTGGAAATAAAGAGAATCTGCCATAAGGAATGCCCCTTTGTACTTATTCTTACCATGTATTACGGTCGAGGGAACAAAATCCGAGAAAGTCGTATGACTCTCCACTTCCTTCGGGAAATGGCTGGCAATAACCGCTGCGGTAGGATAGATGACATATGGTCCCGCATTTACGTTCCCAGTCTTATCATTACCCCATGCCGTTTCTACAACAAACACCCGATCCGCTTCTTCATAAAAACTATCATAATCCAATTCAAATGCCACTCTGGCAAACAAGATTATTGAGACAAGCAACCCCAATGCAAGGGAAATGATCTTGATAAAAATCGAGTTTTTCCCTCGCAAAGTAGTCTGAACAGCATAATAGATTTGTTTCATCGCAACTAGCTTTCATTATTATTCCTTTATGTTCGCTACCACACTACCATCAAACAAATGAATGATACGATGAGCAAATCCGGCATCATGCTGAGAGTGGGTCACCATGACAATACTAGTCCCCTCTTTGTTAAGTTCGGTCAATAGATTCATGACTTCGGCACCGTTCTTCGAGTCCAGATTACCGGTAGGCTCATCGGCAAGGATCAATTTAGGATTAGTAATCACCGCACGGGCTATGGCCACACGCTGTTGCTGACCACCGGAAAGTTGCTGTGGAAAATGCTTTGCACGATGGCTCAGATTCATACGTTTCAATATTTCGAGTACACGTTCCTTGCGTTCACTGGCTTTGATACCCAAATAAGTCAGCGGTAACTCCACATTTTCGAATACATTCAGTTCGTCTATCAAGTTAAAGCTCTGGAACACGAAACCTATCACACCTTTACGCAAACGGGTACGTTCCTTCTCTTTCAGATTGGCCACCTCATTCCCTATCAGTTTATAACTGCCCTCCGAAGGATTGTCCAATAATCCGAGAATGTTCAGCAACGTGGATTTTCCACAACCAGACGGTCCCATAATGGCAACAAACTCTCCTTCTTTCACCTCTATATTTACATGGTTCAACGCTATTGTTTCTACTTCTGAAGTGCGAAATACCTTACTTAAATTTTCAATCTGTATCATAATAATAAATTTTAATTATTTGTTCTATTGATATTTATTCTGATTTAATACTCTTTACCGGATTCTCATTGGCTATGCGCCATGTTCTGGAAATGACGCAACCGACAATCAATATCAAGACCACGATAGCTACACATATATAATAAGGAACAAGCGAATCTACAGTCACCGCAAACTGTTCCATCCATAAGCCACCTACATACCATGCCCCTAATGTACCTGCGACTACAGCCGGGAAAGAAATCCAAAGAACATCTTGCACCAACATTTCCAATATGGAAGATGCTTCAGCCCCATTCACTTTACGAATAGCAATCTCTTTCGAACGCCGCTGTAATTCATCATTAATATAACCTATCAGTCCCATCAAAGTAATAAACAAGATGGCAATTGCCGCCAATAAAGTCGCATTACGGAACACACGAACGGAATTATAACTATCCGCCATTTTTTGTTGCAAGCTTTCAAAACCGACTGTTTGATTGGGAAAAGCTTCGGCAGCATCACGGTTCAGTTTCTGAAGATTCTCACCGAAAGGTTCCTTCAGACGGAGATAGACAAGATCGGCCAAGTCTCTGGGATGATGGTGCAGGACAAATGGTTTCATCTCTGAGTAAAATCCGTCAATATTAAAATCTTTAATCACACCTACTATTTTGACACGTCCTTCTTCTGTCCCAATACTCCTGCCCAACACATCTTTTCCCCAATGCATTCTCCGCACAAACTCCTCATTGACAGCCACCTCACCAGATTCATGCGGTACACGCCCTTGCTGTACGGTCATTCCCATAAAAGCGACATAATTCTCCTGAGTAAAATCATAGCGGCTGGAAAAAAGACTCGTTCCTTTCTCATCCGGTATCATCTGTCCGCTATAGCCATTAGACGGATAGCTGGTTGCCGAAGTCAATGCCTCCACATATGGAAGACTCTCATAAAAGTGACGGGCGGTACCCCGGGCTTCAGCATCCGGTGCATTATTAATGCCAATCACTACCCGTTCAGGATTATACCCCGGATCTTTATTGATGACATAATGATATTGAAGCATCACCACACACATCAATCCACACATAAAAGCCACTCCTGCAAATTGGATAAACAATAACGGACGTTTCCATCCTTTTTTACCCTCTGTATAACGCCGGAAGACCTGTGTGACCGGTATCTTCGAAAAAAGTCGTCCCGGCAATACACCACCCATGAAGAATAAAAAAGCAGTCACTCCCAAAGGTACCCAAACACGTTCCACCGCAAAAAGGGACTCCAATTTAGCAGCCGTGGTATCTTCCACAAAATCCCGGAAGTTAAGCATTAAGAAAACCATCAAAAATAATGAAAGCAGAATAATAATGCCGGTCTCCCACATAAACATACCAAAGACAGTCCCCGTTCCCGCTCCGCTGCATTTATGCACACCAATACTTTTGGCACGCCGGCTCAATGAAGAAATAGAAATCAACACATAATTCAATGCCGTAATAAACAAAATGGACAGCCCCAAAATAAGCATGATATTACGCATTCTTTTCACGTCATCATATCCACGGTACGTATCCCGGACTGGTTTGGCAATGACGGTGATTCCAAACTTATCACTTTTGGGAATATGTTGCTGAACCACCACATCAATACGTTTGTTCAACTCATCCAGATCAATGTCCTGCTTCAACCGGATATATTCTTTCCAACTGTCACCACCCTCCCATGAATAATTTCCTATCTGGCGGCTCCAGACAGAAGGCAAGGAAATGACGGCTTTCGGCCGCATCGTACAATTATCAGGTAAAGTAGCATACGTTCCTTTTACTGTCAGCTCAATTTCTTTATTGAAACTAATTACTTTACCAATCGGATTCTCACCGCCAAACATTTTATCCGCCAAGTCTTTACTCAGGAAAATTACATCTTTTTGCTGCAATTCACGTACCGGATCCCCACTCAAGACCTCAATACCCATTGTCTGAAAAAACAATGAATCGGCAGTGACCTTAAAATCATCAAAGCGGGCACTCCCGTTATAAATAGGTGCCGATACCGGCCACGAGCCTGTACTTGCCGCCGATTCCACAATTTCCGGCATTGCATCCAGTATGCCTCCGGCAGCTGCACCGATAATGAACTCACTCGGAGGAAAAGGCTCTCCATTTACTGTCCATATATTCCACAATTGGTATAGTTTGTCATGATCCTTAAAACAAGTATCAAAACTCTGCTCATACACCACTCTTGAGAAAAGTAGAATACTCATAGTCAGACCCAAGCCCAACGAGACGACTTTTATGATATTAGAACCTCGTCCATGTATCAAAGTCTGAATGACATAATAAATCTGTTTCATATTTCATGTTTTTAATTGTTATTATCTTAAAAGAGAGAAGTCCCGTTTCACAACGTTACTTCCCATAAAATGTATAAGAAACCAAAGTTTCTATCATTCGTTCTCAATAACAGAAATGCCAAAACCATGCCAAACAAATAAACTACTGATTAATAATATTTTATAGAAATCTTAGAAAAAGCGATCTGTCTAATTATTAGACAATGATGTATAATAATTAGACAGAACTCCCAAACAAACAGATAGTTCCATGCTTCAAATCCATTGAAATTTGCCTTATTTTACTATATTTGATACAGTCTGAAACTATTTATTTGACTGTGAACAGATTAAAAAGAATCCGCGTGCGGTGTGGGCAACGGATAAGAAATTAGTAAGCCTCTGTGGAACACCATGTTTATCACGCTTTCAAATAACTCTCTTACGGAAAGCGAAGTTAAGAATAAAAAATGAGAATAAGAACAGATAAGCATAAATAAGTTTCGTGCTGTTTGTATATCTAAAATATACTCGCTAAATTTGCAGATTATAGCAATAGTTATGCAAATGAAGCGGATAAATCGGCTGAAAATAGTGCTTGCGGAACAAGGAAAAACCGGGAAATGGTTGGCGCATGCATTAGGTAAAAATGAATCGACAGTCTCTCGTTGGTGTACAAACGAAGTTCAACCTTCGGTGGAAACCCTACTGACGATTGCCGAGACTTTAAAGATTGATATTAAAGAATTACTTTGTTCTACGCAAATATGTAATCAAGATGATGACACCCAAATATAAAGCAATCGATTTTTTCTGCGGAGGAGGCGGAATGACTTGCGGTTTAAGACAGGCAGGGATTAACGTTATAGCAGGTGTGGACTTTGATCAAGATGCCAAAGAAACATATGAATATAATAATCCGGGAAGTGTTTTCATTCAAACTAATATAAAGAGTTTGAGAAGCAATTATTTTGAGCGAAAATTCGGAATACGGAAAAATGACGACTTTTTGATTATGGTGGGATGCAGTCCCTGCCAATTTTACAGCATAATTAATACGGATAAGAATAAAGCCTTAAAATCTAAGGATTTATTAAAAAACTTTGCTCGGTTCATCGAATATTATAGACCGGGATATGTATTAGTGGAAAATGTTCCGGGCATAATCACAAATAAAGATAGCATCTTACCTTATTTTTTACGGAAATTGGAAGAACTCGGATACAAAAATCCTGTTTACAAGGTTGTAGATATGAGTCGCTACGGCGTACCTCAAAGTCGCCGTAGATTTTCTCTTATCGCAACACGATTGGAAAATGTCGATATACATTTACCTGATGCGGACGATGAAGAGACCGTTTTAGCCGATTATTTAGGTGAAGAGAACGGTTTTCCAAAAGTTAGCGCAGGACATAAAGACAATAGTGTGTTTAACCATACGGTTGCCGGATTAAGTGATATATGTCTTAAACGATTGGCAAAGACCAAACACGACGGTGGAAACAGACTCGATTGGGCAAACGATCCGGAATTGCAATTACCTTGCTTTGTAGGGAAAGACGATTGCTTTAAAGATACATTCGGGCGTATGTGGTGGCATCGACCGGCATCAACCATTACAACTAAATTTTATAGTATCTCAAACGGACGTTTCGGACATCCGGAGGAAGATCGGGCTCTGTCTTTACGGGAAGGTGCAACATTGCAAACATTCCCGAAAACCTATGTGTTTAAAACAAATAGTATTGCCGCAACGGCAAAATTAATCGGCAATGCAGTTCCGTGTGAATATGCTCGGCGATTAGGTGAAACGATAAAAGCACTGGAAAACGATGGCACAATTTAAAACCCGGGCAAGAGCTCTCGACTTATTGGGGCGGCAACAAATTGCCGGTATCCCTACAGCCATTAACGAACTTATAAAAAATGCGCATGATGCGTATGCGGATAAGTTCGATATCGATTTTCTCCGATGTAATAATCTGCTGGTATTGCGCGATGACGGTCTCGGTATGACAAAAGAGGAATTTGAAACTCGTTGGCTTACACTCGGGACCGAAAGTAAATTGGCAAATAAAAAAAGCAGTTTACCACCCATTGACATGTCAAAGCCAAGACGTCCTATCATGGGAGAAAAAGGCATAGGAAGATTGGCTATTGCATCAATAGGAAGTCAGGTTCTAATCATATCGAAAGCAAAATTAAGATCTAAAGAATATGATATTGTTGTGGCTTTCATTAATTGGGAGATATTCGAGTTGCCGGGGATTAACTTGGAGGATATTGTTATTCCGGTAAGAGAATACTCTCATATGCCGAATGCTGCCGATATTGACAGTATTAAAAATGAAGTAGTACAATCCCTTGATAAATTAAATCAAAAAGAACTTATTGACGACAAGGATTTTGAAAAAATAAAAAGTTCTATCACGTCTTTTCAAGTTGACCCATACCAACTTTCTTTACAACTACAACAAGGATTTGAATTAACCGATGGCTGTGGTGGAACTCAATTTTTCATCTCCCCGGTTTACGATACGATTATTTCCGATATAGAGGGAGATGGCAATTCGGACGAAGCTACAAAAATCGAGAAAATGTTGATGGGATTTCACAATACAATGACCCCCGATCATCCTACTCCCGTCGTTGACATTTCATTTAGAGACTATAGGGCGAATGACGGTAGTTTTGTCAGCATCATAGATAAAGAACACTTTTTTACCACGGAAGAATTTGAATTGGCGGATCACCATTTTCAAGGGCAATTTGATGAGTTCGGACAATTCAAGGGATTAGTAAAAATATATGGAGAAAAAACATATGATCACATTGTAAATTGGCGGGACAACTATTATAGAGAAACCGAATGTGGTCCGTTTAAAATCAACTTGGCGTATTTACAAGGAGAATTGAAAAGTTCTCGTGTAGATGTCGAAAATTATGCCAGGATTAAAGCCAAAGGAGATAAATTCGGAGGTTTATACATATATAGAGATAATATTCGAGTTCTACCGTATGGTGACTCCGATTATGATTTTCTGGATATTGAAAAAAATCGTTCGAAACGAGCATCAACATATTTCTTTTCTTATCGACGAATGTTCGGTGCTATTGAAATAGCGGACCGAGAACACAGCGGTTTGGTGGAGAAAGCTGGACGCGAAGGTTTTATTGAAAATAAAGCATATCGCCAACTTCAAGCGATTTTAAAAAATTTCTTTGTACAACTTGCCGCTGATTTTTTCAGCGAAAAAAACAAAACGGCACAATCGGAATTTTTCAATCAGAAGAAAGACGAGTTCAATGCGTACCATAACGCACTTGAACGTCGGGATAAATTGGCCAAATCGAAAAAGGAAAGATTTGCTCGTGAGCTCGATATCTTTTTTGCTGGTTTAACGGAACATAAATTCGAAAACGAACTGGAAGGGCTACTTACGAATTTTAGGAACGATTTGCATTCGGTTTTATACATTAACGATGCGGATGAAGCAAGCCAGAAGATAATTGATCTGGAATTCGCCATGAGACAAAAAGTTTCCGATTATAAAAAAAGAATATCGGTAACAAGTCCCAAAGGATTTGCAATGTCAAAATCAATGAGAGCGGATTTTGATACATACCTTAATGAATTCAAAATTCTGGAACAAACGATATTTAAAAATATCACTGAAAGTATCGATCAACTAATTGACGATTATACGGTACAGCTGAATCTGGAAATAAGTAAGCGAAAGCGGTTAGAGCAAGCGGTGGAATTGATTTCAGCTGAGGCTTTGTCTCTTAATAAGAAGAAGAAAAGCGAAACCAATGATGTCGTTTCCGATGTTTCTCGCAAAATTAAGGATCTTACGAATGAACTGATAATCGATTTGGATAATCAAATACGAAGCGTAAAGGATCAATTCAAATTATTGGCAACCGATAAAGCCGATAACTTTGATTTGGTAACTGAACGCAAAAGAATGGAAGCTGAAATAGAATCCATAAGCAGTCGAAATACGGATGTTATGGAACGTATAATTCGACAATTTGAAAGTTTTTATGTTGAAAAAAACGAAGACGGTCAAATAATTACAAATGACCAAATAGCGGAAGCCGCTTCGGAAGAGTTGGAGGAATTACGGGAACGATTACAATCGGACGTTGAATTAAGCCAATTAGGATTGGCTGTCGGGATATTGCACCATGAATTTAACGGTACGGTTAATTCGATTCGACATAGTCTGAAAGATTTAAAAGCATGGTCGGATGTAGATATCAAATTGGAAGGAATATATAAAAACATCAAGGTAAATTTCGAGCATTTGGACGGCTATTTAAATTTGTTTACCCCGTTAAACAGACGATTGAATCGACGTCGAGAAGACATATCTTTATTAGATATTAAAACATTCTTAATAGATTTATTCAAGTCCCGCCTTGAACGACACAATATAGCTTTTAAACATACTAACGGATTTGCTGGTCGAAAAATACACGGATTTCGTTCTACATTCTATCCTGTATTTGTGAATATCATTGATAATGCCATCTACTGGTTGAAGCAAAGTGATATTCCTGAAAAAATCATTCGACTGCATGCGGATGATACGGGTATATACATCTCTAACAACGGTATTGAAATAAAACCCCAAGATAAAGAACGAATCTTTGAATTGAGATTTTCCAGAAAGCCCAATGGAAGAGGATTAGGATTAAGTATCAGTAAAGAGGTTTTGAATGCAGAGAATTATGATATATTTGTGGTACAACCTAAGAAAGGTTCTACGGTTACTTTTAAGATTCAAAAAATGCAATAAAAATATGGCTGACAGATTTATCGAACAATCGAAAGAGATTGCAAACAACTTTATACAAAATATAGTATTTATTGACGACAAGGCATATAAAGAAGACTCCACCAATAATGCCTTTAGTGCGTTGGATGTATCAAATGCATTTGCAAAAACAGGTAAAATTTGTGCCATATACGCACCCAAATCCGTTTCGGATATAGACAGTTACGATGTCATTCTAAAAAAAGCCGATGTGGTTATCTTAGATTGGTATTTGAATATTGAAAGAGATGAGGAGCAACAGTTAGATCCGGATGCGGATGCGGATAACGATGAACCTCGAGGAGAATTTACTTTAAAATTACTAAAACAACTTACAAGTGATGCTGGGACCGATAAGTTAAAACTAATCATAGTATATACGGGAGAAACACGGATTTCGGATATTAAGGATGACATTATAAACAATATTGATTCGGAATCATTTAAAGTTAACGATTATACGATAAAGTCTTCAAATGTCTGTAACCATTCTATTTTCCGCCTTGACACGCATCGCAACCCAGCATATCTTTGCG
>BLLV01000105.1 GCA_011959205.1 Bacteroidaceae bacterium
TGCTGCACCCATTTGTCTCTCACCGAAGAAGACCGCATGAAATCACTGGAGATAATAAAAGCATTTGCCACAGTCGGCAAGAAGCCTTTCTTTCTAGCCGGAGATATGAACGCCGAACCTGAATCCGAGTTCATAAAAGGTTTGCAGAAAGATTTTCAAATACTCTCAAATACCAAACAGCACACGTTCCCCGCCCCCAATCCCGAGAAAACCATTGACTACATCGTTGCATTGAAACAAAATGCAGAAGGTTTAGCAGTAACCTCTTCAAAAGTACTGAACGAACCGGTAGCATCGGACCATCGCCCCTTGATTGTAGATCTCCGTACAGCCGAAAAAGCTGAAAAGATATTCCGCACCAAACCTTATTTACAAAATCCCGTAGACAACGGCATGACCGTCATGTGGGAAACTACCGTGCCCGCTTACTGCTGGGTGGAATATGGAACAGACAGCACCCAACTGAAACGTGCCCGCACCATTGTAGACGGGCAAGTGATCTGTAATAATATGCTCCACAAAATACGTATAAATAATCTGCAACCGGGCCAGAAATATTTCTACCGTGTATGTTCACAAGAAATCCTGCTTTATCAAGCTTATAAAAAGGTATTCGGAAACACAGCCCAATCGCCTTTCAGCGAATTCACCGTACCTGCCGCCAATGACGATTCTTTCACTGCAATAGTTTTCAACGACTTGCACCAGCACACAAATACTTTCCGTGCTTTATGCAAGCAAATTGAAAATGTAGATTATGATTTCGTGGTATTTAACGGTGATTGTGTAGACGATCCTGTCAGCCACGACCAGGCTACCGGTTTTATCAGCGAACTGACCGAAGGTGTGCATGGCGACCGTATCCCTACCTTCTTCATGCGAGGCAACCATGAAATACGAAATGCCTATTCCATCGGCCTGCGAGACCATTATGACTATGTAGGCAACAAGACTTACGGCTCATTCAACTGGGGTGACACGCGTATCGTGATGCTGGACTGCGGCGAAGACAAAGTGGACGACCACTGGGTGTACTATGGTTTGAATGACTTTACCCAATTGCGCAATGAACAAGTGGATTTCCTAAAAAAAGAGCTGGCGTCCAAAGCCTTCAAGAAAGCAGGAAAGCGTATCTTGATACACCATATCCCGCTTTATGGCAACGACGGAAAGAACCTTTGCGAAGATTTGTGGAAAAAGATACTAGAAAAAGCACCTTTCAATATCAGTCTGAACGCACATACTCATAAATATGCCTATCATCCCGAAAAGGAACTGGACAATCATTATCCCGTTATCATTGGCGGAGGTTACAAAATGGACGGAGCCACAGTAATCATCATCGAAAAGAAGAAAGATGAACTGAGAATAAAGGTATTGAATGCCAAAGGAGAAACGCTGTTAAATATTACCGTTTAAAAGAAGAGAAGATAAATGGACCTAAAGAAAAAAGAAAACATAGGTTGGATAGACTTGCTACGCGTCACCGCCTGCTTTTTAGTGGTATTCGCCCATTGTTGCGATCCTTTTGTAGCACGTTTTGACACAGACCGTCCTACCTTCCTCCAAGGATGCGCCCTGGGAAGCGCGGTTCGCAGTTGCGTACCGCTGTTTGTGATGATGACAGGGGTGCTGCTGTTTCCCGTACGCAGCGACATGAGGGAGTTTTATAAAAAACGGATCGGCCGCATTGCCGTTCCGCTCATCTTCTGGTCGGCCATGCTGCCTGTACTGTATTTCATCTACCTGAATTACATCGCCACGACAGATAATCCCACCATCGACATGTCCACTTTCACTTTAGAAAAGACTGTCACGAAGATCTGGACGTTCATTTTCAATTTCAACTATGATACCACTCCCCTGTGGTATCTGTATATGCTGGCGGGGCTCTACTTCATCATCCCCATCTTCCATACATGGCTGGAGCGTGCCGACCGGAAAGATATCAAGCTATTTCTTTCCATCTGGGGCATCTCCTTGTTCCTTCCCTATATAAAAATGGCCGCTCCCGCACTGGGATATATCGGCAACTGGGGCAATATGGATATCCTGGGAGTGTGCGACTGGAATGCATTCGGTTCATTTTATTATGTTTCCGGATTCATCGGCTATCTGATACTGGCCTATTATCTGGTAAAATACCCGCTGCAATGGAGTTGGAGAAAAACCCTAGGTATCGGTATCCCTATGTTTGCGGCGGGATATGCCATCACTTTCGGCGGCTACCTCATCATGCAGGAATATTTTCCGGGAAACTACGCCTATCTGGAAATAGTATGGCTTTTTGGCGGCATCAATGTATTTATGATGACATTTCCTGTTTTTGTCTGCGTACAGAAGCTTAACGTCCCTTCTTCCCCTGTTCTTTCAAAAGTGGCATCCATGACCTTTGGCATTTATCTGTGCCACTTTGTTTTTGTACAGATAGGTTATGACTTGTTTATCGCGCTACTACCCGAAGGAACTCCTGCGGTGGTACACATTATTTGCATGGCCGTAACAGTCTTTTTTATCAGCTACCTGATAGTCCGAGGCATGTATACATATAAACGGACCAGGAGATTTGTGGCATAAAGACATATAAAACATGAAATACCCTATCCGGCATACAGGCTTTCTGCCAAATCCGTGAAAAATCTCTGTCGCTTCAGACTCTGAGAACATAGTGGAATTGTTTAAATGTTATAATTCGGCACCATAAATGTAATACTTTTATCGAACCGACGTATAAAATGAAACATAAGATTATTCTCATATTTATAACACTTCTGTGTGCATCTTGCGCAGGCTATCGTGTGACCAAATTTACCGCAGCTTCTGTGAAATTGGGAAACAGAAAAGAACTTTTAATAAAAAAGTTTGGTCAGCCTTTTAAAATCAGCCTACAAAAAGATCGTGATTTCATTTACTATAAAGAGGTAGTTGATATTTCCTGTTATCCTTTCATATAACCTTCAAGGACTCTTTATTAATAAGTATAGAACAACAGGAAGAACAAATTACAGATACAAAAATAATTGAGCAAAGAAGTAAAATGAATTAAAGCTCCCCCAACCTTTTCCCCAGCACCGGATGCACCACATCCGGTGCAATCTCCGCCAGCGGATCCATGACAAACCTCCGTTCCGTCATCAGAGGGTGAGGAATTTCCAATTCCGGCGTATGCAGTATTAAATCGCCGTACAACAAGATATCTATATCGATCAGGCGGTCACTATAATTACCCCCCACCGACTTCTTCATCCGACCCAATTCACGCTCTATCGCCTGTGTTTCCCGCAATAGATCCAAGGGAGAAAGCTCACTCTCCACGCAACAGGCGGCATTCAGAAATGAATTTTCAGAAGAAAACCCCCAAGGGGCGGTAACATAAAAAGCGGAAAGGGCAGTAACCTCCCCTATCCGCTCATTTATCTTCCGGACAGCAACATGCAGATTCGACTCTTTATCACCCAGATTGGTTCCAAGTCCTAAATAAACCTTCATACGCTGCTCCCCAACCGGTATTACTTATCCAAAATCAACATGGCGTCGCCGTATGTACCGAAACGGTAATCTTCCTTCAACGCAGTGTGATAAGCCTCCATCACCAAATCATAACCACCGTAGGCAGCCACCAGCATCAGCAAAGTGGAGAGAGGCAGGTGGAAGTTAGTAACCATACTGTTGGCTACCGAGAAATCGTAGGGAGGGAAAATGAACTTATTGGTCCAGCCGTCAAACTCCTTCAGATGGCCGTCCGTACCTACCGCAGTCTCTATCGTGCGCATCACTGTCGTTCCTACCGCACAAATGTTCTTTCCTTCGTCCTTGGCACTATTCACAATACGGCAAGCATCCGCATTGACATACATCTGCTCTGAATCCATCTTATGCTTGGTAAGATCCTCCACATCAATCTCGCGGAAGTTACCCAGCCCGGCATGCATCGTCACAAAGGCAAAGTCTATACCCTTGATTTCCATCCGCTTCATCAGCTCGCGGCTGAAATGAAGTCCGGCAGTGGGAGCTGTCACAGCCCCTTCGTTCTTGGCAAAGATAGTCTGGAAACGCTCGGCATCTTCCTCTTCTACCGGACGACGGATGAAACCGGGCAGCGGAGCCTCTCCCAACGCATACAGTGCCTTCTTGAACTCGTCGTGAGAACCTTCATAGAGGAAACGCAGCGTACGTCCACGGGAAGTGGTGTTATCAATCACCTCGGCCACCATGGAATCGTCCTCACCAAAATAAAGCTTGTTACCGATACGGATCTTACGGGCAGGATCGACCAGCACATCCCACAGGTGAAACTCCTCGTTCAGCTCGCGCAGCAGGAATACCTCGATACGGGCTCCGGTCTTTTCCTTATTTCCATACAAACGTGCAGGGAAAACTTTCGTATCATTAAAGATAAACACATCTTTATCATCAAAATAGTCCAGGATATCCTTGAAGACCTTGTGTTCAATCTTGCCTGTTGATTTGTGAACAACCATCAGACGCGACTCGTCTCTGTACTTCGCCGGATGCAAAGCTATTTTATCTTCCGGCAGTTTAAATTTAAATTGCGACAGTTTCATCTTATCTCTCCTTATTCGTTTATAACTTCTTCAATCTCTTGTCGGTCAAGCCATTCCGGGAAACTTTCCACCGACAGGCAGTGCTCCAGTTTCACCTCTCCAACCCGGGTGCGTACCAGCCCCGTCAGATGGGCACCACTATTCAGAGCTTCGCCAATATCACGGGCCAATGCACGGATATAAGTGCCTTTGCTGCACACGACCCTGATTTTAATCTCGGGCAGATTATATTCCAGCAACTCTATCTCGTCTATAATCAGCGTTTTGGCCTTCAACTCCACTTCCTCACCCTTGCGGGCCAGATCGTAAGCGCGCTTGCCGTCTACCTTGCAAGCCGAGAAAACAGGCGGCACTTGTTCTATTCTGCCGATGAAGCGCTGCAAAGTCTCCTCTACCAGCTCGCGGGTGATATGCTCCGTAGGATAGGTGGCGTCTATCTCCTTCTCCAGATCGAACGAGGGAGTGGTAGCCCCCAGCTGCAAGGTGGCAACGTACTCCTTGGTGTGATACTGAAACTCCTCAATGCGTTT
This sequence comes from Bacteroidaceae bacterium, assembly GCA_011959205.1. Lineage (GTDB taxonomy): Bacteria > Bacteroidota > Bacteroidia > Bacteroidales > Bacteroidaceae > Phocaeicola. Next base: position 5,096 of record BLLV01000105.1, read on the forward strand.
CGTCGCCTTACCCGTACAAATAATCATCACTCCGGTGGCCAACGGATCCAATGTTCCGGCATGTCCCACCTTTATCTTCTTCACCCCCAGTTTGCGGCAAATATGGTATCTGATCTTGTTCACCACTGCAAACGAAGTCCATTTCAGCGGCTTGTCAAAGTATAATACTTCTCCTTCTTTAAAATTCATCCAATTATATCAATGTGCACGCTATCGTAACAGCACCGGCAATGGCACAATAGATAGCAAAATAAATCAACTTACCCTTCTTCACAATATTAATCATCCACTTGCAAGCTACACAGCCTGATATGAAAGCTGCCAAAAAACCTACAACCAGTGACAATACAGATATATCCGACGTTCCGGCCGCAGCCCCTTTCACAATCTTCATGCCATCCAGCAACGCCTCACCTAATATGGGAGGAATCACCATCAGGAAAGAGAACTGAGCCAGTTTCGCCTTGTTATCTCCCAACAACAAACCGGTAGCAATGGTAGTACCCGAACGGGATAATCCCGGCATCACGGCACATGCCTGAGCCAGACCTATAATAAACGCATCCTTCATGCTAATATTCTCTTTTACACGAGGTTTTGCATAATAAGAGAAAGTAAGCAGCAGAGCTGTCAGCAACAGCATACAGCCCACAACAAACAAGCCGGAACCGAAAATTTCTTCCACATAGTCTTTAAAAAATACGCCCACAATACCGATAGGAACCATGGATATCAGGATATTGACCACGTATTTTGTCTCCGCATTCATCTCGAACTTGAACAAGCCGCAGAATATCCAGTTTATCTCCTTCCACAAAATAACCAATGTACTGAGTACCGTAGCCACATGCACTGCTATGGTAAAAGTCAGATTATCTTCCCCCTGTATACCAAACAATGCCGAACCGATGGCCAGATGACCACTACTGCTGACCGGCAAATACTCTGTCAATCCCTGGAGCAAACCAAGGATCAGTGCCTCAAACCATTCCATCCTTTAAATTAAAAATTGAAAATTAAAAAATCAAGAATTAATTACCTCTTTCTTGTCTTTCGGTTTACGGATAATGCCATAAATCATAAATATAAAGCCAAAGAAACATACGGCGGGAGCCACCTTGATGCGACGTACGCTGAAAATGTCCGGCTCAAAATACCCTTCTGTCGAACTAGGTCCTGTCATCAGCAGAAAACCGATAATAATCACCGCCATACCTATGGCAAGCAATATGAAATTAATTTTATCAAAGGCGAATTTTTGTCTATCCATATCCTTTTATTATTAAATGTAATACAACGCACTAGCCTTCATGCGCAAATATTTGTTGATTGATATATATGCACACATAAAAGTAATGACTACCCCAAACACAAAAACAGCCCCCATCACCATGAGCATGGTTATAGGAGTAATAATCTCAATCAATTCGGGCTCATACCTTACCAACCCGTATGCCATTCCTATCAATGCCGCATCGGCCATAGCGGCGGCCAATATGCCGATCCATATATTACGCACCAAAAAAGGACGGCGGATAAATCCCCAGCTTGCCCCTACCAGTTTCATGGTATGAATCAGAAAACGTTTGGAATATATGGCCAGACGGATGGTGTTATTGATCAGCGCAAAAGAGATAAGGGTAAGCAATGCAGCCAGTCCCAGCAGCAAAAGGCTGATTTTCCGGATGTTGCTATTCACCGCATCCAATAAATCCTGAGGATAGTTGATCTCCATCACTTTCTTGTTCTTCATAATTTTTTGCTCTATCCAAGAGATGCTGTCCGAATGGGCATAGTCGGCATTCAGTTTTATTTCAATAGAAGCTGTAAAAGGGTTATATCCCAGAAATTCAGCCGGGTCTGTGCCCATCGCTTCGGTCTGCTCTTTCAACGCCTGCTCTTTCGATATATAAAACGTCTCTTTCACAAAAGGTTCTTCATTCAGCTTTTTCTGGAATTTCAAAGCATCCGCCTCTTTCATATCATCACTGATGAGTACGGAAAAACTGATGTTCTCGCGTACATACCTGGACAAGTTGTTGGCAGACAGCACAAAAAACACCACCATCCCCAACAAGAGCAACACCAGCATCGTACTGATGCTGGAAGTAATGAACTGCATATCGAAAAAGGAGCCTGATTTTTTTCCCATAATCACTTCTTTCTGAATACATAAATCATTGAACTACTACGTTCTTTCTTTGCCAGTGAACTGAACCAGGCCAACATACCTGTCCACATTCCCTTCAAAAAAGACAAACGGCTGCCTTTATATTTTTCCGTCAGCATGGATACATAAAAAGCATCAAAAGGCATCGGATGCTGTTCCGCTAATTTAAAACCATGCTTGACCCCGAATTGTTGCATGACGGAAGGGGTAAAATGCCATAAATGGCAAGGAACATCGTATGCTGCCCACCATTCCTTATACTTTTCCGCGTCATACGAACTGGCATTGGGCACAGCCACTACCAGCACTCCCCTCTCCTTCAACAGCCCGGCCAGTCTCTCCCACGTTTCATTCAGATGTTCCAGATGCTCCATCACATGCCATAAAGTAATGGCGTCAAAAGAGTCATCGGCATACCCTGCCAACGCGTCCTCGGCATCTACATCCAGTTCAAAATGTTCTTTGGCAAATGCACGCGCCTGCGGGCTTTTCTCAATGGCTTTCACGCGCCAGCCACGTTCTTTCATGGCATTGCTGAAATACCCGGTACCGGTACCAATGTCCAGCAACGTACCCTTGCTCAGGCCGGAGGTGCGTTTTATCAGCTTGGCTTTGCGCGACAGCATATACTTGCGCACCTCGTGATATATACGGTTCATCAGCCCCTTGCGGGTATCGGTGTGTGAAATGTAATCGGGAGTCTCATAATACCGCCCTATCTCGGTTTCCACGGGTACGCCTTGTGTAAAAATAAAGCCACAGTCATCGCAGCGAACCAAACTGAATTGTTCGCCCGAAGCATAGTGATCCGTACAAGTGATTGCATGTCCCAAATGTTTTCCGCCGCACAACGGACAAGTATTTATTTTGAGTATATCCACTTTTTGCCCTAATTTGCTGCAAAATAACAAATAAATTGAATGAGAAGGGCTATCCTTTAAGTACTTTTAAGAGTATAAGTTAAGAATTCGTTTTCAGGCAATGCCCAGCAGTTCCACTTCGAATATTAATGTAGAGAAAGCTGGAATCGGCCCGCTTGTACGGCTGCCGTATCCCATGGTATAAGGAATATAAACCACCCATTTATCTCCTACATGCATACGTTGAAGTGCCAGCTGCCATCCCTCTATGACATCACACAGCCGGAAAGCTTCGGGACAGTTACGGTTATATGAATTATCAAACTCTTTTCCGTTTATCAGACTCCCCCGATAATGAACGGTGACAATACTGCGGATCGTAGGTGAAACTGTACCCGTACCTGTCTGCAATACTTTATAAAACATATTACAAGGCAAAGGGCAAATGCCTTCCTGTGTAGAAAGAACTTGCAAATATTGCAAGTTCTTTTCCTTATATTCTTCTTTTCTCCCCATCAGAACACCTCTTCTCCTTTCAATGTAGCCGAACTGGCTTCAGTAATGCGTACATGGACAAAATCACCGATACGATGATTGCTACGATCAAAGACCACCACCTTGTTTTGCTGTGTACGGCCAAAAAGTTGCTCTTTGGAACGCTTGGAAACACCTTCCACCATCACTTCGAAGGTCTTGCCCACATCACGGGCGTTACTCTCGGCAGAAAGGCGGTTCTGCAATTCAATGATCTCATTCAGCCGGCGTATCTTGATCTCTTCGGGCACATCGTCCGGCAGATGCTTGGAAGCATACGTTCCGGGGCGTTCGGAATATTTAAACATAAAGGCGGAATCATACGCACATTCACGCATCAAGGATAGAGATTCCTGATGATCTTCTTCCGTTTCCGAATGATAGCCGGAGAAAATATCAGTACTCAGGCCACAATCGGGAATGATACGGCGGATAGCCGCTACCCTTTCCAAATACCACTCACGGGTATATTTGCGGTTCATCAGCTTCAAGATGCGCGAGCTGCCGCTTTGCACCGGCAAATGAATATGCTTGCACACATTGGGCACTTCCGCAATGACCTGCAGGGTTTCGTCACTCATATCCTTGGGATGCGAAGTGGTAAAACGGACACGCATGTCCGGAACCGCCCCGGCCACCGTGCGGAGCAGCATCGGGAAAGTAATCACCTCACCCTCTTTCTCAAAACGATAGGAATTGACATTCTGTCCCAGCAACGTCACTTCTTTATAGCCTTTGGCCGCCAAGTCGCGCACTTCATTCAGAATACTTTCCACATCACGGCTGCGCTCGCGTCCGCGAGTATAAGGTACAATGCAATAATGACAGAAATTATTGCAACCACGCATAATGGATACAAAGCCGGAGATGTGATTGCCGCAAATACGCGACGGAATCACCTCCCGATAGGTTTCTGTAGTAGAAAGCTCCACATTGATAGCTTTCTCCCCCGCTTCCACCGAAGCAATCAGATCGGGCAAAGTGAGATAGGCATCCGGCCCCACAACAAGATCTACATGATGGTTCTCAATTAAATCATCTTTCACACGCTCTGCCATACAGCCCAACACACCGACAATCAGATTCCGGCGTTTGTTTTTCTTCATGGAATGGAAAAACTCCAGACGGTTCAGAATCTTTTGTTCCGCATTGTCGCGGATGGAACAAGTGTTCATAAACACAGCATCCGCCTCATCCAGCGTCTCGCACACATGGTAGCCTGCCATTTGCATAATAGAAGCAATCACTTCACTGTCAGCCACATTCATCTGGCATCCGTACGTCTCGATAAACAATTTTTTGTTTTCGGAATCAGTTGCAGATTTAAAGTCTGCTCCTGTTGTTTCTTTCATATTTTCTCTGTTTTATGGTTTCGCAGGCAAAGATACAGAGTTACTGACAAACGAAACGAATAAAACAATTGAAAAATTGAATCTTAGAAGGGGTTTATATATCCGAATCGTTAAATTATCATAACCAATGAACAAAAAAGGCCGCTAATATTTCCAACATATTACTATAATTTGCATATTTGCTTCTGAAAAACATTAGATTTTTTCATAGTTAAGGTTTAGGTTAAAAAAATAGGGGAAGACAACTGTGAAGTTCTCTTCCTTTTTTTATGTCCTTTTATAGAGCTAGTTAAGAAATTATTTCCTAACTTTGAGCATTCATTATATAATATAAAGAAGTATGGATATCATTCAGGTTCTCATATTTATAGTAATCATTGTTGTGGCCATCGTACAACAAATCTCAAAAACCGGCAAAGAGAAGAAAACACCTTCCCCCAAGGAAGTGCTTGCAGATATGTTTCCTGAAATAGGAGAGGAGAGCATAGGAGAGAAGCTTCCTGTTTCTCCCACCCGGAAAGTCCGCAAACCTCAGGCTCCCCGTATGCAGCATCAGCCGGTGATAAAGCAACCGCCAGTGTCGCCCCGGGAAGAAACCAAAAAGGAAAAACAGACTCCTATAAAACTGAGTACCAAAGAAGAGGCACGGCGTGCTTTCATTTATTCAGAAATTTTTAATCGCAAATATTAATAACAACTATACTAATAAGAATAACACATTGAATATCATGGGATTTAATATTATTTCCGCAGCCGAAGCAGCCAGCTGCATCAAGCATGGCTACAACATCGGACTTAGTGGCTTCACTCCGGCAGGAACACCGAAAGCCGTAACACCCGAAATTGCAAAAATAGCAGAAGAAGAACACGCAAAAGGGAATCCGTTCCAGATTGGTATTCTCACCGGTGCCTCTACAGGGGATGCTACAGACGGCATCTTATCCAGAGTAAAAGCAATCCGTTACCGTGCCCCATATACCACCAACCCCGATTTCCGCAAGGCCGTAAATAACGGCGAAATAGCATACAACGACATCCATCTGTCACAAATGGCACAGGAAATACGTTACGGATTCATGGGTAAAGTAGATGTGGCTATTCTGGAAGCATGTGAAATCACCTCTGACGGCAAAGTATACCTGACAGCTGCCGGTGGAATTGCTCCGACCATCGCACGCCTGGCAGATAAAGTGATCATTGAACTAAATACCGCCCACAGTAAAAACGGTATGGGCTTGCATGATGTTTATGAACCGCTTGACCCGCCTTACCGCCGCGAAATTCCCATCTTCAAACCCGGTGACCGCATTGGCTTACCCTATGTGCAAGTAGACCCGAAGAAAATCATCGGCATAGTGGAAGTCAATAAGCCTGACGAAGCACGCTCCTTCACCGCACCCGATCCCATTACCGACCGTATCGGGCAGAATGTTGCCGACTTCCTGGCAGCTGATATGAAACGGGGCATTATCCCTGCAAGTTTCCTGCCATTGCAAAGCGGAGTGGGCAACATTGCTAATGCCGTATTGGGTGCTCTGGGACGAGACAAAACAATTCCCGCTTTCGAAATGTATACGGAAGTATTGCAGGATGCAGTGGTGGATCTGATTCGCCAAGGACGTGTAAAATTTGGAAGTACCTGTTCATTGACTGTCACCAACGAATGTTTGCAAGGTATTTATGATGATATCGATTTCTTCCGCGACAAATTGGTCATGCGTCCGTCTGAAATCTCAAACAGCCCGGAAATTATCCGTCGCCTCGGTGTTATATCCATCAATACAGCCATCGAAGCAGATATTTACGGCAATGTAAATTCTACTCACATCGGCGGCACCAAAATGATGAACGGCATCGGTGGTTCCGGTGACTTTACCCGCAATGCCTATATTTCCATCTTTACTTGCCCGTCTGTGGCAAAAGAAGGAAAAATCAGTGCCATTGTTCCCATGGTTTCCCACGAAGATCACAGCGAACACGATGTCAATATCCTTATTACCGAACAAGGCGTTGCCGACTTACGCGGCAAGAGTCCGGTAGAACGCGCTAAAGCTATCATCGAAAATTGTGCACACCCGGATTATAAGAACATTCTTTGGGATTATGTAAAGATGTCTTCCAAAGGACAGACGCCTCATTGTATTCCGGCTGCACTGGCCATGCACGATACGCTGGGCAAGAAAGGGGATATGCGCCTGATAGACTGGGCAGAATATAAATAGCCACGACTTGCTGTTCTCATACGTTTCCGGTCGATACGATGTATCCGACCGGAAACTTTTTAAAACATCAGAACAACTCTATCTGCTTGTCTGCTTTTATTTGTTGCACAAAATAACTGTCATGGCTCACCACCAACAAAGTACCTTGATAATCTTTCAAGGTTTCGGTCAATATCTCCATATTCAGAATATCAATATTATTGGTAGGTTCATCCACAATAAAAACATCGGGGGTCTGTGCACCGACCATCAGGCAACAAAGAGAAAGTTTCATCTTCTCACCTCCGCTCAGACAGCCGCACTTCTTGTCCCATGTGGAAACAGGAAACAGAAAACGGTTAAGAATCGTTTTCAATTCATTATCATACAGTTTACTATTAAACAATGAAAGCTGTTCCAATACCGACAAATCATTGCGGATCATAGAATATTCCTGATCAAGATAAATGTATGTCAACCCCTCTGCCTGTATCAAAGAACCTTGAGTAGGAGAGAGGCTTCCGGTTATCAACCTCAATAAAGTTGTTTTACCGCTACCATTACCTCCTTTCAAATGAATACGGTCACCACTTTTGATGGTAAACTCAAGAGGAGAAGACCACAAAGGATTTTCTCCAAACGCATAATTCAAGCCAAAAGCCTCTACAAGCACCTTGCCTGCGTGCAAAGAAGAAGAATTGAAATCCACCTTCATCGCCTTCATATCGGGCAAAGCCCTGCGAAGCCCTGTAGCCTCTTCTGCCAGAAGCCGGATTTTATCGGTGTGTACTTCACCTAAACGGACGGTGCTTTTTTCGGCTTGATCTCTAAATGTATGCATCGCCATCTTTCCGAATCCTTTCTTTATATTCTGTTTTTTACCTCGCACATCATGCTTTTGCCGGCGCTCCATTACCTCACGCGCCTGCTTCCGAGCCTTTTGCAACTGCTTTTCACTCTCCTCCAACCGGGCTTGCAGAGATTCTACCAACAATTCCTTCTGTTCTTTATAAAAATCATAATTCCCGGCATAATAGGTAACACCTTTTGCAGTAAGCTCATAGGTGGACGAAAGCAAATTGAGCAACGTGCGATCGTGACTGACAATAAGTACACCGGCCGTAGTGGTGGTTATGAACCGATAAAGCCGTGCCCGGCTTTCATCATCCAAATGATTGGTAGGTTCATCCATCAAGATAAAAGCAGGAGAGTGTATAGCAATTCCTGCCAGAAAAACTTTTGTTTTCTCACCGCCACTCAACAAATGCATCGGATGGGAGAGAGGTACTTCCGGTACCCCCCATTCATTCAGTGCAGCAACTGCTCTCTCTTCTATCTCCCAGTCATCCTCTAAAGCCGTAAAATGCTCTATTGCAGCATCTCCCTGTAAAATGGCATGAAGCGCATATAGCTTCCTTTCTATTCCTAAGGCCTCGGCCACTGTCAAATGATTGAACTGACCGAAATGCTGTGGAATATAATAAGGTGCTTCCAAACAGACAATCTGCCCTTCGGAAGGCAATAATTCTTTCCTTATCAGTTGCATCAGGGTAGACTTTCCCGAACCGTTATTCCCAATGAGAGCCACTTTCTGGCCTTTGGAAAAGGTAAAACTTACATTACTGAAAAGCACATCTTTATCCGGATGCATGTAAGCAACGGACTGTATATGTATACACATCGGATTTCTAAAAATTAAAAAAATGAATACTGAAATGCAGATCGTTGGAATAAGAAGACAACTATTGCATGACAAACAAAATCACATTGCCTGCCGCTCCAACATAAAAACGAATAGTTGTATGAAAAATGAATGTTTTACATTCTCATTGGAATATTTTAAAATTTATGGGGCAAAGATAACTATTTTGCCGAACATAAAAAAATATTCCCCAACCTAAATGAATAGATCAGGGAACATTGGGAAAGAAAAAGTCTTTTCTTTTATTCAAATGAAGGTAAAGTCACAGAAAAATGAGGATTTGGCGTATGCTGTGTCTGGATAATCTCTTTCATTTGTTTCACGATGTCCGGATGCTCGGCGGCTACATCGTGGTCCTCGTGAATATCTGCGGCAAGATTATAAAGGAAAGGCTTTCCTCTTTTCACTATCATCTTCCAGTCACCCATACGTACGCCAATCTGGTCGGTTTCATCAAATTCCCAATACAGGAAATCATGTTTTTTCTGTCCTTCCTGCCCCAACAAGGTCGGAGCAAAGGAAATACCGTCAAAGTGATCCACCTCTTTTTTCTTATTCGTATACTTCTTCACATAATTCTTTACCCCTGCCAAGTCACAGAAAGTAGGCATCAAGTCGTAGAAAGCCAACTGATGATCATTCACTGTTCCTTCGGGCACTTTACCGGGCCAGCGAACAATAAAAGGAATGCGGATACCTCCCTCATGACATTGGCGTTTTAATCCACGAAGTTTACCATCGCGCCCAAAGAATGTAGGATCAGCTCCTCCTTCCTCATGAGGGCCATTGTCACTGGTAAAAATGACAATCGTATTTTCATCCAACCCCTTCTCCTTTAACTTTTTCAACACTTCTCCTACATAATAATCCAAACGGGTAATCATGCCGGCAAACTGTGCGTGGGTGTGTACTGACGGATTATACCGCGATCCTTCCTGTCCACCCCAAGTCTTATCTTCAAAAAACTTCTTCTGATAGCCTGTCAGGATAGAATCCTCGGGCTGAACCAATTCTGCATGAGGAAGCGTATAGGTAAAGATCCCAAAGAAAGGTTGTTTGCCATCCTGTTTGTCCAACCACCTCATTGCTTCTTCATGAATCATATCTGCCGAATATTGCGGGCGTTTGAAATACTCCTTACCAAACATGGGATAGTTGATATTCTCATCCATCACCACACGGACCACTGCCGTATCGCCTGCCGACTTGCTATACCGGTTCAAGAAGTTCGGATAATACAAATGGGCCTGGAACTGGCAAATATAGCCATAATACTCATCAATGCCCCGTTTGTCCGGTGTAGAAACAGACCCTTCATAACCACCTGCCCACTTACCGAACATACCGGTGGTGTAACCGTTATCTTTCATTATTTCAGGTATAATCACATGGCCGGGATCGTATGGATGCTGCCCTACCACAGCATATTCTTTATTATTTCCATACATCACCATAGGGGCATCGCGCCAGTACTCCTTATTCCCACGTACTTCACAATGTCCGGAATGTTGTCCGGTCATAAATGACGCACGCGATGGGGCACTCACCGGACTACCGGCATACGCTTGTGTAAAACGCATACCTTCCTTAGCCATATTATCAATATTCGGTGTACTGATGTAGGGCTGGCCATAACACCCCAAATCACCATAACCCATATCATCGCACATGATATAAATGATATTCGGTTTAGGAGCCTTCTGGGCATAAGCACTTAATAAAGGAAGTGCCAGCCCACCTGTCAAGAGAAAAAGGTTTCGATTTATCATAGTACAAAACAATTTATTGAATTAATTTTTCTTGGACAAGATATGGAAAATATTTCAATTGATAAAATAATAAAGTCGTCTTAAATAAAAATTATATAAAGACGACCTTATATTGATATTGATCTATTTACTTATTTTACCAACCAAAATTCTGTTCCAAAGCAGGATTCAACAATATTTCTGTTGTCGGCACCTGATACAAATAATATTTCTCCAGCCATCCTTTGCCTTCTTTTAACGGATCATTGAACAAATACAGATATCCCTCTTCCATTGTTCCTGTTGCTCCATCCGAATAGCCCGTTTCTGCGTTATACAGAGTATATCCCGCTGCTGCCGCCTTTTCTTTTGAAAGCCACAATCCTGTTGCCGTTCTATTCAAGAACCAAGGTGCCATTCTCCACCGTCGGATATCATAGAAACCAAAACCTTCTCCCATCAGCTCAATAATTCTTTCACGGCGTATCTCCCATAATACAGGATCCACCAAAATGCCATTATCATTGCCTTTAGGATAGTATTTGCCACGATTAGGATCAAAACTATCATTAATATCGGCAACAACCATTTGGGCAACTCCGGCACGGTCACGCAATTTATTAATAGTAATATCGGCAACCGGTTGATTGAACTGTCCTGCTTCAAACATGGCTTCGGCATAATTCAATAAAACCTCTTCTATTTTAAAAATAGGCTTGTCGGCTGTGTTTTGCGCACCGTTATTAAAACTCTTTTCCCACTGGCTCCAATTCTTCCAGACATAATAACCCGATCGGCATGTAACAAACGCTCCTGTTCCCAACCGAGGAATTTCAGGAACCAACGAAGCACTCCAGTTCTGACCGGGCAAACGTTTCATACCTATACCCGGATTAGAGCATGATTCATTAGGTTGCATAATATCAATATATTCGCGATCGGCAGGATCGTCTGTATACGACCAAGTAGAGTAGTCTCCTTTACCCGCTTTTACTTTATAAGGAGGGATTACAGTATGATACAAACGAGGGTCCCTATCACGGAACGTGGCATACATATCTTTGTCTCCATGATAACCTGAAATATTGTTCAAGATAGGCTTACCGTTTTTCATCAAATATAAATCAACAGTCTTTTGATTCATCTCCACATAATGCGAAGAGGTATGCTCCATATAACTAAAGTTACAGTTATTGATATCATCGACATATTCCTTATATAGAATCACTCCCGGAATCCCCTTTAAACTTTCTGTTGTCCACATCTCGCCATAACCTGCAGCAGGCTGTCCGTCCGTGCCATAATATAAAGTAGGATAATCATCCATCAATAACTTGGACACACGGATACATTCCGTAAAGTACTTATCATGATCCCCCAGCTCATGATATTTGCGCCACGTTCCTTCACGTAATGCAAAACGTGAAATAGCCGCACGAATACAGTCACGATTAATGGTGTTATCACCGTCCCTGCTTTGGAAATCGCCTATATTTTCTTCCGCCCATTTCAAGCGGTCCAGAACTTTATCCGCCACTTCTTTACGAGCCACACGAGGGCCGTACGCCTCGGGAGATTCATCATTCAGAACGGTTTCTATCCAAGGAATATCACCAAAACGATTTATCAGTTCCATATACCAGTAAGAATGGAAAAAATAACCTACCGCCTTCCAATGGTTCTTCTCAACCTCCGTCAGGTTGGAAGCATCAATGTGTGCCAACATCATATTAATACGGCGCAAGTATGCAAAATTCCAACCGTTTCCAGTAGCTACACTTGTAATCTTCTGGTAAGCATAATTATTAGAGTTGGATTCATACTTAGGCTCCATAAAACCTGCACTTATATCTCCCTGATAATGAGAGTCCTGTCCTACACCATTTACAGAAGTGGCAATAGTTGTATTTGAAAACATCTCATAACAAGGCCACATAAATGCCAGAAAATTATCATACGATTTAAAAACGGTTTCTTCCGTCGGATCAGTTACCGGAAGTTTATCCAGAAAACTATCGTTACACCCTGAAAGTGTAATGCCTGCCAAAATGGCAAAACTTATAAATATCTTTTTCATATTACTATTACTCGATTAATAATTATAATGTAAGGTTTATACCGAATGAAACAGTGCGTGATGCAGGATAATTCCAGTTCAAAGTTTCCGGATCAATTCCCTTCGGTAACGATGAAAACGTAGCCAAATTTTCAATGCTGACAAATGCTTTCAGCTGTTTCAATGTCAATTTCGACACCCATGCCTTAGGCACTGTATAAGAAAGGGTTACATTTTTAATGCGTAAATAAGAAGCGTCCGACAGGAATTTATCCGACTGACGATAGTTAGAACCCTGGTTTCCATAATTTCCATAAATACGTGGGAATTCAGCATTCGGGTTACTGCAAGTATAATCACCTGCCGCCAAATCGGCCGGTTTCCAATAATTGCTCAAATCATCATATAAAGGCACAAATTTAAAATCTGAATATAAAGGCATGTTCAATGTATTGGCAATCCAAGCATCACGTTTACCGGTTCCTTGCAAGAAAATATTCAAATCAAAACCTCCATAACTAGCTCCCAAATTGATACCATATAGATAACGGGGCAGATTGTTGCCGATAACCTTACGGTCGCCCGGATTGTCCACTGTATTATTGCCGGAGGTAATGATATTTTCTTTTCCTTCTTCATCTCTCAAGTTTTTAAACTTCAAATCACCCGGTCGCGGTGAATACCCCTCCAAAGCAGTAATTCCATCCTTCAATACCCAAGATGAGGTGCTTTCAAAATCATCAACCGTATAAAATCCATTGGCTTCATAACCCCAAATTTCTCCTATTTCCTTTCCTTCATAGTAATTCCAGAAAGTACTTCCGTTGCTCAATGTGCTAGTCAGTATTTTAGACTCATTGGAATTGTATTTCATAATTTTAGACTTGCTATCCGACAAATTCAAACCCACACGATAACTTACTTTACCAATCTGATCTCTCCAGTTCAAATTCAACTCCCAACCGGTGGTGCGCATGTCGGCCGTATTCTGATATGGAGCGCTTGCACCTACCACACCCGGCAACTGCATGCCCGGAGCAAGCATCCCCTTAGTATCCCGTTGATACCAGTCAAATGTACCATTCAAACGATTGTTCAGCAAAGATATATCCAATCCGAAATCCAGTGTTCCCACTTTTTCCCATGTAAAACTGTTGCTAACCAATGCCGGCAATGAGCTAATGGCAGTTACAAAATTACTACCTGATAACCATCCGTTATATTTATTATTCAATCCCATAGTCGGAGTATAGGAATAAGAAGGAACATTCTGGTTACCAATCTCACCATAAGATGCACGTACTTTCAATCCTCCCAACCAGTCGTGTGTAGCCTCCATGAAGTCTTCTTGTGCAATCTGCCAGCCTGCAGAAACAGAAGGGAAGAAACCAAACCGATTTTCTTTGGGGAATTTGGAAGATCCGTCATAACGTCCATTCACTTCCAAAAGATATTTGTCTTTATAATTATAATTCACACGGAAGAAACCACCACGCACGGCAAATTCATCATAATAGTCATTGACCTTGATGGTAGAAGTTCCTGATCCCATAGCAGGAATATCCGTAATAGCCTGTCCGTAAGAATAAGCATCCAATGTTTCTTTATATTTTGACTCCTGATTAAAACCGGCCATGACCTTGAAACCATGATCGCCTAAAGAAAAACCATACGTTCCATACAAGTTAAAAGCATTATAGTCTGTATATTGCTTATATTTACGCAAATAATCATTAGTGGGAGTTACATCTTTACCTCCTTGGATCGTAGTATAAGCCACACTTCCGGTATACCAATGATAATCATATATATTCTTATCAAATGTATATTCAAATGCAATCTCTAATCCTTTAAGAGGTTTAAAAATAGATTTCAAAAAAATACGAGGATTATCATTAATCGTTTTTGAAGGATTTGACCATTCTATCTGGTTCCTTGGAGTGAAATAGGGTAATCCTTCTCCACCCAATTCATCCGCGCCCTCCGGACACACTCCTTCGGGATAAAAAGAGGCCAGACGAGTGGAGTAAATACTACCCAAAGCCGATGCCGGCAAAGTCTTTTTACTATGTGCATAACTTAGTGTAGCTTCCTGTGTGAACCAGGATGTAATGTCTGCAGAAACAAAACTGCTCACATTCATTCTGTCATATTTATCTTTATTAGTCACTAAAATACCATCATTCGATAAATAACCGGCAGATAATCTATATCTCAATTTATCCGTACCGCCGCTGGCAGAAATATTATGAGTCATCTGGAAACTGGTTTCGAGCATGTTCTTCACCAAGTCCTTCTCATTCATATAATAAAGCGAGCCATCCGCATCTTTATAAATGCCATCCCCCATAGTCTGTAATGAAGAAGGATTCTGTTGATATTGTTTCAACAATTCCATCCATCTACTTACACTAGGAGCTCCGGGAGTCCAAAACTGATCGCCTGCCGCATCCGAATAAGCTTGCAGATAATCCATCAACGGAGCCTGCTTGGGAAGGTTTATAGCATTCGAAAAGGCAAAATTATTATTATAATTCAATTGGAAACTAGTACCACCCTTAGGACGCTTGGTAGTAATCAGAATAACACCACCGGCTGCACGCGCACCATAAATGGCTGCCGAAGCTGCATCTTTCAAAACAGTTACCGTTTCAATATCTTCAGGATTAATCATGTCAATGTCACCTTCCACATTATCAATCAGCACCAACGGTTCAATGGTATTACCATACGAACCATCATCGTTCTTTATACCAACAGAATAAGCCCCACGAACCTGAAATTTCTTCCCCTGTCCGGGATCATTGCCATTGCTTGAAACCAGCAGCCCCGGTACAGTTCCCTGTAATGCCTCAGCTGCATTGGCCAACGGACGATCGCCAATCACTTCATCCATCTTGATAGAAGATACAGATCCCGTTAGATTAGCTTTCTTTTGCGATCCATATCCCACTACAACAACCTCCTCTAAAGAATGGCTGTCTTCTTCCAATACAATTTTGACAGAACTTTGATCATTTATTTTTATTTCTTGAGTGGTATAACCTATATAAGATACTACAATGGTAGCACCTTTATTTATAGAAAAAGAAAATTTACCATCAAAATCTGTAATAGTGCCATTGGTAGTACCTTTTTCTAATACGGTAGCACCAATAATAGGTTCTCCCATTCCATCAACAACTGTGCCCGAAACAGTATTCAACTGTTGATGAATACCATCTGCACTCCCAAAATCAGGCGATGTTGCAAAGGAATAAGTTGGCGAGAATATACACACCGATACACCCATTCCTATTATAACTTTCCGAAATTTAGTCCGGTTAATAAATAAAATGTTTCTCATAAGGATTTAATATATAAAATTAATAAACTATTCTACTATTTTTCTACAAAAAAACAATCCATATAAACCAAGATGCCTATCATTAGAGACTTTGTCATTTATTGAACTAGTTCCTTGAGAACTATGTTTATAGCTAACACATATATATTCATTGCATATAAGAGATGCAATAATGAATAAAAATATATTTCTACATGGCAATCCTTTTTTATTTTGTCACCATATATAGTTATAAATCAACAATATATGGTGATAAAGCATCCTCTATCCCTTCGAAACGGTTTATCCGTTTTCCCAGCCGGAGGCGGTTCGTCAGAAAGTGTCATTATATAGAATGAGCATCCGTTAGAATCTTTGCAAGAGGGTGGAAAAATTTGATATTTCACCTAGGTGAAGACGGGATTTCACCCAGGTGAAGAGCCGTTGCCACCTAGGTGAAACTGCCGCTTCACCTAGGTGAAGCAACAAGGTTAGCTGGCTGTTTGTAAGCATTCGCTCTCCAAGCTATAATAAAGACGTAAGCACAACATATCCTGTCAGATTTAATTAAATATCTACACTCCTCTTACAAATAACGGGCAAATACCCCACGTCACTCGCTTATATACCGGTTTAGGGATATTATAGATCTTTTTACACAGTAAATAACTGGTAATGAGCGGTATGGAGTGATGAAAAGAAAAAGCAATACAAATCATTTCAAAAAGTTCAGTAAGATCCTATCTCTCTTTAAATAAGTTTAAAGGTTAAAAACAATCTATTTAAAAAATATTCTTCAAAAAGTTTAGTCAGGATATTAAATTTATTGTATTTTTGTACTCCTAATCTAAATTTAATTGAAAAACATAGTTCTCAAGGAACTTAGTCCATATTGGTTAGAAATATTCACACGTTTCTCCCCAAATGAAAAATCAATTATTTTCAGCCACTATGATTGAAATATATCCGATTCCAACCGATAGCGGCAAATCACAACGGTTTATCCACGCAGTAACGAACCACTGGGACAACGGCACTTTTTTTCTATTGTCACCATAATTATGTATCTATGTATTGATACTTACATTATACATACATTATGGCAACAATAAAAATCAAATTTCGTGCCTCATCTATAGAAAATAAAGCAGGTACAGTATTCTATCAGGTTATTCACAACAGAGTAAGCAAACAAATCAATTCCGGATATAAGATTTATCCGGAAGAATGGAACAATTTGTTAGCGTGTGTCATCCTTCCTCCTCCTCAAACGGTGCGCTACAACTATTTGTCGACATTAGAAAAGCAAATAGCAAAAGACTTACAAAAATTAAAAAATATCATTATTAGATTGCAACACTCCAATCACCTTTTCACTTCTGAAAAAATAGTAGAACTTTATCATATTTCCCCCACCAACAACGGATTCTTGGAGTTTGCAAGGGAACTAACCAACCAACTAAGGCAAATCGGTAGAGAACGTACAGCCGAAACTTACACAACAGTCTTGAATAGCTTTGAACGTTTCATGAACAAACGAGAAGATATCCCGATAGATGAAATAGAATCCAATCTGATAACAGAATATGAAACTTATTTGAAACGCAATGATATATGCCCTAACAGCACTTCCTATTATATGCGAAACCTCAGAGCAATATACAATCGGGCAGTAGAAAAAAAGTTGACCGTACAGCGCACTCCTTTCAAACACGTTTATACAGGAATAGATAAAACGATGAAACGAGCCATACCACTTGAAGTAATCCGCCGGATAAAAGACAAGAATCTCACTCCTTTGTCCACATTGGACTATGCACGAGATATTTTTCTTTTTTCATTCTATACACGCGGAATGTCATTTATCGATATGGCATATCTCAAGAAAAACGACCTTCAAAACGGAGTTCTTTCCTATCGCCGCCATAAAACAAACCAACAGTTTTTCATCAAATGGGAAAAACCGATGGAGGAGATTATTAGCAAATACAGCAACACAGAAAGTCCTTATCTGTTGCCTATCATTAAAGACAGCCGGAAAGATACTAGAAAACAATATAAAAGTGCAGCACATCTGATAAACCAAAAACTAAAAATCCTGGGAAAAATGATTGATTCTCCCGTCACGTTGACAACTTATGTCGCGCGCCACACCTGGGCAAGCATAGCCAAAAGTAAAAATATTTCTATTTCAATTATCAGCGAAGCCATGGGACACGATTCGGAAAATACAACCCGGATCTATTTAGCTTCATTGGATACATCCATTGTAGATAAGGCAAATAAACTTATCTTAAAATCATTATAATCAAAAAGGAAAAAAGACATAGGACAAATTTCTCTTAAGAAGAGAAGTATTAGAACGTGCAAAATTAGAAAAAAAATAATATAACATGCAAAACTTTTCATCAAAAAAAACCATTAATTAATAGGAAAAAAACTATTGACCTTCATTTTCAGATTCTAAGAATACCTTCTCTACAACTAGTCTTAAAAGGTATGTAAGTACTTTTGGAATTCTGTATGCTAACCTTTACAGAATAAATATACCAACAAAAAAGCATGCTTTTTGAGAGATAACATTCTGCTTCCTTCTAAAATGCATTGATTGTCAAATTTCTAAAGATTCTAATACTTCTCTTCTTAAGAGAAAGTATTTCTTCTGTATCATTAAATACAATAAAAAGCACAAAAAAGAAGGACAAAAAACTTTAAGACATAATACACAACGAAAAATGAGACGAACAATTTTGCTTCTGACAATTATCTTGATTGGGGCGTTTCATTCAACAGCAAAAGCACAAAAGGCCGCAATCAAGACAAATGTCTTATCCGACGCATTTTTAAATGTAAATGCCGGTATCGAGATAGGATTGGCACCTCGTTGGACATTAGACCTGACAGCCGACTACAACGGGTGGACTCTATCACATGAACGAAAATGGAAGCACTGGCTTCTTCAACCCGAAGCCCGTTACTGGTTCTGTGACCGATGGGCAGGACATTTTCTAGGCATGCACGCTCTGGGCGGCCAATACAACATCGGAGGATTAAAAAACAGCCTCTCGTTTCTAGGCACTGATTTCTCCCTATTGTCCGAACGGCGTTATCAAGGTTGGTTTACCGGGGCAGGAATAGCTTATGGCCATGCCTGGATACTGGATAAACATTGGAACCTGGAAGCTGAAATAGGTATAGGATGGACCTACACACGTTACGATGTCTATCCCTGTGCCACTTGTGGTACCAAACTGGAAAAAGACAAATCACATCATTATTTCGGCCCCACTAAAGCCGCGATCAATCTGGTATATACATTCTAATTTATTCGGTAGTTATGAGTTCTATAAATAAGTTACTTAGCATATTGTGCTACAGTCTGCTGCCCATATTCGGAACAACCGGCATGAAAGGGCAAACCCTATCGGACAACCGGATTCCGGTAGAGAATCTGGCCGTATCACGTACAGATGACAAACTGTTCATCGCCATGGACCTCGACGTTTCGGTCCTCACCCTGAAAAGTGACCAAGAAATGATATTCACGCCTTTACTGACCAACGGTAAAGACAGCCTGAATTTGCCTCCTGTATGGATTGCCGGACGCAACCGCTATTATCATCACGTACGAAACACACCCGCAACCGTGTCCATGCAACTCTATCGAAGCGGAACTCGGAAAACCATTGAGTACCATACCCTTATTCCTTATGAAAAATGGATAGGAACAGCTACATTAAGTGCCAATTACGAAACTTGCGGATGCTGTGACGAGCCCCTGCGAAACGACACATACGCATTGACAACCCTTGCACTGGAGAAGAAGGAACCAAAAGTTTTCCAACCCGCATTTATCTACATCCGCCCCAAAGCAAAGCAGAAAATAAACCAGATAGAAGGTTCCGCTTACATAGATTTTCCCGTAAACCGGATAGAAATCCATGAAAATTATCGGCGTAATCCCGAAGAGTTGAAAAAAATACTTGCCACCATAGACCATGTGAAGAACGACTCTGATGCCCAAATAACCGGAATTCGTATCAAAGGTTACGCCTCTCCCGAAGGAACATACGCCAACAACGTACGCCTGGCAAAAGGACGAACCCAGACTTTAAAAGAATTCGTCAGAAAACAATACACCTTCCCCGATTCATTGTTCTCTACTGATTCCGAGCCGGAAGACTGGGAAGGGCTGGAGCGTTTTGTAACTGCTTCCGATCTTCCGAACAAGGAAGGTATCCTCCGGTTGATTCAAAGCGACTTGGCCCCCGATGTGAAAGAGCAGAAAATAAAGTCGACCTACCGCAACGACTATGCCTACCTGCTTCGCGAAGTCTATCCCGGCCTGCGCCACTCCGATTATGCAGTGCAGTACGAAGTACGTGCCTATAGCGACTTGGAAGAGATCAAAGCCTTGCTCAAAACACAGCCACAGAAACTGAGTTTGAACGAAATGTATCTGGCTGCACAAGATATGGAACCGGGAAGCGACGAATACAATGCCACCTTCGAAACAGCTGTACGCATGTTTCCGCAAGATGAAGTAGCCAACCTGAATGCCGCCAACACAGCTATGCGTCTGCACCAATTAAAACAAGCAGGAGTTTATCTGGACAAGGCAGGAAATACCCCCGAAGCGGTTTATGCGCGAGGCATTTACGCTGCATTGTCCGATGACTACGAAACTGCCCGGAGATACTTCAATGAGGCAAAAGACAAAGGCATTGACGGCACAGAGAAAATGCTCCTGCAAATTGAAGAATGCATCGCTTATCAGAATGAAAACCAAAAGTAACATATTAAAAGTAAAGTTCCTATGAAAATAAAAGGTTTAACATCACATCTGCTGGCTCTCTTTACCGCACTGTTCGCCGTGGGCTGTTCAAACAACGAACTGGCAGAAAATCCGGATACCCCTTTCATTCACGAAGGTGACGGTGTGTACATGTCTGTACAGGTAGCCATGCCCAATTCCCCAAAAACAGGTGGCAATGGAAGAAGTTTCACAGACGATGACAACTCCAGTAATAATGGAGTGGAAGAAGGCTTGGAGAAAGAAAATACGGTGAATAACCTGTTGATCGTACTAGCTACTGAAGAAAATGAATACATTGCTTCGGGTACGGTAAGCAGCAACCGCCTGACTCCGGATGCCAAAAAACAATTCTATTCTGCCAAAACATCCGTATCAAAAACCGAACTGAATACCTTCTATGAAGGTTTGGAAAACAACAATCAACAGAAGCAAGACATACGCGTGTTCATTTTTTGTAATCCCACAGATGACCTGTTATCTATCAAAGACCATAAAGAAAACTGGACAGCACTGATTCACAAGATAAGAGACAGCAAAAACGCCTCTGTTTGGAAAGACAATAACTTTTTGATGGCAAACAGAGACGTAGCTACCCGTTCTATTCCCGCCACGCTGGAAGGATGGAGCGCATACGATGAAAATACTCCATTCAAACTTTCGGGAGAAAACAACCTGGGAACAACAATCAATAACGGAGGAGCAGAAAGAGGAGCGATCCGGGTAGAACGTTCGGTGGCACGTTTCGACTTCAAAGACGGAAGTAAAGGCGGCAACAACACATATCCCGTAGTTACCGACAAAGATGATGAGAATAAAGTGCTGGTCAACATGAAGCTGGGAAAAATGGCACTAGTCAATATGAATAATAGTTTTTATTACCTGCGCAGAGTATCTGATAACGGAATGAATGACAATGCCGAAATTTGCGGCCCCGAAAAACCTTGGTATGCCGATGCCAACGGAACACCTCTAGGAGAACCGGGAAACTATGTAACAGATGTATATGACACACAAAAAAAAGAGATCATACAAGAAAATTTCAGCAATTATTTCCATTATCCGCTCTTTAATGAAAAGGGAGTGATAGACAATACCGATGCCTCTGATGATCGATGGGATACTTATCTGATAGATGATGTTATTAGTGAGAATCAAGAAAATGACCATCCGGAGTGGGAGGGAACACCTACATACGGACATTACAAAATATGGCGCTATGTAACAGAAAACACCATTCCGGCTCCTTCTGAGAATCAAGTAAACAGCCAAAGTACCGGTATTGTATTCAAAGGAAAAATGATAGCTACCGGTGAGGCAACAAATAATACGGATGAAAATATCAAAAACATCGCCACCGCAATAAACAATACTGTAACAACAGGTAGAGGATCGGACACCGATCCCATTATCTATTATTTTGACGGTTACCTTTATTACACATGGGAACAAATCAGAAAAGCAGCCGATGATGAATTTGCAAAGACACAAACCATAACCGGCCTGGTAAAAGCCGTATATGGAACAGAGGCAAAAGCAGAAAACGGGAAAATAAAAGAAGATGCCAACAGTGCGAATGCCCTATGGAATAAATGGAAACCTAACGGAGTGAACGACAATACTCCTAACGACCAGTATAAAGCCGCTTTCAAGCAAGCTGCTACCAGTGCTAAAATCACGCTTTACCAGTCTAGTTACGACGAAGAACTGGGAGGCTGGGGATACTACTGTTATTACTACTATTGGAACCGGCACAATGATAATGGAGTGAATGGTGTCATGGGGCCGATGGAATTCGCTGTGGTGCGCAACAATGTGTACAAACTGGCTGTAACCAAAATCAACAGACTGGGCCATCCGCGCATCTCCGAAAACGATCCTGATGATCCCAAACCCGATACACCGGATGAAAAAGGAGATGTATACCTCACAGTATCCGTAGAAGTATTGCCTTGGGTAGTCCGTATAAACAACATCGAATTTTAAGAACCGACATGCAATATAAAAAGCGAAATATAATTTCAAGACTTATAGGTGTGGTGCTCAGCATCGCATCTATAAGTATCACTTCATCTTCGTGCGAACGTATATTTGAAGATCTCGACCCGTGTGCGCATGGGGTGTCGTTACGCTTCATTTACGATTACAACATGGAATATGCCAACTCGTTTCCTAAAAAGGTAGACTGCCTGACACTCTACATATACGATGACAAAGGCAACTATATAGATACGAAAACCGTAACGGGCACCGCATTACAAGACGAGGATTACCGGATGACACTGGACCTTGAAAAAGGAAATTATCATTTCGTGGCATACGGCGGGCTGGCTTGCGAAAAAAACACCTTCTCGGTGGTACGGAAACCTGAAAACGGAAGCAAGGATACGGATCTGCAAGTAAAAATGGACTTGAACCGTGTAACCGCATCTATTCCGGCAGACCGGCGACTGCATGATTTGTTCTGGGGTGAACTCACCCTCTCTACCGCCGATCTCTATCAGGAAGGTACGGTGAAGATGATGAAGAACACCAACAATATCCGCATTGTGTTACAACAAGAAAACGGCGGAAAGGTAGATGTTGATGATTTTGAATTTATGATTACCGACAATAACTCCTTGTTCGACGGGCGCAACGATCTGATTACGGAGAATATTCCTCCCGTAACCTATACTCCGTGGACCACAGGACAAGCACAAACCGGTGTATCGATTGTGGGTAATCAGGTTGCTCCGGAGGCTGTTGTCGTGGCATACGCCGAATTAAGTACTTCGCGGCTGATGAAAAAAAACAGTCCCAAGCTGATAATCAGGCGTAAGGCGGATGGGGCAACCATTGTAGATTTCCCGCTAATCAACTACCTGACCCTTCTGCGCAGCGATTATTACACACAGCCCCCCTATAACATGAAAGACGATCAGGAATATCTGGACAGGGAAAGTGATTATGTACTATTCTTTTTCCTACGCCCCGACCAATCGTGGCTCGATACCCGGATTGTGGTAAACGACTGGGTGGTAAGAATTAACAATGCAGAACTTTAGAATATAAATCTTTACGCCTGATGAACAACAGAAAGATTACATCCATGGCAAAATCGTTCTGCCTCGGGCTGCTTGCTATATGGCTGGGTGCCTGTACCGACGATTCGTGCGATGAAAAAGACACCGGCACAAGGCGGGTTATTCTCGCCTTGAAAGCACGGATTGCAGATGCCGCAGCATCAAACGAAACGGAGGAAGAGGAACTGATGCACACCCTTCGTATCGTAATCTTGAGCAAGGCCGGAGGCACTCCCTGGAAAGTGGAGCACAACGAAGTGGAACATTTCCAAACAGGATTGCGCGTTTCCAAAGAAAAGGAGTTCGCAGTAGAAGAAAATTCCATCAAACGAATCTATCTCATTGCTAATGAAGAACAAGTAAAAGATAAGGAAGGCAATGGAATCCGTTTGGGAGAAGAAAAAATATACCTGCCCGATGAAGAAACGGAAACAGCCCCCATAGACAATCTCTCTTTCTTTCTACGGCAAGAAGAAGGAGTGGGAAAACTCCCCATGAGTGCCGTCTATGATGATATCAGAATAAACGATACCCCGGTAACAAAAGAATGCCATGTGGTACGGGCGGCAAACAAGATTATGTTCAGCTACACGAACCAAACCACTCAGATCCCGACAAAACCGGAACCGGGAACAGGACATATTTTTGCTAAAAAAAGAACAATCAAACTATTGGGATGGACACTGGAAAACATAGCAGACCAATCCTATCTGATGCCACATGTAAACAAAAACAAAGAACAAAAATACTGGGTAACGACTCCGGAAGAAAACGCTCCACGGATTTTGCCGGGAAACTGGATAGATTGGATGGCTGAAGAAGCACCGGCCTCAGAAACCACGGGCCACCCAAACACATGGCTGACAGACTATGAAGTACCCGGTAAAACCACGCATGGCACTTATACCTATTGGTATGATACGGAAGAAAATGCTCCCGGCGCACCTCTCATCAAACCGGAAGCGGATGCCCCTGCAGAATCAACCTGGCATTCAACAGCCGTTTATCTGCCGGAAAGCCGAAATGAAACAAAATATGATGCGAGCCAAGCAAACGCGGAGTTAAAATGGCAACAATACCGCCTTACCGTTATTACAAACGAATTAGATAATGGTTTGGAAGACAAGACAGAAAACTGGAAAGCAGCCAGTTACACCGCCGTATTGCCGCAACTATACTCACTGTTTCGCAATACACATGTCCAAGTGAACATCACCTTCAAAGGAGCCGGACAATTTGCCATATATGCGGAAATCGTACCATGGAAAAAAACAGGAGATTTTAACGGGGAGTTGGTACCCGAAAGCACCACAACAACAAAACCTTAGAAAAGAGGAAGTATGAATCATAAAATAAACTACTTATTAATTATCATCCTGCCACTGCTATGGAGCAGTTGTTCCCGGCAGACGGAAGAAATCCTTCCGCCCACCGGTCCTGTTTACGGATGGGAAGAAGGTGCGGTGGGATTCGGAACCGTGAGCCGAAGCGGAGGAATGTATGCGGAAGAGGATTTTCTGCATAATACATTTATTCATAACGAAAGTTACTTGCGAATCTATAACTACACAGGAAGCACATTGGATTTTACAGACACTGGCCTGTATAAATGGTATGTGTACGATGAAAACCTAAGTAACCTGACAGGCAACCAATATAATTTCCGCCCATTGGAAGGAAGAGGTTTTTTATGGGAAGAGATAAAAACAGGAGGAAGCGGATATATATTCGACGCCGTGGTATTTCCCCGTTTCCATACATATAGAAATGAAATATATCCTGACCAACAGGAATTTGACCACTTTCTTGCTTCCGATATCTTGATGGCACACCACATACAAGACAGAGAAAATTTCGGAAAAAGAGTAGCTTTCAAATTCCATCATGTACTGACCATGCTGCAAGTGGAAATCTATGTGCCCAAGTATGACCCGAAAACCAATACAGGATTTGAAAAGAAGGCACTGGCCAATGTTGTCTTGCCTGAACTATATACTAAATTCACATTCAATGCCAGTGCAGCCCTCACATCGGATGAAGCACCGACAGTCACTACACACACTGCCGGCAATCATCCCGGCGATTGTCCCCAAACAGACATCCGGATGTACCCGCGATACAATGTGGAGGACTTTTCCGATGTAAAAGAAGGAAAAGACAAAGAAGGGGAAGAGGGGCGCGATTGTTATATCTATCCCTTGACAGCCATCCTGCCCCTGCAAATCATTGATTCGGACAAAACCTTACTGCGTGTAACCCTGAAAACCAAAGAAGGAGTGAACAAGACATACAGATACATCCCCGGAAAACTGAGCACACCTATCAGTTTTCAGGCAGGTCATATCACTTATTTGAAGCTGACTCTCAGCAAAGAAGAAAACAAAGCCTTTTTAATAAAGGCCGAAGTCAAGCCTTGGGGCAAAGCATCGGCCGATATGAGTTTGGAAAAAGAAGAGAACAATCAGTCAACCGGAAAATGAGATATAACACTTACATATTGCACTATTTTATAGCCGCCACTCTTTTGCTTGCCGTAGCGGCATGTACCGACGGCATAGGGGAACAAGCAGCGGAAGCCGAAGGCGACTTCCGCATCAAGGCTACAGTATGCAACCGCATCACAACACGTGGCATACCCGACGGAAAAATAACCCAAGGCAACACCTATCGTTTTTCTTATCCTCAAAAAACCGGCATCTATGCCACCGTACCTTGTACATTTACCGATGGAACCGGTCTTGCCACCGCCGATGACGGTCATTTCCTGACTTGGGCAGACATTACGGATTACCAAAGCAAATACACATTCTATCTGGACAACATACCCTCTTCCGGCCAGGCCGCGACAGGCGGAGTGATATTCACAGAAAAGGAAAGCACCATCACCTATGCGGCAGGTATAGACAATGAAGAGGCGACAAACGATATACTTTGGGGAAGCCATACGCTTGACTCCCGCGAATCAGTCGGTCTGGATTTCAAATTATACCACCGCATGGCACGTCTCTCGGTCTGTGTTTTTTCCGATAATGAGCAAGAACTGAAAAATGCCACCGTAGAGTTAGACCAAGTTGTATTACACCCCCAAAGTTTCAACCGGCTGACCGGAGAAGTGAGTATAGACAAAGATGCCCCCCAATATGCCCCCATCATGCTACGCGACAACACGGAGGAATGGACAGGAACCGCCACACAAGAACCGGCGGATCCGGACAAACCGGATGAAACAATCACCCGATATAAATACGAGACACCTGCTTTCATCCTTCCGCCGCAATCGTTGCGGGAAGGAGAAGACAGACCCCGCATACGAATCACCATACCCGAAAGCGCAGGCGAGCAATATGCCGGAACCTATTCGGCCGTGTTGCCCACAGCCATGCGCGTTACCACCGATGATGGTATTACCTCCATGCAAACCTTGCGGTTTACCACCGGACAACACCTCACCCTCAATGTGACACTGCTGCACGACAATGAGAAGCCGCCGTTGGAATTCCGCCCGGCAGTAGTCGAGCCTTGGAAGTATATAGACCGATTTGTGGCCAGTGCCGATGAAGAAGGTATATACAAGCTGGCAGACTTGCAAAAACTGATCACGCTGTACAATAAGCTGAAAAGCGGAAACAAAGAAAAAGACTGGAAACGGGAAGTGGACAGGTATGGAAAACCGGAGCAAAATGGAACATGGACTTTCAATCTGTTCAACAACTTGACTTTCACTATAGAGGAGAGTACTGAATTGTTCCAAGATAGCGAGTTCACATTTAATATGTTCGGACACTCCGTCACAATAGGTGACGAAACATTTGAGGATAAAAATAAAGAAGAGCTAATACAAAAATTAACCAAACAACCAACCACTAATTAATCCTATAATACAATGAAAAATTTTTGGACCTATATATGGATTATCGGAAGTGTGTTTACCGTAGCTTCCTGTTCAGACAACAAGGAAATCCTCTCTTCCGGAACACCGCAAAAGGGATTAAGGATCACTACTTCCCTACATAACCTCAGCTCAAGATCCGCAGGAGGTGAAATTATGTCCAATGATAACGGAGGTTTTACAGAAGGCGATCAGATAGGACTATTTTCGGAAGGAGGAAATCCGGAAGAAAACAGTGACGGCAAACTGACTAATATTCCCCTAACATTCGAATCCGCTTCCGGAGAAGCAGATGAGGATGGTAACGAAAAATACTATACATTTACCAATGATGAAATAGAAGTAAATACCGGTTCGGTAGGAGATACGTATGTATATTATCCCTATCTTGAAAAAATCCATACGGAAGATGGAGTATCCATTGTAGACAACAACGGACGGGCATTCGATTTTCTTACCGCCTCCGGTGAGTATGGCAAAGGATATGCTTTCAGACATGCTTTCTGCCGGTTAAAGATAACATGCGGTGAAGGATTCGATAACGTCACTTCAGATCAGAAAATCATAGTCTATTTGAACCGGGGAGCCGATAAAATAAGAATAATCGACAATACGGATCCGGAGAACAAGAACAGTTTCAAAACATACGAACTATTTGGAGAAAAAAAAGACTTTGAAACCTGGAGCGAGAAAGATTGGGAAGGAAAAGAAACCTGGAATGTCATACTTCCCTGCCTTGATTTTTGGAAAAATACGACTAAAGTAGATTATATTACCATTTATGATAATGAGGGAATAGAACATAAACTGCACTTGCCGCACGATGTATTCGAAATAATGAATGATCAAGGCGAATTTGAGCATGAACCTGATGGATACCTCAAAAAAAATCAAGTCTTTCACATTACCATCCAAAAGGAAAATCTGGTTCCCACCATACGGAGAGGAGAAATCACGCCTTGGGATGAAGATACCCCTATCACAATCGAAAGAGGATATGGGATATATGAAAACCAAGACTTTCTTAATTGTATAACCCTATATAATGCCTTTATTGAGAAATATAACACAATCGAGAGCAGACCTTCGAAAGAGGAGATTGAAAGAGAAGACCATGCTTTTCATTCTTTATTAATCTATGGAACATATATGAATAAAAGATGGAATTTCTACCTCGGATGCAATCTGGATTTATCGGATTTATCAAAACAGTCATTGTCCGCTTGCATAACGCATCTATGCGACACCCTTAGCGGAGGCAATCATATACTCGGCAATCTTTCTCTGGAAAGTGATGCAGAGAATGCCGGCACCGCAGTTGTCGGCATACTCAGCGGGGAAGGATATATACAAGACTTAGCCCTTTCCTCCGTACGCATCAACAATAACGCTCCCAGTGGAGGGCTTAGCGGAACGTTAGTAGCGGATATGCAAGGAGGGGCGGTAGCCAATTGTACCGTAACCGGTATTTCCATGCGCTGCAAGAGTTCGGTCCTTACCGGAGCTTTTGCCGGAAGAATGACGGAAGGAACTGTGGAATACTGCACTTTCCAAGGAGCCATGATAGGCGGACAAACCCTTACCGGAACGTATGAAAAGATTCTGGGAAAGGGCCCTGACGATGACAGCAAAGTGACAATAACCCATGTAAATGCCACCAATGTGATTTTTACCACGAACAACTAACCTTTCATTCCCCAATGAGTATGATAAAGAAATACATATACCGGATGATATGGGTACTCTGCACCTTGTGTGCATTGCCCGGATGCCATGACGACCTGAAAGACCCTGTTGTTTCCCACCCCAAAGGCATGGTGGCGAGTTTCACGGCACAATATGCCGCAAACAATCCTGTCTCACGAGCAACAGGTGGAAAAACAGCATTCGAAAACGATGATGTGATACACATCGGTGCAAAATTCTATGAAGAGCAACCCGGTGAAGCAAAAAACGCGACACTAATGGAAACACAATATTGCGCTTACAAATACCAAAATGGCGACTGGATACCTCTAATGAAAAATAATGAAATCACATGGCCTTACGAATGCGATTATGGCCTGTTCACCGCTTACTATATCAAACATGCCGACGGTGCCGTGAGTGGGGAAGAGGGCGAAAGTGCCATTTGGTCACTGAGTGAATTTGCCGATAAAGAAAAGCCGGACGGCATATCGGATGACACCGGCCCTATGAAAGCCGAAAGTCAGAAATTGCCTTTCGGACATACGGTACATCTCACTTTCAGCCACCTGTGCGCACGTTTGTCCGTTACCAAACTGGAGGCAAGCACTACCAGCGAATACTGGTTTACCCACCCTGCTCACTCGGATTTCCACAATGCTTATCAGTTGGTGAGAGACCAGGAAGAGGGAATAAAGCTGCAATGGGTATCCCAATCATCCGGAAGCGACAATCCCTACATTGCCCGTTCATTAGACTCCAATGCCAAACAGGAATATGGCAATACAGTAACTGTCTATCTGGAGCCGGGCGACTATTCGGGAGCCAAACTGAATTACAAATACAATCGCAGCTACATCACACTCAGTTCCGGTTCACTGGACAAGCTGAAGGCAAACCATTCGTATGTGCTCGATATCACGCAAGATAAAGGAATTGTATTCGAAAACCCCGATGAAGGCGGTTGGACTGATCCGGATAATAAGAACAATGCATGGAAACTTCAAAACATTCCTGCTTTTCTTATGGCTGCAAGCAAGGGTGAAGCATACGAAGAAGAGAAAAAACAAATTCTGGAACGTACCAATATGGGAGTTATCCTGCTTACCGATCTAGACTTTGATAAGCAAGATCCGTTAAGCACTACACAATTTCCGGATTCATACTTATCCCAACTTCCAGATTTGCTTTCTTCTGTTACCTTTGATGGTAATTACCATTATATCCATCATTCTGTCCGCCCCATTTTCAATGAAATTCAGGGACGACTGTACAATCTGGGAATCAGCAATATGGAAAGAACCGGTGAGGTTCATCCAGGAACCGACCAGTACGGAGGTTTGTCACGAATAGTAAGCCAAACCGGAATCATAAGCAATGTACGTATCAGCCATCTGACATTAACCCTCAGTTTACCATATACTGACAAGGTTGATGTATACAATATCGGTTGTGTAACAGGAAGAAATGATGGAAAAATATCAGATGTAGCACTAAGAGGAACTATTCAGCTATCCATACAAGATAGTGATGAATCACAAGGAACCAAGAGTGAAATTTATATAGGAGGAATCATCGGGCAAAATGCAGGAACATTATCCGGGTGCACCACATTTAAGGAAGCTGATGATAACACCCCCACCCATATCACTGTAAAAAATAAATGTAAAAACCAATTACCTGTATCCACCGGAGGAATTGTGGGCTTTTCCTTTAACAATGTAGAAGATGTGACGCTACGTGTGACAGTGGATGCAAGTCAGTCGACAGGCAACCAAAATTATACAGGAGGCATGGCAGGACGCGTGAGACGTTCGGATGGTGTAACAGAGAAAAACCATTTCAAAAACATTTCCATACAAGGCAGTGTGAAAGGAGGGAAAGGCACAGAAAAATCTTTTACCGGAGGAATAGCCGGACGTCTGTACAATTTCTTAATAGAAAACTGCAATGCGTTATGCGATGTAGAAAGCTGGAATGAAACAATCGATACCGGTGCCCGTTATGCCACCGGAGGTGCATTCGGATGTATTGTCACCACTACGAATGAACCAACGTTGATTTTCAACTCTTCCTGGTGGGGAGACAAACTCACAGGAGCATCCACAATATCAGGCAATTGCTACCTGGGTACATTTGCCGGTATCATTCCTACACATAAAACAGATGGAGAATATCAAAACAATGGAAATATAACAAAAAACATTGACGATGTACCATTCTCCGGTGGAAATCTGGATGACGAAAATACCAGCAAGGGAAGATAACAGAAATTTCCTGAAGTAAAACAAGATAAAGCATTCTCTATATGAATATACAGAAAATATTGCTTCGAATAGCACTGTTTATACAAGTCGGCATGTACACAGCATGTTCCGACAACGGGCAAGGAGCACAGAATCTGCCCGACACACCACATATATGCTTTAACGGCGAAGTACAAAAAACCACCGCCACCCGTGCCGCCGATGGTGACAAAGAAGAAAACACCGGCGACCCCATAAGTTCTGAAAATGATTATGGAGAAATACACATCCATGCATTTGTGGAAGAAGCCGGAGAAGATGCCGGCTTTCTGACCGACGGCACCTACGTCACACACAAAGGAGGTACTTCCGGAACACTGGAAGCAAAAAAAGACGAAGAAAAACTAGCGTGGTTCAACACCACAGCCAGTCACTATTTCCATGCCTGGACCACTCCGAAGGGGGTGACCATGGATAAGGATGCAAATACAACGGAAGGAACCGTGAGTTTTGTTCCTGTCGATGAGGATCATGAGAACCATACCGAAATAAACAGGAAAAACAATATCGACTTGGAAAGATTCATCGCTACACAAAAAGGACCGGTGTCCTATCGCACCAATGGAAGTTATGTAGCCTTGAATTTCCGCCATTTGGTAAGTAAAATAACCATTACCGGAGTAGAGAGAACAAAACGGGACAATGGAACCGAGTGGCTGGACCCTGTGAAAATCACTTTTCCCGACATGCCCCAAACCGCTACATTTCATACAGGAGTAAGTGAAGACGGACATACAGGCCAACCCGAAGTGACAGCCAATGCGGACGGAAAAAAAGGACTTAGTTTCAATGCTGTGTCACATATGGGTGAAAACAACGGAGAAATACTTCGCTATCCTTTTTATCTTCCACCATTCAAATTTGCCGAATGTGGTGAATTTATAGTGGAAGGCTACCACGAGGGAGGCTATTGCGGTCCCTACTATGGACATTTGGCAAATATACAGGGATTAAGCGAGTTGGGAGAGTTGAAAGCCGGTGAACATATAGAACTCTTCCTGAAAGTGAAAGATGGAAAAGTGTTCGGAGTCTCTTCAACTATTTTAGGCTGGAATGACAATCTGAATAAGAATTCGGGACACTCTCCCAAACACAAAGGTATTTATAATGCTGATGATTTAAGACGGCTTTATGATTATTGCAAGGCCTTGGAAAAAGGAGAAAACCCCGATGAAACCATGATAGAAAACCTGTATAGTGTTAAAAAAGATGAAAACGGCAATGAAATCAAAGTCATACGTCTTTATAATGACATTAACCTGAAAGATTATAATCTTTATATGGCATGGATACCTTGGTGGACAATGCATAATTTTATCTTCGACGGAATGGGACATAACATTGTATCTCATAGTGATCCATTCTTCGTTACCGACAGTAAACCAGACAATATCAAGAATTTCTATCAGGATGGTGAAAAATACCAATAAACAAAAACAAGCCCATCCCGAAACCATAGCCAAATATGCCGAAGCGATCCACCTTTACCGCACCACGCAAATGAGCTGCCGCGCCATTTGCGAACGGTGCGGAGTAAGCACCAAAGGATTCGCAACATACCTGAACCGCTACCACCGGGAACTGCTTCTGAAAAGATATGGCGTGGAAGCCGACCAGAAAACGGCGGAAAACATCAAACTACGAAAGAAATTCGGACAAACACCTGCAGCACACCAAAAGTATAAACAGGCGGTGAATGCTTGTGACCACATAGACTACTTGTCCTACAACGTATCACAAATAGCACACGAATTTCATTTGGACGGATCGGCCCTTGCCAACCAACTCAAGGCACACTATCCCCACATACCCGAAAGAAGAGAAAAAGAACGGACCAGACGATGCCTGAACGACAACAAGCAACGAGGCGTCCGTCCGGAAAGCAAAGCACGCTATGCGGAAGCCGTGGAAATGCTGCATGCCGCCGACCGGAGCATACGGCAGGTGGCCGAAAAATGCAACGTGTCATACAGCGGACTGAAACAGCATCTGCTGTTCTATCACAAAGACTTGATAGAAAAAAGAAGAAAAAAACGTATGGAATGCCGGGGAAATACCCTGCCAGGAACCCTGAACGGAAACGGAAAGACACGCCGCCCCGATCCGCATACAGTAGAAACTTATCGGGAGGCATCCCACTTATACCGTACCACCACACTGACTGTAAGCGAAATAGCCGAACAAACACACGTAACCGAAAGCGGATTCCGCTCTTACCTGCGCACCTGGCACCGGGAATGGATGATGGAACGCAGAGGAGTTGTCGTGCCACCCGAAGGGACGTCTGTCGATTTGTCCGCATCCAAACGATACCGGAAATCTGCCGCCGCAAAATATGAACCTGCCATCCGGAAACTGAAAGAAAACAAACAGACCATGGCGGAAGTAGCCCGTGAATTCGGACTGCATCCCGAATCTTTCCGCAACTACTTGCACGAACATGAACCACAACTGGCCGAAAGTCTGGGAAAAACCTCCGCGGCAAACGGAAAGATCCTGTCAAAGAACTGTATGGAAAAATATGCCGAAGCAATGAGAATCTATGAAACCACCCCTGAAAACCTGAAATCTATCGCTCAACGATTAGGACTGCCTTACAACAGCGTGGGAGGATTTATCCGGCGGAACTTTCCGGACGTCATTGAACGACACAACCAACTGGTAGCAGAGAGGATATAGATGAAGCATCATCTATATCTTACCACGACTATTTTGTATGAATAAATACAATAAATTTGGGAGATGTATATATTAAATATATACCTTCCCAAAAATGTCAATAAAAAGAAATCAGCATATCTGACAAGAAAGTTTTTTATTTCCTGTTATTTCCATATATCTCCCCGACTTTCATTATCTTTGCAATCACTTAATAACAAAGATATTAAATAACAAAAATAGATCATGGAATACAATTTCAGAGAGATTGAAAAAAAATGGCAGCAAAGATGGGTAGAGAACCATACCTATCAAGTGACCGAAGACGAAAGCAAAAAGAAATTCTACGTACTGAACATGTTCCCCTATCCATCGGGAGCCGGACTGCACGTAGGACACCCGCTGGGATACATAGCCAGTGATATTTATGCCCGTTACAAACGCTTGCAAGGTTTCAACGTGCTGAACCCGATGGGATATGACGCATACGGGCTTCCTGCAGAACAATACGCCATCCAAACCGGGCAACACCCTGCCATCACCACTGTGAACAACATCAACCGCTATCGTGAACAGTTGGATAAAATCGGTTTCTCTTTTGATTGGAACCGTGAGGTACGTACTTGCGAGCCAGGCTATTACCATTGGACTCAGTGGGCTTTCCAACAAATGTTCAACAGTTATTATTGTAACGACACGCAGCAGGCACGCCCCATCAGCGAACTAGCGGAAGCATTTGCCCGGTACGGCAACGAAGGACTGAATGCGGCTTGC
Source organism: Bacteroidaceae bacterium (assembly GCA_011959205.1). Taxonomy (GTDB): domain Bacteria; phylum Bacteroidota; class Bacteroidia; order Bacteroidales; family Bacteroidaceae; genus Phocaeicola. Next base: position 40,235 of record BLLV01000105.1, read on the forward strand.
AGCGAAGAACTCAGCTTTACCGCTGAAGAATGGAATGCCAAAAGCGAAAAAGAACAACAGGAAATCCTGATGAACTACCGCATCGCCTATCTGGGCGAAACGATGGTGAACTGGTGTCCGCAACTGGGAACCGTGCTTGCCAATGACGAAGTGGTGGATGGAGTTTCGGAACGTGGCGGCTTCCCCGTCGTTCAGAAAAAAATGCGCCAATGGTGCCTGCGCGTTTCGGCTTATGCGCAACGGCTGCTGGACGGACTGGATACAGTGGACTGGACAGACTCGCTGAAAGAAACACAGCGCAACTGGATCGGCCGTTCGGAAGGTACGGAAGTACAATTCAAAGTAAAGGACAGCGATATCGAATTCACCATCTTTACCACCCGTGCAGACACCATGTTCGGTGTAACCTTTATGGTACTGGCTCCGGAGAGCGAACTGGTTGCCCAACTGACCACCGAAGCACAGAAAGCCGAAGTGGAAGCCTATCTGGACCGCACTAAGAAACGTACGGAACGCGAACGTATCGCCGACCGCCGCGTGACCGGTGTATTCAGCGGTTCATACGCCATCAATCCGTTTACCGGCGATGCTGTTCCCGTATGGATCAGTGATTATGTATTGGCAGGTTATGGTACAGGGGCTATCATGGCCGTTCCTGCCCACGACAGCCGCGACTACGCTTTTGCAAAACATTTCGACCTGCCTGTCGTTCCGTTGGTAGAAGGTTGCGATGTCAGCGAAGAAAGTTTCGATGCCAAAGAAGGTATTGTCTGCAACTCACCCCGCAAGGATGTCACTCCTTATTGTGACCTTTCTTTAAACGGACTGACCATCAAAGAAGCTATCGCAGCTACCAAAGAATATGTGAAAGCCCACAACTTGGGACGCGTGAAAGTGAACTACCGTCTTCGTGACGCCATCTTCTCACGCCAGCGTTATTGGGGCGAACCGTTCCCTGTATATTACAAAGACGGTATGCCTTATATGATTGACTCGTCCAAATTGCCGCTTGAACTTCCCGAAGTGGCTAAGTTCCTGCCGACCGAGACAGGCGAACCTCCATTGGGACATGCCACCAAGTGGGCTTGGGATGTGGAAAAAGGTGAAGTAGTGGAAAACTCTTTGATTGACAACGTCACTATATTCCCGCTGGAGCTGAACACTATGCCAGGCTTTGCCGGTTCATCCGCCTACTACCTGCGCTATATGGACCCGCACAACGACCAGGCACTGGTATCGGAAAAGGCAGATCACTACTGGCAAAATGTAGATCTCTATGTAGGCGGTACGGAACATGCTACGGGCCACTTGATTTATTCTCGTTTCTGGAACAAGTTCCTGCACGATCTGGGCGCGAGCATCAAGGAAGAACCTTTCCAGAAATTAGTGAACCAGGGAATGATTCAGGGACGGAGCAACTTTGTATATCGCATCAAAGACACCAACACCTTTGTGTCACTGAACCTGAAAGACCAGTACGAAACCACTCCGCTGCACGTGGATGTGAACATCGTATCCAATGATATTCTGGATGTAGAAGCTTTCAAGGCATGGCGTCCCGAGTATAACGATGCAGAGTTTATCCTGGAAGATGGAAAATACATCTGCGGATGGGCGGTAGAGAAGATGAGTAAATCCATGTACAATGTGGTCAATCCGGACATGATTGTCGAAAGATACGGTGCCGACACGCTACGTATGTACGAAATGTTCCTCGGCCCGGTAGAGCAGTCCAAACCTTGGGATACCAATGGCATTGACGGTGTTCACCGTTTCTTGAAGAAACTGTGGAATCTGTTCTATAGCCGTACAGACGAATTCCTGCCTGTAGAGGAGGAACCGACTAAAGAAGAGTTGAAAGCAATCCATAAGCTGATCAAAAAGGTGACCGGAGATATTGAAACATTCTCTTACAACACCTCCATCAGTGCCTTCATGATTTGCGTGAACGAACTGACTTCATTGAAATGCCGCAATAAAGAGGTATTGGGCAATCTCATCATCCTGCTGGCTCCCTTTGCTCCACACTGTGCAGAAGAACTTTGGGAAGCTTTGGGAAATACCGATAGCGTATGCGATGCACAATGGCCTGCATTCAATGAAGATTACCTGAAAGAAGACACGGTGAAATATACAATCTCTTTCAATGGTAAAGCACGCTTCACCATGGAGTTCGCTGCTGATGCCGATAACAACACCATTCAGACGACAGTTATGGCAGATGAACAAGCCCAGAAATGGATTGAAGGAAGGACTCCGAAGAAAGTGATTATCGTTCCGAAGAAGATTGTAAACATCGTACTATAATCATCCATGGATCAAATATTAAAACTCAGAGCCGGCAGAGAAGTAAAGGACTATTTAGCCATTACTTTCGGACTGATTTGTTATGCATTAGGATGGGCAGCATTTTTGCTGCCCTATCAAATAACGACAGGTGGAGTGACTGGTATTTCGGCCATTATCTATTATGTGACAGGCATCGAAATTCAAGTCTCTTATTTTATCATCAATGCTATCTTCCTAGGGTTCGCATTGAAAATACTAGGGCCAAAATTCAGTCTGAAGACCATTTATGCCATCTTTATGCTGACATTCCTATTATGGCTCTTTCAAACATTGCTGAAAAGCCCGGATGGTACACTGCCACAGTTATTAGGGCCGGGACAGGAATTTATGGCTTGTGTTATCGGAGCCGGACTGTTAGGTTTCGGCATCGGTATTGTATTCTGCAATAACGGAAGTACCGGCGGTACGGATATCATTGCCTGGATTATCAATAAATACAAAGATGTAACCCTGGGCCGCATGATGATGTATTGCGACATTGTCATTATCTCTTCCTGCTACTTCATCTTCCACGACTGGAAACGGGTGCTGTTCGGCTTTTGTGTCTTGTTTATCATGAGCATTGTGATTGATTATGTGATTAACAGCACGCGTCAGTCGGTTCAGTTCCTTATCTTCTCGCGCAAGCACGATGAAATAGCCGAAGGAATCACCAAACAGATAGACCGTGGAGTCACCCTGCTGGACGGTACAGGATGGTATAGCAAACAAGGAATCAAGGTGGTAGTGGTATTGGCCAAGAAAAGCCAGTCGCTGGACATATTCCGATTAGTGAAAGACATAGACCCCAACGCGTTTATATCACAAAGCAATGTAGTGGGAGTGTATGGCGAAGGGTTCGATACGCTGAAAGTGAAATAAACAGGCAGCGGAACAACTGAAAACTCCAATTATAAGCGTAACGAATGAGCCGGCACAGCTTCGTTACGCTTTTTTAATGGAATTCATCTCCCCTGCATCTGAAAATAAGACGGAGGACCTATGGTAGGATTCCCTCTATTCATCCGGTTCTTGTCAATGACCACTTTGTGAAGAAGTTCATACAGTATACCGCCTAGATCTATCCCCAAATCAAACTTGTCGAATTTGTAGCAAGGAGCCACAATGGGTACGGTCTCCCAGCCGCCACGCAGGGGATTGTAATGACGGCGCACCCCCATCTCCATGCTGAACCGGTCGCTCATGCCCACCGTCAAACTGCCACCGTAGCTGTGTGACTGCATGCCGTAGGAGGAGCCACGATAGTAGGAGCCGAATACTTTGAACGCGATGCGCTCCGAAGGGCGGTACATCAGCACGCCCGAGGTGCCCAGTGATTGTCCCACGGCAAAAGGCATGTTCATTTTCAAAGCATCCACCCCCACCTGCATGCTCCACTGGTCGTTAAACTGATGGACGTATCCCAATGAAGCCTCGTTCATGATGCCGATGCCCGGCAAAGTGGCCTGCCCCCCAGCGCCATAAAACGCTCCTTTCTCTCGCCTAAGCAGTATCCCTCCGGTGTTATAGTCCCCACGAAGCAGAGGAGAGGGATTTATATAATAAGAAGGAACAAGCGGCTTTTTCAACGAAAGATGAAAAAGGGAATCGGAAACCGGAAGCCTGCCGTCGGAAGGACAGACCGCCTCCTTGTCGGGCAACACAAACCCTACATCGGACGAGACGAATTCTATGCCTGCCTCACCCGCTGTTCCTGTCCGCAAGCTGTCGCCTGCCACACGCCTCACATCTTCCTGCGCCATCGCTACTGATGGCAGAAATACCAACAGCAACAGATATAGCACCTTACACACCGCTTCATGAAACAATTTATTTTCCTCCTAATAATTTTCCTACCATATTCAATATATTCACAACACTCTCTTTATCGGGAACAGGAATGTTCAAAGATGTTTTTCCCGTCTTCTCATCCACCTTCACGATGGAATCTACCAGTTTCTGAGTTTCCTGTGGCGACTGCAAGGTACGGGCCAGTCCGCTGAAAAAGGACAACCCTTGCTGAACCAGTTCCTGCGGATCTTCCTTTGCTTCCACACCACCGGAAACAGAAGTGGTTCCCCCAACACCCCTTTTCTCCGAAGTTCCGGATGCTTCTTCGGGTTCAAACTCATCTGGGAAGCCAGCTGACAGAACCGATTCTTTTTCTCCGGATACTTCATCATTCTCTATTTCGGTAACAGCACTGTCCCTATCTATCCTTTCTTCCATATCTTGTGCTGACAAGGAGTCCGCTCCTTCCTCTTCTTGTCCTTCGGTAGTTTCCGTCATAATCTTGATGGAATCCATAATCTTATCCAACTTACTGTCATCCAAGAAAACAGAATCCTGACCATTATCCAGAATACCCTCGAATAAAGAGGACTTGAAGTTCAATGTACTGAGCATCCGTTCCTCGATGGTTCCACTTGCCACCAGATTGATTATCTGTATATTACGCTGCTGTCCGATGCGGAATATACGGGCGATGCGCTGCTCCAGCACCGCCGGATTCCAAGGTAAATCCAAATTAATCAGGACAGAGGCCACTTGCAAGTTCAGTCCCGTACTGCCGGCATCAGTCGAGATAAAGACGCGACTGTCGGGGTTTTCGATAAAGTTTTCAGTCAGATGACGTCGTTTTTCGGAAGGAACCCCTCCGTGCAAGTATTCATAGCGCACATCCATGGCATCAAGCTCGGCTGCTATGAGACGCGTCATCCGTTCCCACTGACTGAAGATGACCACTTTTTCATCGCCACTATCGAACACGTTGCGGAGGATGTTTATGGTTTCGTCCACTTTTGTATCACACCGAGTTTTCTGGTCAAGAATATAAGTACTGTCGCACACCATACGCATTTGGCTCATGAACAGCAGCAACCGCTTGCGGTCCTTTTCACTCAGAAAACGGAAGCGGGTCCATTTATAAACCAACTGGGCTACCTGTCCCTGGTATTCATCGTGTATTTCGCGCTGTTCCTTGGTCATGGGGACAAACAAAATTTTATCCATCCGCTGGGGAAGCTGTAAGGCTACATCCTTTTTGCAACGCCTGATCAAAGACGACTTCAGCTTCTCGCCCACCAAATTCAGGTTTTTATAGCCAATCACTTTTCCTGTGTCCGAAGTAACTACCGTCTGGTCTATAAATTGATAGTAAGGCCCCAGACAATATTGATCTACAAATTGCATGACCGAATAGAGTTCTTCCAATTTGTTTTCCAGCGGCGTTCCGGACAGAACTACGGCATACTCCGACTCTATGTGACGTGCCGATCGTGATATCTGCGTCTTCCAGTTCTTGAGCCGCTGCACTTCATCCATTATCAGGAAATCGGTATGCAGGGTTTGCAGCAGCTTGATATCATTGCTCATGGCATTGTAAGAAACAATCTTGTAAAAGCATTCGGAAGTGTAGAGTTTCTTGCGCGCCAGATGATTGCCTTCCACTACCACGACCGTAGATCCGGTGAAGCGTTCAATCTCTCTTTTCCATTGGTATTTCAATGAAGTGGGACACACAATCAGGACAGAGGCTATCAGATTCTTCCGTTTCATCAGTTCCGCCGTACCGATGGCTTGTACAGTCTTTCCCAGCCCCATCTCATCAGCAATGATTGCCTTCCCGGCTTGAAAGGCAAAACGGATACCTTCTTTCTGATAGGGGTATAAAGAAACTTTGAGAAGCTGGTCCAGCTCCTTATCCGAAAAATCATGCAACAACTGTTTCCTGTAGTGGAAATCCCGGTTCTCAACAATGAAACTTAAAACATCGTCATACCAACGGAAGGTATTGTCGAGCCGGATGGCCTCCCTCATGAAGTCCATAATATGCAACATGGCCCGGGGGCGCATCACACCGTCTGGTGTAAAATAAGGCTCGGCCAATTGGCGGAACTCATCTTCGTGGTCTGTTCCGATGCGAAGACAAATTTTTCGTTCCCCCTTGTAAGACAGGTAGAGAGAGGTATAAGAAGGTCTTCCGGCATATATCTTCCGGTGATTCCGGCTTATCCACAACTTTACCGCTTCCAGATGCTTGCACGACCCCAACTGGCTGGTCTTAAAATCCATACACGAACAATAGTTCCATACACTTTCTTCTCCCCGATAGACTACCCGATATTCATTTTTGGTTACTGAATTCACGACTGAATAGTACCCAGGCGAATCTTTCGTGTTATGTTCAAAGATGGCAAAATTCTCTTTTTCGGCAGTCTGTCGGCGTAAAGCTATCTGCCACTGTTTCAGAGTAAGGTTATCAGGTTTGCAATAATAGGATACTTTCGGAAGTTTCTTGTCGTCTTTTTTTCGGGTATTTTTTGCCATAAGTATGATTAGAATAAAAGGGTGAATACAGTGTGATTTATTCAGTGAAACAAAAGTAAGAATTTAGTAAGAAAGAAAAAGGATTTTCCGATATATTTTTTCATATTACTACTCATCAAGAGAGAATTATCCTTATCTTTGTCTTATCATAACCCTTTAAAAGGAGGAGGAATCATGGAACAGAAAGACAAATACATCCGATTCGACTGGGCAATCAAACGCCTTCTGCGCAACAAAGCTAACTTCGGCGTGCTCGAAGGGCTTCTTACCGTGCTATTAGACGAACCAATCCATATTGTCGAGATACTGGAAAGCGAGGGCAACCAGCAACGAGAAAACGAAAAATTCAACCGTGTGGACATCAAAGCCAAAAACAGCCAAGACGAAATCATCATCGTAGAAGTACAAAACACGAGAGAAATCTACTACTTGGAACGCATACTTTTTGGTGTGGCGAAAGCCATCACGGAACATATAGAACTGGGCAATCTTTATTCTGAAGTGAAAAAAATCTATTCCATCAGTATCCTCTATTTTGATCTCGGCAAAGGAAATGACTATCTTTACCACGGTCAAAATACTTTTGTGGGTGTCCATACAGGAGATTTTCTGGAAGTCACTACCAAAGAGAAAGATGCCATCGTACACAAACTCCCTTCCGAAATTTTCCCCGAATACTTCTTAATCCGGGTGAACGAATTTAACAAGGTGGCGGTTACCCCGCTCGAAGAATGGATAGAGTATTTCAAATCAGGTGTTATCCGCCCCGACACCAAAGCACCCGGACTGGAAGAAGCGCGCCGGAAACTAATCTATTATAATATGGACAAAGCGGAACAACTGGCATACGACGAACATGTAAATGCCTTGATGATTCAAAATGATGTACTAAGCACAGCAGCAATGGAAGGAAGAGAAGAAGGAAGGCAAGAAGGAAGAAAAGAAGGGAGAGAAGAAGGAAGAAAAGAAGAAAAAATAGAAAATGCCAGAACAATGAAATCCCTGAATATTTCTGCCAGCATCATCCATCAGGTGACAGGCTTGTCTGTAGAAGAGATAGACAGACTGTAATAAAACAAAATAAAAAGATATTGATTCTTTTTATTTTGTATGTAGTTACCACCTAAAAGAAATAGTCAATAAAAATAAAGATGAAGATGAAAACAACCCTATTACTTCTTGCCACACTGCTTACAGTAACCACAATCACTACACAGGCACAAACCATCACCGGAAAACTGACCGATGAAACTAATGTACCTCTGGAATACGCCAATATCGTATTACTGAACCCCGGAGATTCTACTTTCATACAAGGAACAGTCACCAACACAAACGGAGAATTCACACTATACAAAACCAATGGAAAAACCTATCTCCTGAAAGCTTCTTCCGTCGGGTATGAAACCACGTATCAAAACTGCCAATCGGGAAATATTGGTACATTGATACTGAAACCGGATGCGGTAACACTACAGGAAACGGTCATCACCGCCCGTCGTCCTACCTATAAAATGAAAGGGAACGCACTGGTCACCCATGTTTCCAATTCTCTGCTCAGTACCGCCGGAACAGCGAATGACGTACTGGGCCACATTCCCTTCGTGCAAGGTGACAATGGCCAATTCACCGTCTTCGGAAAAGGTACTCCGTTGATTTATCTAAACGGACGTCAACTTCGTGACCTCAGCGAACTGGAACGTTTGAACTCCAAAGATGTACAAAGCGTAGAAGTTATCACCAACCCGGGAGCCGAATATGATGTCACTGTAAAGTCCGTCATTAAAATTAAAACAGTGAAACCCAAAGGCGAGGGCTTCAGTACGAACATCCATGCCGGTATCATCCAAGACCACAACTTCAACCACTTTGAACAACTGAACATGAATTACCGTCACGGAGGACTGGACTTGTTTACCAACATCTACTACTCACGCATGGGTAATTATCAGGAACAAAAAGACAAACATTATATAGAGGTAGACACCCTTTGGCAGCATCGATCTGAAATGGACATGAATGCCAAGAGCCACTATATCAACACAGAAGGCGGATTCAACTATATGATAAACAGCAATCATTCCTTGGGAGCAAAATATACTTTCAACCGTTCGCCTAAAAGCAAGCTGAAAATGACTTCCGATTACGAAATCATAGCCGACGGCTCATTCTATGATAAACAACATTATGATTACAACTGGAATAACAATGATTTTTCTCACCGCATCAATGCTTATTATCTAGGCAGCCTGGGAAAACTGGGCATCGACTTCAATGCCGATTACTACAGCGGAGAAACACGCCAATATCAGAATGTGCTGGAAAACAGTGAAGAATATGAAGACCGCCACGTCACCGCCAGTAATCTGAATGACAACCGTCTGTATGCCGCCAAACTTGTCCTTACACACCCCATCGGCAAAGGAGAAGTGAAAGCCGGAGTTGAATACAGCCATACACGCCGGCTGAACCGCTATGAGAACCCGCAGAATTACCTGCCCGAGACAGACAACGAAATCAAAGAAGACAAGCTGGCAGGATTCGCCGAGTTTGCCATCGCTCTGGGCAAACTGCAAGCGTCAGCAGGATTCCGCTTTGAACATGTCACTTCCGAATATCTGGACAAAGGGAAACGGATAGAGGAACAAAGCCGGGACTATGACAACCTGTTTCCGAATGTTTCTTTTGCCCTGCCTGTAGGAAAAACCCAACTCTCATTAAGTTATACAGCCAAGACACGCCGTCCGTCTTATAACGAACTAAGCAGTAATCTGCAATACGATGACCGTTTTACCTACGAAGGAGGCAATCCAAATTTGAAACCCGAAACCATCCACGACCTTACATTCATGGGCAATTACCAGTGGATACAGCTTTTTGTCAGCTATCAGCAACGCCGTGATGCCATAGAATTTGTGGCCGAATCCTATGACAAGAACCCTGCCATCACCCTGTTTACCCGTAAGAATTTCGACAAGATAGAAGCATTAAACACAGGATTGGTGCTTTCTCCCCAATTCGGTATGTGGGAACCTTCCCTCAGCCTACAAATGCAGCAGCAGTTTTTCAAGAACATGACCATGGGAAGCTTGAAACATTTCAACCGTCCTATTTTCAATGGCCGATTGGATAACTATTTCCGATTCAGCAAAACATTCACAGGAAACCTGACTCTGTTCTATAGAAGTAAAGGTAATAGAAGCATCATGCTGATGAAACCCAACCAAGGAGTAAACATCAGTTTGAATAAAACCTTTATGAACAACCACATGAACGTAAATCTGCGTGTAAACGATATCTTCGCTTCGCAACGCAGTTCTTACATCATCTATGGCGACTGTATGCAGTTCGACAAATGGAATTACAGCGATACACGGAATATACGGCTCACAGTGAGCTACAAATTTAATTCCACCCGCAGCAAATACCGTGGAACGGGAGCAGCCAACGAAGAATTGAATCGTCTGTAAAAACACTCTTGCTACAGCTATAAAAGAAAGCACAACAAGCGTTCTAAGGCAAGTTACTACAACGAAACGATAATAAAAAAAGAGAAAAAGTAGGAGAACAAACAATACCTCCTTATCTTTGACACAATATGTTACAAGCCATTGATTTAACCAAAAGATATGAGGACGGAAGTCTGGCACTCGATGCATTGAACCTCCCAGCAGGAAGAAGGAGAAATCTTCTTCCTGCTGGGAGCCAATGGTGCCGGAAGTTGGACGCGAAATGCTCTCACTTTTGTTCTTACTTATAATGAACAGATTATTAATGGTGAAAGCATCCGTATTAGTGAGGGAATTGCCCTCACTAATGGCTCAAATTTGGTATTGTTTTGACGCAATACCTTTTCATTTTTCATTCAAGCCCTAATGTTCGTTCTTATAAAGCAACTGCATAGCTTGTGCATCGAGTTGGCGGTAGTCTATGTGTGCATACTTCCCTGTCTCTTAGTTATTTTCTTCCTTTTCACATTTCTTTTCATTTATATTTATTCGCTCAGAAATTACTTTATTTTAATGCATTCTCAGTATCTTTGCACTCTATAAATACACTGTAAGATGAAACGAAAATTAGTATTTGCTACAAACAATGCTCATAAACTGGAGGAAATATCCTCTATTTTAGGAGAAAAAGTTGAATTATTGAGCTTAAAAGATATCCACTGCACCGTTGATATTCCTGAAACAGCCGATACCTTGGAGGGCAACGCGATGCTGAAAGCAGGGTATATTTATGAGAACTACGGTTTGGACTGCTTTGCCGATGACACCGGACTGGAGGTAGAGGCACTGAATGGCGAACCAGGTATCTATTCCGCCCGCTATGCCGGAGGTGAAGGGCATAATGCGGAAGCCAATATGCAGAAGTTATTGCAAAATATGCAAGGAGTGCAAAATAGAAAAGCACAATTCCGCACAGCCATCTGCCTGATTTTAGATGGAAAAAAACATTTGTTCGAAGGAAGCGTAAAAGGAGAGATTATCAAAGAGAAGCGCGGCGAAACAGGTTTCGGATACGATCCTATATTCGTACCCGATGGATATACCCAGACGTTTGCCGAACTGGGAAATGAAACGAAGAATAAAATCAGTCACCGCGCGCTGGCTGTAGAAAAACTTTGCCGGTTTCTGAAGAAGTAAAGAAGCGAGAATTTCTTCTTTCTATCCAAAATTATTTTGGCGGAATAACGATTCTCCAAGAACACATTCTTCCGCCAAAATATCCTATTAACTTTTACTATCTCATAATCCCAGCTGCTCCGAAATTTCCAGCATCTTCTTGATTGGCTTTACTGCTTCTTTTGCAATTGTTTCGTCCACCGTCACTTCCGGCCATTCATACTTTAATGTATTATACAGCTTCTCTATCGTATTCAATCGCATGAAATTACATTCATTGCAAGCACAGGTACTGTCTTCGGGAGGAGCGGGAATAAAGTTCTTCTCAGGACATTTCTTACGCATCTCGTGCAGAATGCCGCTTTCCGTAGCCACAATAAAGTTCTTTTTGTCACTGACAATGGCATATTTCAACAGTCCTGCCGTAGAGGCAACCTTGTCGGCCAGTTTGGAAACAGCCCCCTTACATTCGGGATGAACCAGAATGGCAGCATCGGGATACTGCTTTTTCAGCTCCAATATCTTTTCCACAGAGAACTGTTCGTGCACATGGCATGCACCGTCCCAAAGCAACATATCGCGTCCTGTAATTGAGTTGATATAATTACCCAAGTTTCTATCCGGACCGAAAATAATCTTCTCATCTGCCGGGAAGCTCTCCACTATCTGTTTGGCGTTGGTAGAAGTGACCACCACATCGGTCACCGCTTTGACAGCCGCCGTAGTGTTGACATACGAAATCACCGTATGGCCCGGATGCTCTTTGACAAACTTAGCAAATTCATTGGCAGGACAACTGTCGGCCAACGAACAGCCCGCATTCAAATCCGGTACCAGCACTTTCTTGTCCGGACAAAGGATCTTTGCCGTTTCACCCATAAAATGAACACCGCACATCACAATGATATCAGCATCCGTCTTCGCCGCCCATTGTGCCAGTGCCAGACTGTCACCTACAAAGTCTGCGATATCTTGTATTTCGCCCGACTGGTAGTAATGTCCCAAGATAAGCGCATTCTTTTCCTTACGCAGCTTGTTGATCTCCGCTTTCAAATCCAGAGTCTTGTCTACCGGCTCAGCAACATACCCTGTTTTCAACCATTCCTCTTTATTCATAATATCTATATTTTTTCTCCTTCTTTCAAAAAAAGAAATATGGTATTAATAATGGTCTGTTCATATTGTTAGTAAAAAGAGTATCCTTTTCCTTGCCTGATAAGTTATTCATTTGTAATAGTCAGATATGAATAAGTAATCAACCGGCTTAAGTATTGATTATACTGTCTTTACTTGTTCTATTAACAAACTGTTGATAATATGCAAAGTTAAAAACTTTATGCTTATGAACGCCTAAAATAGTGATTAAATTGTGTTGATATTAGTTGTTTAAGTTCTGTGATTAATTTTTGGATTGTTGATTTTGAGTGTACCATATACCATTGTTTGAAATATGCAAGAAATACTTTTGAAATAATATGCCCATCCTTTTTACATGTTTTCAACCGTTATCAACAGGGGTATGTGAATTAGTTATTATCTTTGCAACCGTTAATAATAAAGTAGAGGATAAAGTATGAGGAAACTCAAAATAACAGAACTGAACCGGCTTACAGTGGATGAGTTCAAGAAAGCCGATAAGTTGCCCTTGGCCGTGGTATTGGATGAAGTGCGCAGTTTGCATAACATCGGTTCGGTATTCCGCACATCGGATGCCTTTTTGGTAGATTGCATTTATTTATGTGGTATTACAGCCACTCCGCCCCATCCCGAAATGCATAAGACAGCCTTGGGAGCCGAAGATACGGTAGAGTGGAAATATAAAAAGAATACGCTTGACGCTGTTCAGGAACTTCACGATCAAGGATTTACCGTGTTAGCCATCGAACAGGTGGAAGGCAGCACTTTGTTGGATCAACTGAAACTGGATGCAGACAAAAAGTACGCCATCGTCATGGGAAACGAAGTAAAAGGTGTGCAGCAGGAAGTGGTCAATGCTTGTGACGGATGTATTGAGATACCTCAATACGGTACGAAACATTCATTGAACGTATCGGTTACCACAGGAATCATTTTATGGGAGTTTGCCAATAGATTAATGAGATTCAGATAATAAGAGCAAAATTCAAACAGCAGGAATCAGCTAGATTTGTCCGTTTTCAACTAATAATACCACCCGTTCGGTCAGTCGATCCTCTCCCTCCGGATGATATTCTTTCTTCAGGCTGGCACCGAAAAGTGCCGCAAAAGTTTGATAGAATCCGGCTTTAAAGGGACCCATAAAAGCTTTTACCAGTTCGTAGGAAGAAGAATCCGTCTGACGGTTTATTAACTTTATCAATAGTTTGCCCTGTGAAAAAGTTAACTTCTTCATAATTGGTGTATATTGCTCTTTCAGTCCCTTCTCTACAAGTTTCAGATGCTTGTCTTTAGCTTTTTGGTTAGGTAAGGTTTCTATGTATTCGTAAGTTTCTATCACAGCACGATTTATTTCACGTGCTAGTGGCAAGGTTTTCTTTACATTTCTTACCAGACGGTAATATTCCCGTTTCTCTTTTTCATTCTTGAATTTTAATGGTCTGAAAATGTATACATTAGGTAACCGTACAGCTGGGATAGTATCTCCTTTGTATACACATACAGGTACCATATATCCGTTTATAGTAGTCGTTTGTTGCTGGGAATAAGCAGCAGCGGCTATAAAGGAAAAAAACAGTGCTATAAAGAGTTTCCTTTTCATCTTGGTGCAAAAGTAGCAAGAAATATGATTACTCTGTATAGTGGATAAAACTATTTAACTTAAAACACGCCAATGAATTACAAAATGAACAGGTTGTTGAAAGTAATGTTAATTATCTGTATTACAATACTTTTATCGGTGCATAACCTGTGTGCGCAAGAAGTATGGGAAGAACTGGCAGAGCAATTGATGGATGAAGATGAAAACAGTTCGTTTCAATGGGATACCCAGTTTGAGGAGCTTTCCGAATTACGTGAAAATCCTATTAATATCAATACAGCCACTAAGGAACAATTGGAACGCTTTCCGTTTCTTTCTGACCAGATGGTGGAGAATATTCTTTATTATTTATATAAATACGGTCCTATGCTTACCCGGAATGAGTTAGGAATGATTGAAGATATCGACAGGCGAACTATTCAGTATTTACAGCCTTTTATTTATGTGGGAACTCCTGAAAAAGAGCAATCTAAACTAAATATGAAGCGGATATTGAAATACGGTAAACAAGAGTTGTCAACACGTGTCGATATTCCTTTTTATACAAAAGCCGGGTATCAACAATATCCGGCTGAAACTTTAAAAAAGAATCCGAACAAGCAATATCTGGGATATGGGTATTATCATAATCTGCGGTACAGTTTTCATTATCGGAATCAGATTTATGCAGGTATTACTGCCGAAAAGGATGCGGGAGAGCCTTTCTTTACCGGACAGAACAAAAAAGGCTATGATTTTTATTCACTGTACCTGTTCATTCGTAATATAGGGCGTATCAGGTCTTTAGCTTTGGGAAACTATCGTGTCAGTTATGGTTATGGACTAGTTATCAACACTGATTTCGGGATGGGGAAAACGGCGACACTCTCTACCTTGGGAAACAAGAGCCGGGGAATACGCAAACATTCTTCTACCGATGAATATAACTATTTCCAAGGAGTGGCAGCCAGCTATAAGTTGTCGAAAAGATGGGCATTGGATGGTTTTTATTCCTATCGGAAGATGGATGGCATGGTTGATAACCGGTTTATAAGATCGTTGAAAAAAGATGGATATCATCGGTTGTATCGTGAGTTTGAGAAGAAAAATACATTAACTAATCAATTGATTGGTAGTAATTTAAATTATAACGGAAAGTATTGTGAACTGGGGTTAACAGCGGTTTATAATGTTTTCAACAAGCCGTTGAATCCTGAGAAGAAGTATTATAATATTTATTATCCGCGTGGAAAGGACTTTTATAACGTGGGAGGGGATTATAAATTCTTTTGGAAACGTTTCTCTTTATTGGGTGAAACGGCCATAGACAAATGCGGGTCTTGGGCAACTATGAATATGTTGCGTTATTCACCGAAAGGAGGAACACAGCTGATAGTTATGAACAGGTATTATGATGCGAAATATCAAGCGATTTATGCCCGTTCCATAGGAGAAGGAAGCATGGTACAGAATGAGAATGGATTTTATATAGGATTGGAAACCAATATTTTAAAGTATATCAAAATGACTTGCTATGGTGATTTTTTCTATTTTCCTTGGAAGAAGTACTTACTCAGCAAGGCAGGAACCAAAGGATGGGACGGGCTGCTTCAACTGAGTTATTCACCTACTTATGAACTGGAAATGTTTATAAGATATCGTTATAAAAAGAAGGAAAAGGACTTCACTGCGGAGGATAAAACCAAGCAGACCATTCCATTTATTCAGCAGAAATGCCGATACCAGTTGAATTATACCTTGAAAGATAAACTGGCGTTGAAAACCATAGCAGATTATGTACGCATCAACTTCCGGGGACAATCTGCCTCCAATGGTTTTCTGGTTTCTCAAAGTGCGGCTTATACATTTCGTTCGCTTCCTCTTCGGCTTGATTTGAGTGGCACATGGTTCCATACGGATGACTATAACTCTCGTCTCACTATCTATGAAAAGAGTGTGCTCTATGCTTTTTCCATGCCTTCATTTTATGATAAGGGTATGCGGCTGGCAGTGAATATGCGTTATGAACTGAATAAACATATTATTTTGCAGGCAAAGTACGGATCGACCCATTATTTCAACAGAGATAAGATAGGTTCTGCCTTGGAGGAAATTGACGGCAGTACAAAGAGTGACCTTTATTTGCAGTTAAGGCTAAAATTCTAAAAAACATTCCGTATTTTTGTACTGTTATCAACAGAAAAAAAGAACTATGTCAACAGTCATTTATCCTTCTCCCATCTTCGGTCCGGTGCATAGCCGTCGTTTGGGAGTGTCTTTAGGGATCAATCTTCTTCCCGAAGACGGCAAGTTTTGTACCTTCGATTGCATCTATTGCGAATGTGGTTTCAATGAAGATCATCGTCCGAAGAAGAAACTGCCTTCCCGCGAGCAGGTTCGTGAAGCTTTGGAAGCCCGTTTGATTGATATGCGGCAGAATGGCCCCAAACCGGATGTGCTGACTTTTGCCGGTAATGGTGAACCGACGGCTCATCCTCAATTTGCAGGAATTATAGAAGATACTTTGGCACTGCGTAATACTTATTTTCCGCAGGCGAAAGTGAGTGTGTTGAGCAACTCCACTTTTATTCACAAACCGGAGGTATTCAATGCATTGAATAAGATAGACAATAATATATTGAAACTGGATACCATTGATACGGATTATATCCGGTTGACAGACCGCCCGACTGGGCACTATGATGTGCGGGAGATTATAAAAGGAATGAAAGCTTTCAAAGGTAATCTGATTATTCAGACCATGTTCATGAAAGGCAAGTATCAAGGGCAGGATGTGGATAATACTTCAGACCGGTATGTGCTGCCCTGGCTGGAAACGGTGAAAGAGATCGCTCCCCGCCAGGTGATGATTTACACCATCGACCGCGAAACACCCGGTCATGATTTGGAAAAGGCTACTCACGAGGAATTAGACAGAATAGGGAAATTGATAAAGGATTCCGGCATTCCGGTATCGGTCTCGTATTAAGTGAAAAAAGTAAGTTAACTTCAAGGGGCAAGTAAGTTAACTTACTTTGCCAACGAAGTTAACTTACTTTGCTCATGAACATATCTTACTTTTTCAGGTCACTATCAGGACATAACCTATACTCCGGATATTCTTTAATTCGATAAGCGGATCGTCTTTCAACAGCTTTCGCAATTTTGTGATAAATACATCCAGGCTGCGTGAAGCAAAATAATCATTTTCCGTATCCCAGAAACGGCTTAGAATGGCTTTTCTTTCTACTGTCTCATTTATATTTTCACAAAATAACTGAAGTATCTTTGCTTCACGTACAGTCAATACTTCTTTTTCTCCGGTGTCTTCATTGTGCAGTGTGGCATGTTTGGCATCCAGTGTGAAACGTCCCAGTTTATAATGCTCATTTTCATTTCGTGATTTGATTCCTGCTTTCATTTTCAGAATAGCGTGTATATGTGCATCGAGTTCATCGGGCACGAAGGGCTTTTTCACATAATTATTAACACCTAGTTTATATCCTTCTTTCACATCTTTGGGAGATGTCAATGCAGAAGCAAACAAGATAGGAGTATCTCCGTCCATTTCACGGATGCGTTCCACCATTTGATAACCGTTCATTACAGGCATGTCAATATCCGAGATAATAATATCCGGATGATATTCTTTCCAAGCCTTCAATCCTTCCGCTCCGTTACCAGCGGTTATCACTTCATAGCCGCCAATAATTTCCTGTAATTCATTCTTTACGATATAGCTGAAAGTGGAATCATCCTCCACTAATAATAGTTTAATCATAGTTTTCTATTATTTTAGGTATTAACAGGCTGAATTCGCTGAATTCTCCTTCTATACTGTTGATATATATTCTTCCTTCGTGGGCTTCCATTACCTGATAAACATAGTTAAGTCCTAGTCCGAATCCTGCGGGACCTCCCTTCCGGGTTCGTTTGATGGCCGATGCGCGCTCAAACTTCTCGAAAATCTTCTTTTGGTCTTTTGGCGGAATTCCAATACCATTGTCGTGTATGTTGATAATGTCATGTTTGGCATCGCTCGATGAACTGATATTTATCTTTACCGATTCCTTAGAATATTTTATGGCATTGTCTATCAGATTACTGATTGCTTCCTTCAGAAACTCTTCGTCGGCATATACTTTTTCTGTTTTTAAGTCTGTAGTAAAATGAATTGTTTTTTCAGTTTTTATAGTAAATTTCTCAATCAAGTCTTCTATCATGGGAGATAGTGAAATATCTTTTTTATTCATCTCCAGTTTGTGCTGCTCCAGTTTTGCCAGTGTCAGCACTTTGTTGGAAAGAGCCGACAAATGTTCCAGTTCACTTTCTACAATGGTGAAATAATGGTTCTTTATCTCCGGCTTATCATCCAGTTTTCCACTATGCAGCCTGCTGGCGCACATGATGGCAGAGCTGATGGGCGTTTTCATATCATGAATCATGGCGTAGGAGAAATCTTCTTTTAGCTGGGCTATTTTCCTTTCTGTGATGATGATTTTTATTTGGTAAAACAATCCGATGAAAGCGAATACCACCATAACTGCTGTAGTCAGCAATAAGATTCCCATGCGTGCAAATATGCTCCAATGCGGATTCATCAATATCATTTGTACAGCTTGTGACCGGTCTGTACGGATAGGAATTTCTTTGGAATGGATGGCACTCCACCACAGGAAACTTTCTTTTTTGCTTTGTTGAAGCACCTCCTTGTTTTTGGGATTTATAAGATTCAATGTGAAGTCACTGCTTATTTGGTGTTCTAAAAGGAGAGTGGAAGCGATGGAATCCACGTCTTCTATTGAGATATAATAACCTAGGTTATAGAGTCCTTCTTCCAAGTAAGTGATTTCGGGAATGCTGTCGGTTGCTGATTCTCCTTTTATGCTTGTTCCCTTTGGTGTTTTATTAAGTCTTATAATAGCTTCTTCTTCTATTGACTTATATAAAATTTGATTGGTTTCTTCGTATATATTGTCTTTAATAAGTATATAAGTATTGCACAACCACATTAATTGCATTGTAAATATGGAAATCAAACTAATGATAGTGATTATCTTTATATATTTTGTTTTTATCATGGTGGCAAATATAATAACTTATTTTTAATAGTGGATAACATTCAGATAACATATTATTAAAATATCTCCTGTTATTTTTGCAATATCAAAATAAAACACTTATATATAATTAAAAATGTAATATTATGGAGAAAATAGTAACACTATTGGGTAATGAAGAACAAAATTCTATTTATGGAGGAGAAATAAAAAGAACCTATGATTGGAAACCAAGAGAAGATAAAAATCCAAAACCGGAAACTCAATGGACAAACAATTAACATAAAGATAACAATCCGATAACAAAGAGTTTGAAAAAGTCGGTTTATTTTTGTCACATCAAAACAAACAAAAGAGATATGGAAAAAACGAGTATAAACGAATAAGATAGAGAAGTAAATAACATGGTCGGTATACCACTTTTTACTGTCCGCTTGTTCAAACGAAGAATTAGAGATTGTCCGGATCTTGGAATAAGGGAAGTAACACAAACACAAAACACGATAAGAATTTAATAAAATGGAAACGCTGACGTTGGCAGAATGTATGAATATTTATGGCGGATGCTACATTTACAGTAGCAGTACTAGTCTGACTAGTGTATTTGTAGTACCCAGCCGTTTTAGAGAGTTATTTTCTTAGTATATAACAACAAAGTACAAAATGAAGTATGAAAAAGAATGATTATTGCATGGTGAAGCCACTCAGTGGTG
>BLLV01000106.1 GCA_011959205.1 Bacteroidaceae bacterium
AGCCGCCGTTTTTAGAGAATCCTCCGGAACTGAAAAGTTCCGGAGGATTTTTTTTGTTATGTACTTGCTTGAAATATTGTCTCCGATTATTGCCCATCTCCCAATTATAGATTACTTTTGCCCATAACCTAAAAATAATACTTCAATGGATACATTATTACCATTTGCATTACTATGCTTTACCTCTTTTTTCACATTAACCAACCCGTTGGGAACCATGCCTGTATTTTTGACCATGACTAAAGGAATGAATGATGAAGAACGGCGTCATATTGTGAAACGGGCTACGGTCATCTCTTTTGTAACACTTTTGGCTTTTACGTTCTCCGGGCAATTCTTATTCAAATTCTTTGGAATATCGACCAATGGTTTTCGTATTGCTGCCGGTTTTATTATTTTGAAGATTGGTTATGACATGCTACAGGCACGTTTTACCAATACGAAATTGAAAGACGAAGAAATTAAAACGTATGCCAATGATATTTCGATTACCCCGTTATCTATTCCTATGCTTTGCGGCCCCGGTGCCATTGCTAACGGAATTATGCTGATGGATGATGCCAATACTTGGACCATGAAGGGAATTTTGATTGGAATGATTGGTTTGATTTATTTTATCACTTATCTTATATTGCGGGCTTCTACCCGGCTGGTTTCTATTCTTGGCGAGACTGGAAATAATGTAATGATGCGCTTGATGGGACTTATTTTGATGGTAATAGCCGTAGAGTGTTTCGTTAGCGGGTTCCGTCCGATATTGATTGATATTATTCAATCGAGTAGGATTTAATCAAAAAGAGAATGTGCCCGAAGTAGAAAAACGATTACTTTGGGCACATTTTAAGGTAATTGTATAGATATGGTCAGTCAAACTCGACTAATATGCGGAATACCTTTCCGGGAGCTGCCGCCCATTCTTCCATAGCCTGTCGTGCAGTCTCGGGCTTGGCTACTTTGCTGATCAATTCATCCTTTGGGCAAGTTCCTTGTTCCATGTAGCGGATAACTGCTCTGAAATCTGCGGGCAGTGCATTACGCGATCCGCGGATATCAAGTTCTTTCTGGACAAAATATTTAGTTTGAAAAGAAACTTCTGATTTTGCATAACCTATACATACGACTCTTCCGGTAAATCCGACCTCATTGACGGCCATAACATAGGTTGCAGGACTGCCTACTGCTTCAATGACTGCATCTGGGCCGAATCCTTCCGTAATCTTAGTCAAGCGTTCGTGTACATTTTCTGTCATGGAATTGATGGTGTGGTGTGCGCCTACCCGTCTGGCAAGTTCCAATTTCTCGTCATCCAGATCTACGGCGATAACGGTAGCTCCGCGAAGAGCTGAACGTACAATAGCTCCCATACCGATCATTCCGCAACCAATGACCATCACTATGTCAATATCTGTAACTTGTGCCCGGGAAACCGCATGGAAGCCTACGCTCATCGGTTCGATCAGCGCGCAGTCACGAGGAGAAATTTGACTGGCCGGGATTATTTTGCTCCAAGGCAATGCGATATATTCACACATGGCGCCATTGCGTTGAACCCCCAGTGTTTCGTTATGTTCGCATGCATTCACTTTACTGTTACGGCATGAAGCGCATTTTCCGCAATTGGTATAAGGATTGACAGTGACGCTCATGCCGGGTTTTAATGATTCCGGAACATCCTCACCTATGGCTTCAATAACGCCTCCCACTTCGTGCCCCGGAATAACCGGCAGATTAACCATCGGATTACGTCCTAAGAATGTATTCAGGTCCGATCCGCAAAAGCCGACATACTTAATTTTCACTAGAACCTCTCCCGGTTTCAATACCGGTTTCTCAATGTCTACCACTTTCATTTCGGAAGGAGCGGTAATTTGAATTGCTTTCATTTTCTATTTGTTTTTAAGTGATAAGTGTCAGTTGGTTATTCTGACATGTTTTTAATGTAAGGAAGAGATACGAGATTTTTGAAACCATAAAATCTTTCAGCGTTTTTACCTAAAAAAAGTGTTTTCTCCTCTTGTGTCATTTCAGTCGTTTTGAGGATGAAATCGTAAGACATCTTGTAAGTGATGGCTGTAATGGTCCGCGGATAATCCGATCCCCACATCAGTTTGTCCATACCGACCAGATCTGCTGCTGCTTTGATAGCCTTCACCGCTCCTGCAAACGGGTAGAATTCACTGTTGAACAACCAAGTGATGCCTCCCGATTCTATCATGACATGGGTATGCCGGGCCAGTTTTATTTGTTCCTGCCAATGAGGGGTTGTGACCATACCGAAATGTCCGATAGCGATTTTTAGTTGCGGACATTCCTGGATAATTTCTTTCATCTCCTGCACTTGCGTGTCTCCATCGGCCAGATCAATGGAAAGGATAATGCCTTTATCTTCCATGTAATGGAACATTTCCATCATTTCGTCACAGTTCAGCATGATTCTTCCTTCTTTTAGGAAAAGGCGGTGTGCCGGGATTTTTATTGCTTTGAAACCAGAACTTATCAATTCCTTGGTCTGTTGCAGATAACCGGGTTTACGAAATTCGCACATACCGCATACAAAGAAACGGTCTGGATATTTAGCGGCCACTTCTGCGAGGTATTCATTCTGGATGCCATCAATAAATTCCTGAGTGACTACGGCAGCCGATACTTGTGCATAGTCCATGTTTGAGAGAAAAACCTCAGCACTATTCCGTCCGTCAATCATAAAAGGCGGAACCATCTGACGTTCTTCCCCCATAAATAACGAACGTCCGTTGGCCAAAGTACGGATGGGCAATCCGTTGACCTCCGTGTCTTGCCGTAACCAAAGATGGGAATGTGTGTCTATTATGTTAAAATCCATCATTATCCTCCTTCTTGTTATGAATTAGCCCAACTGACACGCATTTGTTCTCCGATAATTTCTTGCACTTCCTTTACCAGATTCCAGTCGATGGGTTCTTCGGCATATGCTATATTTTTCAATACATTATCCGGATTGGCTGAACTGAACAATGTAGTGGCGATGCGTGGATTGCTGACAGAATATTGAATGGCCAGTTTCTCTATCGGGTAGTTTTTAGACTGACAATGTTGAACGGCTTTCCGGCAAGCTTCTACCAATGCTTGGGGAGCCGGATGCCACGCAGGAACTCCACGCAGGGAAAGCAATCCCATTGAAAGGGGGGAAGCATTGATGATACCGATATTCTTTGATTCAAAGTAATCCAGATAATCAGCCAGTTTCTCGTCATTCAGACAATAATGGCAAAAGTTGAGTACACTTTCCACTGTTCCGGACTCCGAGTGGTCAATGATCCATTTCAAGTTTTCCAACTGCAAATCTGTGATACCTACATGTCTCACAACACCTTTCTTCTTAAGTTCTGCCAGTGCAGGTAAGGTCTCGTTGACTACCTGATTCATGTCTGAAAACTCCACATCGTGTACATTAATCAGATCGATGTATTCAATGTGGAGTCTTTCCAAACTTTCATAAACGCTTTCCGTAGCACGTTTTCCGGAATAATCCCATGTGTTGACTCCATCTTTTCCATAGCGTCCCACTTTAGTAGAGAGGTAATATTTGTCACGTGGTATTTCTTTCAAAGCTTTTCCCAATACGGTTTCGGCCTTGTAGTGCCCGTAGTAGGGAGATACATCAATAAAATTCATTCCATGCTCTACTGCTGTGTAAACAGCTTTGATACCCTCTGCTTCACGGATATCATGAAAGACTCCTCCTAATGAAGATGCGCCGAAACTAAGATTGGAAACCCGCATACCGGTTTTCCCGATTTCATTGTAATTCATTGCTCTATTTATTTTTAGATTTATTTCCGGCATCAAAAATAGAGGAATAACCTTTAGAAATGTGGTGGCAAGGAGTGAAAAAAGTACGTAAACCTTTGCGTAAAAATAATGAAACGGCTACTTTTTATATAGGTCTCTATATTGCTGGGGAGTAACGCCTGTGATTTTTTTGAATAGGCGGTTGAAATAAGAATGGTCTTCATAAGCAAGGAGATAGGCTATGTTTTTTACAGGAATATCCTCTGTAATCAGAATTAATTGGGCTTTCTCTATTTTTTTCTGATTAATATATTGTAGCAGTGTGTTACCGACTTCTTTTTTGAAAAGACGGATAAAATGATCTTTTGAAAGGCATGAGATTGCTGCCAATGAGTTTATATCTGCTGCTTTATAGATATTTTTTCGGATGTGGGACAATACTTTTTGGATACGGTTATCGTTGACTTCCACTTTAGGTTTGGCGTCTTTTAAAAAGCGGGCAATAAGTTGATATACTATACCTCTGGATTCGACTTTGTCACAGAAGGTACGCTGTTTATTTTTAATGATGTTTCTGATTAATGTGGGGTTGTTGTCATAGCTTGTCGGGTCGGATTGAGGAAGCTGCATGGTAGGATTTATTTCACATAACCTTTTAATAAGTGGTAATTCTAGGTTGCCCGCAGGTATTTCTATCGGGAAATTCCAATCTTCCAGAATGCCGGATTCCGATTGATGGTCTTCATATATATGGAGATAATAATGAGTGAAATGAGAATTGCACTGATAACTATGAGTAGTGAATGATGGCACCAGATATAGATGATGTGGTTTTAGTTCCTGCATTCCATCGGGAAATATTATTTGGGCAGTTCCTTCCATTATATAATAGAGCCTGGTAAAAGGGCTGCTTACGTTTTTCCAGTTCCAGTCTGCATTGTGAATGGCTAGTCCTACATTCAATATAAGTAAATGTAATTGGTCGATTGATGGTGTCATAGTCCTTAAGGTATTAGAATGAAAGATTCAGTTTCGTACAAAGTAAGCAAAAGTATGTATATAATCCAATGGGAAATCGATATTTTCATATCAAATCACCTGTTTTGGTATTTATTTTTGAATTATCTCAGGTAAAAGTCGATATTGTCCTACATAATGGCGCATTTGGATAATATAAATAGGCTTTAGCTCTGTATATTTGCACTATTGATAATTGAAAAACATATAAAGCAATTATACTATGAAAACAAAACATTTTCTTTTGGCTTCGGCTTTGTTGCTTTGGACGGGAGTTTTGGAGGCTCAGACTTATCAGGTACCTGTTTCAGAGAAAAATGAAAAAATGCAGGAGGGAGAGTTCGAACCTACTTGGAAATCATTACAGAACTATAAAGTTCCTGAATGGTTTAGAAATGCCAAATTTGGTATCTGGGCACATTGGGGACCGCAATGTGTGGAAGGGTCCGGCGACTGGATGGCGCGTTCTCTCTATTTGGAAGGTTCGCGCGAGTATAAGCACCATGTGGAACATTATGGCCACCCCTCCGAAGTAGGTTTTAAGGATATATTGCCTTTGTTTAAAGCCGAAAAATGGGATCCGGACAAATTGGTTTCCTTTTATAAGAAGATTGGGGCTCAGTATTTCTTCGCTTTAGGTAATCACCATGATAATTATGATTTATGGGATAGCCAATATCAGGAATGGAATTCTATGAATATAGGTCCTAAGAAGGATATATTGGCGGGTTGGGCTGAAGCAGCTAAGAAAAACGGTCTTCCGTTTGGTATCAGTTTTCATGCGGATCATGCGTGGAGTTGGTATGAACCTGCTCAACGATACGACCGTCATGGTGAGAAGGCGGGTGTGCCCTACGATGGGTGTTTGACTAAAGAAGACGGTAAGGGTAAGTGGTGGGAAGGCTACGATCCTCAAAAACTTTATGCACAGGATCATCCTTTAAGTGCTGGAAGTTGGGCTGACGGTATGATTCACCGTCAATGGGCATGGGGAAATGGTGTTTGTATTCCTACTCAAGAATATGTGACGAACTTTTATGATCGTACAGTCGATGCAATAAACCGTTATAATCCCGATTTGATTTATTTTGATGTAACTGGTGTACCGTTTTATCCTATCAGTGATGCAGGTTTGAAGATTGCCGCACATTTTTATAATCACAACATGGTTGCTCGTAAGGGGGATTTCAGTGCTGTTATGTTTGGTAAAATTCTTACCGATGAGCAACGTAAAGCTTTGGTATGGGATGTGGAACGAGGTTCTCCTAATCGTATTTATGAAGAGCCGTGGCAGACTTGTTCTTGTTTGGGCGGTTGGCATTATGATGCCAGATTGGCGGAGAACGGCTGGTATAAGAGTGCTTCCGATGTGGTGAAGTTATTAGTAGATGTTGTCAGCAAGAATGGTAATTTATTGCTTAATGTTCCTCTTCGGGCTGACGGTACTTTCGATGAAAAGGAAGAAGCCATTTTAAATGAATTCGGTGACTGGATGAATGTGAATAAAGAGGCTATTTATAACACACATCCGTGGAAAGTCTTTGGTGAAGGCCCTATAGCTGATTCAGATATCAAAATTAACGCTCAAGGTTTCAATGAAGGTGCTTATACCAAGGCTACTGCATCTGAAATCCGTTTTACTCAAACCAAGAAATATCTCTATGCTGCTGTTCTTGCATGGCCGGAAGAAAAGCAGGTTGTCATTAAATCGCTGGCCGCGGGAAGTGAACTGTATCCACGTGGTATCAGCCGTGTAGAACTTTTAGGATATGGTAAAGTGAAATTTAATCGAACCTCTGAAGGATTGATACTTTATTTGCCTGAAAAGCAGGTGAATAGTATAGCTCCGGTGTTTAAAATTAAGTAATGGAAATTTGTTGGATTATAAGGTTATGCAGACCGTATTTTACGGTTTGCTGGCCTTTGGTATACCTAATTATAAACAATTTAAATCTTAAAATTATGAAACACAAAAGGCAACATGGAATTTTAGTATCCATAAGAATCTGTGCGATTCTGTTGTTTTGCTGCTTCTGCGGAGTTTTATCTGCACAAAATTTGCGAGAAATCAATGGAACGGTAACTGATGCATCGGGAGAAGCGTTGATTGGCGTTAGTGTGTTAGTAAAAGAAACTTCAAATGGTACCATTACGGATATTAATGGCAAGTTTTATGTAAATGCTGCTATTGGTTCTACACTTCAAGTTAGTTATGTGGGTTACACTACACAAGATGTAAAGATAACTTCTGCATCTCCGTTGCATATTATTTTAAAAGAAGACACTAAACATTTGGAAGAGGTTGTAGTAGTGGGTTATGGAACTCAGAAGAAAGTAAATCTTACAGGTTCGGTATCGTCAATTACGGCTGATGAGCTTGCTAACAAGCCGGTAATGAGTACAGCTCAAGCCTTGGCAGGTTTGGCTCCTGGGCTTAGTGTATTGACAAATTCTGGTAATCCAGGTGCTGGGGCAACAGTCAGAATTCGCGGTACAGGAACTTTTTCAAGTGCAGGCAATGATCCATTGGTTCTAATTGATGGTCTTTCAGGAAACATTGACGATGTGGATCCGGCAGATATTCAAAGTATTTCCTTTTTGAAAGACGCTGCTTCTGCTTCTATTTATGGTAATCGTGCAGCTAATGGAGTAATTTTAATTGAAACAAAGAAAGGTGCCGAAGGTAAGACTTCCATTAGCTATAGCAGTTCATTCGGTTGGCAAAAGGTTACTGAAATGCCCGATTTCCTTCCTTCTTGGGAATATGCTGAATATTACAATATGGCTATGCAGAACATGGGACGTCAAGATGCTTACAGTGAAGAACAGATTAGGAAATATAAAGATGGCAGTGATCCTGACAATTATCCTAATGTAAATCATTTGAAGTGGTTGATGGAAAGTGGTTCGGGTTTTCAGCATCAACATAATATCAGTGTCCAAGGTGGAAATAGCAAAACCAGCTATAATGTATCGTTAGGCTATCGGAATCAGGAAGGTATGACCGCCAAGACTAATAATGAGCGTATGACTGCATTGGTTAGTTTGAGAAGCGAGATAGCTAAAGGATTGATTATGAATATAAACTTGAATGCATACAATAACAAATACCATGCTCCTAATGGTTCTGGTGGTATTGGGGCTATTATTGGTTATTCTGTTCGTGAACCGTCTATTTATGCAGGAAAGAAATCGGATGGTAGTTTTGGTTACCAAGATAATTATAGTCCAGAAGCATGGCTTAACAGTGAATCTTTTGTCGAAAATATCAGCCGTAATGTTAGAGGGACCGGTCAGTTGACATGGGAAACTCCTATAAAAGGGCTTTCTTTGATAGGAAAAGCTGGGGTAAGTTATTGGACAGGTTTCAACAAGTCTTACGAAGCGGAAACTTATTTTGATGAGAATAAAACGGTAGGTCCGGCCAATTTATCTGTTAATTCATATAATAATACCTATACTACTTTTGATGCTATGGCTACTTATGAAAAGCAAATTCAAGACCATGCTTTTAAAATATTGATAGGCACATCAGTAGAACAATCTTGTGACAGAAGTTTGTATGGATATCGTAATACATTTCCTAACAATTACTTGTATGAATTATCATCGGGTGATAAGTCAACGGCGGACAATAGCAGTGGTCTAGGAGAATATGCATTGCTTTCTTACTTTGGTCGTATTAATTATTCTTTTAAAGATCGTTATTTGTTGGAAGGAAATTTCCGTTACGATGGCTCTTCACGTTTTGCCAAAGATAACCGTTGGGGATTCTTCCCATCTGTATCTGTGGGATGGCGTATTTCTGAAGAATCTTTCTGGAAGGAAAGTAAAATATCCAATGTGTTTGACAATTTGAAGTTCCGTGCATCATACGGTGTGTTGGGCAACCAAAATATTGGTACTTATCCATATCAACAAACTTACTCATTAGGGCATGATTATGTATTTGGTGGTACTTTGTTATCGGGTGCTTATCTTCCGACTTATAAGAATCAGAACATTACTTGGGAAAAAACAGCGATTACAGACTTTGGTATAGATTTTTCACTCTTTAACGGAACGTTAAACGGTACTGTTGATTATTTTTATAAATATACCTCGGACATCCTTTCTTCAGTTGAAGTCGCTGGTATTATGGGACGTGCTGTAGGACAATCAAATGTGGGGGCAGTATCTAACAAGGGCATTGAAACTATGCTGACCTACAATGGTAAGATTGGTAGGGATTTTCGTTTTTCTATTAGTCCCAATTTCACTTGGTTGAAGAATGCGGTAGAAGAATTGTCTAATGGTGCTACAGAAGAACTCAATAGCAATCGTATCGTTGGCCAGCCTTTAGGAATTATATATGGTTATGAAACGGATGGTCTGTTTGTTGACCAAGCTGAAATAGATAACGCCTCCGACCAATTGGTAGATAAAGGTAGTTTGAAACCGGGTTATGTGAAGTATAAAGATATCAGTGGTCCCGATGGAAAACCTGATGGTAAGGTGGATGCACAGTATGACCGAAAGGTACTGGGAAGTACCACCCCGAAATTTTACTATGGTTTGAATTTAACTGCTTCGTATAAAGGCTTTGATTTCGCAGCACTTATGCAAGGTTTAGGTGGACATAAGCGTTTGATAGGCTCTTATATGGCATATGCGTTCTACAACGGTGGTCAAATCCAGCGTTGGCAGGCTGACAATTGTTGGACTACAGATAATCCGGATAAATGGGCTGAATATCCTCGTGTGGAAACACTCAACATGAATCATCCTAATTTGCAGACTTCCGATTATTGGCTTCGCAATGCTTCCTTCTTACGTGTAAAAAATGTTCAGTTAGGTTATACGTTGCCCAAGAATTTGACAAAGAAGGTAGGTATGGAGCAGGTACGCATTTATGTAAGTGGACAAAATCTCTTTAATTTCAGCAGTTTTTATAAAGGTTGGGATCCTGAAAATGAGATTGGCACAGGTGATGGCCCTAACTATTATCCGTTGAATGCTATTTACTCATTTGGTTTTAATTTTAAGTTTTAAAAACAAGAGCGTCATGAAAAGAATACAAAATATAGCGGTGTGTGCTAAAACTCTTTTATCGGTATTTTTAGTAGCTGTTGGTGCTACAAGTTGTTCTGATTTATTAGATATGCAACCGCCTGCAGAGATTTCGGATAGTAATTTTTGGACGGGAGAAGGTGATGCCAAATTGGCATTGGTAGGTTGCTATCGATTTAGTGAAGGTTGGGCAAACGACAATTTTGACTCAGCTCAAGGCTTGCTTTATTTGGATTTTTGTGGAGGAAATGGCACCGAAAAGGAAAACTTTACCACTAACATGGCTAGTACTAATACGGTGGCAACGAATGGAAATCTAAATTCTTATTGGAAAACTTCTTATGAGAAACTTGCCAAGTATAATACATTTTTGGATAATATAGGCAATTGTCCAATAGATGAAAATAAGAAAAAAGAATGGGTGGCTGAAATAAAAACTTTGCGTGCTTACTTTTTATTTAACTTGGCTTTCTATTTTCAAAATGTACCTATGCCTTTGACTACATTGAGTGTGGAAGAAGCCAATACTATTGGGCAAACACCTCAATCAGAAGTGTATGCACAAGTCGAAAGTGATTTGAAAGAATCGATTGACATTTTACCTCTTGAACAAAAGAACGAGAACTTGGGGCGTGTTTCCAGGGGGGCCGCTTGTACGTTATTGTCACGTTTGTATTTGGCACAAAATAGGTTTGCAGATGCAGCTGCTATATTGAAAAAAATTATTGATTCAGATGTGTATGCATTAGATCGTAGGAATGGGGATGATAGTTATGAAAAATTCTTTTATGATGGTGGTGAAACGAGTCCTGAGGCTATTTTCTCTATTTTAGGTTTGAAAGATAAGTTTACGAATGTACGCTATATTTATATGTTCCCTGAAATGGTAGGCGGATGGCATCAGTTTGCTGTATATAACGAGCTGGTCAAGTCGTATTTTTGTGCGGATGGAAAGAGCATTGATAAATCTGCAAATTATAATGATGATGATCCTTATGCTAATCGTGACATTCGTCTGTATGCTTCAGTATTTTTACCTCCATTGGGTAGTTATCCGGGCACAACTTTTTTGGGAAAAACTTATAATTGTTATCTAGGTACTGGTACTTCGGACTCTTATAACCGTTTTACTTTGTTTAATGGCTATTGTCCAAAGAAAGGTGCGGATCCTAGCAACACGAATATTTGGGGTAACTATACCCATACTCCTTTGATGCGTTATGCCGAAGTGCTGCTTTCCTATCTGGAAGCTGTGAATGAGGCGGCTCCTGCCGATGTTGATCAATCATTGCTTGATTTGACTATCAATGACATTCGTGATCGGGTGAATTTATCAGGATATGCAATGGCGGATTTGGGTAGCCAGGAAGCTGTACGTGAAGCCGTACGTAAAGAACGTCGTGTTGAAATGGCTTTTGAAGGTCTTCGTTATTTTGATGTATTGCGTTGGGGGATTGCTAAAGAGTTGTTGAACCATACATTTACCGGAGTAAAACTGTCAGATGCTCCGTCAGCTCTTAACTATCGTGGTAGTGGTTCTAATGCTTCTCCTGTAGATGAAGATATGTACTATCAATTCGAAAAACGTACATGGTCTGATCACAATCGATATTTTCCCATTCCGCAGAATGAGTTGAATGTCAATAAGAATTTGAAGCAGAATGCGGGCTATAATTAATAAAGTTTCAATTGTATGATTATAGAAGGATACAAGGTCAAAGAGTTTCAAGGTCCGGTGAAACGTTTCTGTCGGACTATGGACTTAAAAAATGATGCCGCATTGATTGCAGAATATGTTAATAGGCATAGTAGAGAAAAGGCATGGCCTGAAATCAAGGCAGGCATTCGTTCAGTAGGTATTTTAGAAATGGAAATATATATATGGGACAATCGATTATTTATGATTGTCGAAACCCCTGTTAATTTTGATTGGGAGTCGGCTATGGCTAAACTTGCAACATTACCCCGACAACAGGAGTGGGAGGATTTCATGTCGATTTTTCAAAAATGTAAGGAAGGGGATTGTGCAGAAGAAAAATGGATGATGATGAGGCGTATTTTTCATCTGTATGAATAATTGAGGGGATGAGGAGAAAGAGGGTGCCCTTAATCAAGCACCCTCTTTTATAAAATGTGATAGGTCCGATGGATTATACACCTTGTACGTTTACCGACTCACAACATCCACATATCACTACTGATCGAAATCCCCGAAGGAGACATTATATCTACTACCGACTATAAACAAGGAGTGTGTGGCCCTAGACATGGATGTGTGTTTAATGTAGAAGGTACTGATGAGTATTATTTCGCCTACTTGGAGTTCGGACGTCGGAGTACCAATCGCCAGATTTATGTTAACCGGTTGGAATTCAATGAAGATGGTACGATTCGTCAAGTAAAGCCTGGCATGAAGGGGAACAAAAAAAATCAAGATAGATACAATTTATGCCTCCAGTATTGCCCAACCTCTAGACATAAAATCTATGAAGGATTCTTTGTTCAAACGGACAGAATATTTTGTATCCGAATTTGCCATAGACGGAGCTAATGGCTCGCGTTGAAATGGAATATTTATTAATGTTGTAGGTTTTCTCAAATTCATGATATGGATATGAATCATTTAAGAACAATAAAATTAGAGCTTATGAAACGAAATCTTATTTTTATAGTCTGTTGTTTGTTAACTACTTGGGTCTGGTCGCAAGAATATCAGCGGACAGGAACTGGCATTAAGGCTTCTATCCCCGGAAAAAAAATAGACGTGGAAGTGCAATGGTTCAACGCCAATAGCCTGCGTGTATTGAAAATGCCGCATGGGCAAACGATAGAGAAGAAAAGCCTTTCGGTTATTGCTAAACCTGAGAACACAAATCTCAAAGTTTCCACACCGGGGAATGGCAATATTGTGATGAAAAGTCGTTCACTGACCGTGAAATTGGATACACAAACAGGTATCCTAACTTACGAAACAAGCAACGGGGCATCCCTATTAAAGGAATTGGAGAATGTGAAAGCATTCACACCTGTCAATGATGCCGGTCGGGTCACTTATTCTGTTTACCAAAGTTTTGAAACCGATAAGGACGAAGGACTCTATGGCCTCGGACAACTTCAGAATGGACGGATGATGCAACGTGGGATGGAGAAGTATCTAGTACAAGGCAATACTGAAGACGTAACTCCTATTTTTCAATCGACTAAAGGATATGGTGTGTTTTGGGATAATTATGCAGGCACGACGTATGTTGACAATGAGCAGGAAACGTCGTTCCGTTCAGATGTAGGCGATTGCATCGACTATTATTTTATGTATGGTGGTTCGGCTGACGGTGTAATTGCACAGATTCGCTCGCTGACCGGTTCAGTCCCTATGATGCCTTTGTGGAGTTATGGGTTTATGCAAAGCAAAGAGCGTTATAAGAGTCAGGATGAAGTGGTGGGTGTCGTGAAGAAATACCGTGAACTGGGTATCCCGCTTGATTGTATCATTCAGGACTGGCAATATTGGGGGAGTAACTATTTATGGAATGCAATGGAGTTTCTGAACTATGAATACCGTGATCCGAAGAGGATGATTGATGAAGTCCATGGTTTGAATGCACACATGATGATTTCCATTTGGTCTTCTTTCGGTCCGAAGACTAAACCTTTCAAGGCTCTTGAGGAAGAAGGGTTACTGATGGATATGGCTACATGGCCTGAATCGGGTGTAGAAGGCTGGCCACCTAACTTTGACTATCCCTCGGGTGTGAAGGTTTATGATCCATATCATCCGAAGGCGCGCGATATTTATTGGAAGTATCTGAACAAAGGTATTTTTCAACTTGGTATGGACGGATGGTGGATGGACTCGACAGAACCTGACCATTTCAATCAGAGAGATTCGGATTTTGACCGGCAGACTTATCTCGGTTCTTTCCGCAGCGTACGGAACGCTTTCCCGCTTGTGACGGTAGGAGGAGTGTCTGACCATCAGCGTGCTCTGACTCGTGACAAACGTGTCATTATTTTGACCCGTTCGGGATTCTTGGGGCAACAACGTTATGGCTCAAATGTATGGACGGGCGATGTCGGTTCTTCATGGGATATGTTTCGTAGGCAAATCACTGCCGGATTGAATTTTTCCCTAACTGGTATGCCACATTGGAACACTGACCTTGGCGGATTCTTTGCCGGCTCTTATAACAATAGATTGGGTAATGGAACAGCAACAAAAAATCCTATGTTCCATGAATTGTATGTGCGTTGGTCGCAGTTCGGTGTATTTTGTCCGATGATGCGCAGTCACGGGGCCGATGCACCTCGCGAAATTTTCCTCTATGGTAAAGCAGGTGAGCCAGTGTATGACGCATTGGTCGATGCTGTGAAACTCCGTTATTCGTTGATTCCTTATATCTATTCTACATCATGGGAGGTAAGCCGCCGCAATTCTACGTTCATGCGTGCATTGTTCATGGACTTCCTCAATGATCCCAAGACATGGGACATTGGCAGTGAGTATATGTTTGGATCGGCCTTTCTAGTGGCTCCCGTACTGCATGCCCAGTATACTCCCGAGCAGGTGCAGAAACTTTTGAAAGAGAATGAAGGTTGGGAACGCAAAGCCCAGGAGTCTGCCCCTCCTCTCTTGTCGGTCGATTTTACCCAGCCTAAAGAGATGGAAGTGTATTTGCCTGCCGGTAGCCAATGGTATGATTTCTGGACGAACGAAGTGGCAGAAGGCGGGCAGAAGCTGAAGGTGACGACTGTGTTCAATCGTATTCCGCTTTATGTACGTGCTGGAAGCATCGTGCCGTTAGGTCCTGATGTGCAATACGTGGGCGAGAAGAAATGGGACAATCTCAAGGTTTGTGTTTATCCTGGTGCCGATGGTAATTTTGTGCTTTATGAGGATGAAGGTAATAACTATAATTACGAAAACGGTGCTTATACTGAAATTCCGATGACTTGGAATGATGCCAAGCGGACATTGTCTATTGATGCACGCCATGGCTGCTATGAAGGGATGCTGGATGAGCGGAAATTTACAGTTCGAATGCCGGATGGAAGTGAAAAGACAGTGCTTTATAAAGGAACAAAAATAAATGTGAAATTTTAGTATGCCACATGATTTTTGAGAACTAGTTTCTTCTAGTAAAGAAAATCCCCCGAAATTGTCCGATTTCGGGGGATTTTGTCTGTTTTTATATGGAATGTTGTGCGCGTGATAGGACTCGAACCTACACGTCTCACGACACCAGATCCTAAGTCTGGCGCGGCTACCAATTACGCCACACGCGCGACATTGCTTTTTGTAAGCGAGTGCAAAGATAAGGAATATTTTTTAAGTACCAAAGATTTTTAGAAAATTATTCTTTGTGGTTATGTAAATATTTACGTGCAGTCTCAATAATGGTATCCACATTGCGTTGCATATCCTCTGAGGTCATATTGACTTTGATGTCCGGATCTATACCGAATTCCAGATGTTGCATATCCGCATCGTACATCGGACTGGCCGAGAAGCGGACAGACCAGCCGTTAGGCAGTTCGGAGGAGAAGGGTAGACCGGAACCGCCACCTGTTTTGTCACCGATGATGGTTACTTTAGGTAGTATTTTCATTCTGTTCACAAAGTCATTGGTGGCGCTGAAAGAGCGGCGGTTAGTCAGCACTACCGCCTGTTTTTGCCAGCGTACGCGGTCTAGTGACGGTTCCAGCCAAACAGCTTTGGGGGTCGAGAAATCATTGTGTCCCGGTCCGGTTTTATGGGACATATAGCCTACCAACACTTTTTCATTCGTGAAACGTGCGGCTAATTTCTCGGCTGTGGTAAGATTACCACCCGAATTGTTCCGTACATCAATAATCAAACCGTCGCAGATAGCCAGTTTGTTTAGAATCTCGTCCAGATTTCCTTCGCCAATGCCCGATTGGAAACTGCCACAGTAAATATAGGCTATGTTATCTTCGAAAATCTGATACTTCATGCCCGAGGACAGCGCATAATCCTTACCCAGATAGACACGTTGGATGCTGTCGCTGAAATTCGCCGGGTAGCTGTCAAACCATTCACGATATTGGGAGTACTCCAGTTTGGAGGACAGATTTACGTGTCCGTCACGCAATTCGTTCAGCATATCTGCCAGCACTTCGAATAACTGTTCATTGTTCATGCCTTTGGATATTCTCTGCTTGTACCGGCTGTATATCTCATTCCATTCCAGTCCGTATTCCTGCTTTTTATAGTCAAGGAAACAATACTGGCGGTCGATAGTCTGCCATAACGCTTCGAAGTTGCCTTCGGGAGAGTTGTCGTATTCGTCTTCCGTGATGCACGAAGTGCATAATACAACAGATACTAGCAGACTGATAAAAAAATAACTATTTCTTTTCATCCTTTATATTAATAAGGGCTGACCCGGCCGGGCATCGCCACTTTGTTTTTACCTTTCAATAAATAGAAGTTTTTCACGAAACCTATCATAAAGGCGTGTGACCATATATGGCTTTTCAGATTATTGACTTTCGCCTGCTGAATGTCACATAGGTATCCGAAACGCATATTGACCGACCGGATAGGAAAATCCAATGTGACCAGCTGCCGCAAGGAAGGCTGGTTGTGCAGGGAAGTGAACAATACATTCTTGCCGCCATTCTTTAAACTGAATATCTCATAATAAGATTGTCCGTATTCTGGGGAAAACATAACCCCCATGACCGTCAAATTCGCCTGATAACGGGCTATCAGCGGATAGTTGCCGATATGGAACCGATAGATGACCATGCCCGATGCCGCCAGATTGGCATACGCTTTGGCTTGGGCGGGATTATTGGAATTTCGCATGTTATAGATGAATCCGCCGTTCAAGTCCAGCATGGGACCCGCCAGTATCTTCAAGTTTTCTGTCAGCCGGAACTGGTAATGCAGCGCATAGTTCCAATTGACCATGCCTGCCATTTCGTTACTTGTTTCCGCTTTATTCTCTGTCAGGGACAGATGGGCCTGGAACAGACTTTGAACAGATACATTGCCATTCATCAGTTTGGTCATACGCATACTTTCACGCAGGATACGGATCTCGGGTCCGGCATATTCCATCGGTGAAAGATAGGTGTCCAATATATTGGTAAAGCCGGCACCGTAAAGAGTAGCCCTCATGACGTAGCGGTTTGCTTGTAAACTGTCTTCCTGCGCCTGCGAAAGCAGGCTGAGAGGCAAGAACAGTAATAATAGGAGAATTTTCTTCATTCTTTAAAATAGTTTCATCTGGCCGGTGATTTCATCAATGATATCTGTTTCACTCTTGCCATGATCCGGGTCTTCAATTTCGGCAGTCTCTTCGTTTTCGTCGGCACCCTCTTCCGCACCGTCCTCTTCTTTTTGAGATTCGGGGAAGCGTAAAGGCTCCAGTTCGTTTATTTGTTCAATGTTATAAGTACTGATTCGTTTTCCTTTTGCTTTGAAACTCTTGACTCCGATGAACTGGTCCACGTCAATTTCCAACGGGTCACGGAAACTGTCATGTCCTCCGAATACGGCTTGTATGCGTGGATAAGCCACACAAGTAAGCAATATGGAACGGCTCTCCTTGTTCTCGCCCAAATAATTGAGACGACGTGAGGTAGATTCGAAAGTGAATCGTTTCAAATAAGGGTAACCTTGGTCAGCATCAAATAAAGCGGCGGACCATACCTTGTTGGCATCGAACTTCTCGATGATGCGGATCCCCGGATCATAATGATTGTTCAAATCAAAGTTGCTGGTATAGAACTCGCCGTTTTCATGGACTACTAAAATCAATTCGTCACTTTGGAATTCTCCCAGATATTCGCCGCGTCCGTCATAGTTCAAGCGGAGCACATCCCGGTCGAACCATACTTTTCTTCCGCCCAAAGTAGAGCCGCCACGTTGTTTCAAGGCTATCTTATGCACTTCGTATTTAGACAGGATATTGCCCATGGACTGGCGTCCCTTGATATTGATGTCACTGAAATCTTTTTCATATATGATTTTCTTGATACGCGGATTCGGCTTCAAGGTAATCTTGATAACCTCCGCTTCCCCGTTAGGGTTGGCTGTAAAGTAAACAATACGTGAGCTGGGCGTACCTTGTGTTACATCATATTCACGGTCGCGGGTAATGGAGGTGATGTTGAACCGTTTGATATAGTGGAATCCTTCTTTTCCATCCCGATAGACCACATTGTATATGGTACGTTTGTCATTCTTCTTGAAGATATCGACAAAAAGGACATTCTTGCCGACAAACATTTTATCTGCCACACGGACCACTTTGTACTTGCCGTCTTTATAAAAGATGATCACATCGTCAATGTCTGAGCAGTTGGCTATAAATTCATCTTTTTTCAAGGAGGTGCCGATAAAGCCTTCCTCGCGGTTGATATAGAGTTTCTCGTTGGCTTCCACTACCTTCGCCGCCTCAATGGTATCAAAGTTGCGCAGTTCTGTACGGCGGGGATATTGTTTGCCATATTTGTCTTTCAGCATCTGATACCAGTCGATGGTATATTCCACGATATGTGCCAGATGATTGTTTATTTCTTCAATCTGCTCCTTGATGCGGGCTATGTTCTCGTCCGCTTTGTCCTTGTTGAACTTCAGAATCCGTGCCATCTTGATATCCAGTAACTTCAGAATATCCTCCTGGGTCACCTCACGGATAAATTGCGGATAGAAAGGAGTCAGCCGTTCGTCAATGAACTCGCAGGCGGCGTCCGTATTTTCGGACTGCTCGAACTTTACTTCCTTATAAATCCGTTCTTCGATGAAGATTTTTTCCAATGATGCAAAATGAAGGCTTTCAAGCAATTCTCCCTTGTGTATTTCCAGTTCCTGGCGGAGCAGGGACAATGTGTTGTCCGTGGCTTTTTTAAGGACGGCACTGACAGTAAGGAAGTGTGGTTTCTTTTCGTCTATAACGCAGCAATTGGGAGATATGCTTACTTCACAATCGGTGAATGCATAGAGCGCGTCTAATGTCTTGTCCGAGGATACTCCCGGAGCAAGGTGCACCAAGATCTCTACTTTTTCGGAAGTAAGATCCTCTACTTTCCGGATCTTGATTTTTCCCTTTTCGCTGGCCTTCACAATAGAGTCGCATACCCCGGGAACGGTCTTTCCGAAAGGCACTTCGGCTATGGACAATGTCTTGTTGTCTATTTTATTGATTTTGGCACGTACCTTCACCACTCCGCCGCGTTCGCCGTCGTTGTAGCGGGATACATCGATAGAGCCTCCCGTCTGGAAATCGGGATAGAGTTTGAATTCCTCGCCACTCAGGTAGGCAATGGAGGCGTCACACAGTTCATTAAAGTTGTGCGGCAGGATTTTGGAAGAAAGACCCACGGCGATACCTTCTACTCCCTGAGCGAGCAAGAGCGGGAATTTAACAGGTAGGGTGATCGGTTCTTTGTTTCGTCCGTCGTATGATGCCTGCCATTCGGTGGTTTTGGGATTGAAAACCACGTCCAATGCGAATTTGGACAGACGTGCTTCGATGTAACGGGGGGCAGCGGCACCATCGCCTGTCAGTATGTTGCCCCAGTTTCCCTGACAGTCTATCAACAGATCCTTTTGGCCTAGCTGCACCAACGCGTCGCCTATGGAAGCATCGCCGTGCGGATGGAACTGCATGGTATGCCCCACGATGTTCGCCACTTTGTTGTACCGTCCGTCATCCAATCTTTTCATAGAGTGGAGGATACGTCTTTGGACAGGTTTCAAACCGTCATTGATGTGCGGTACGGCACGTTCCAGTATTACGTAGGAGGCGTAGTCCAGAAACCAGTTCTGATACATTCCGCTCAGCTGGTGTTTCACCCCTGTGTTTTTGGTATCGGCAGGTTTATAGTCCGAGTGTTCGTTCTCCGGCGCGGGAATATTTTCTTCGTTTTGTTCTTCTTTATCAATAAAATCGTCGCTCATATATATTTAAATTCCTTAATGTTCTGATGATATGCACGCAAAAATACGACTTTTATTGAAAAAAATCATTTACTTTGCACATTATTTCGCCCTTATTAAAGGTTGAAAACAGGAAAAAACAACAAAAGTGTAAGAATAAACAGATAAGAAAATGGCACAAGAAGATGTTTTTAAGAAATTAGTATCGCACTGTAAAGAGTATGGTTTTGTATTTCCGTCCAGTGATATTTATGACGGACTGGGCGCTGTATACGATTACGGTCAGATGGGAGTGGAGTTGAAGAATAATATCAAGCAATATTGGTGGCAGAGCATGGTGCTGCTGCACGAGAACATCGTAGGTATTGACTCGGCTATTTTTATGCACCCTACTATCTGGAAGGCTTCCGGACATGTGGACGCGTTCAATGATCCTCTGATTGACAACCGCGATTCTAAAAAACGCTATCGTGCCGATGTGCTGATTGAAGATCAGCTTGCCAAATATGATGAGAAAATAAACAAAGAAGTGGCGAAGGCTGCCAAGAGATTCGGGGATGCTTTTGATGAGGCTCAGTTCCGTAGCACCAACGGCCGTGTGCTGGAGCATCAGGCCAAGCGCGACGCTTTGCACGAGCGTTTTGCAAAAGCATTGAACGATAGTGATTTGGATGAACTTCGTCAGATTATCATTGACGAGGAGATTGTTTGTCCTATTTCGGGAACCAAGAACTGGACCGAAGTACGCCAGTTCAACTTGATGTTCTCTACCGAAATGGGTTCTACTGCCGATGGTGCCATGAAGGTCTACCTTCGTCCGGAGACAGCGCAGGGTATTTTTGTCAATTACCTGAATGTGCAGAAGACCGGCCGCATGAAGGTTCCTTTCGGTATTGCTCAGATTGGCAAGGCTTTCCGTAACGAGATTGTAGCCCGTCAGTTCATTTTCCGTATGCGTGAGTTTGAACAGATGGAGATGCAGTTCTTTGTAAAACCGGGTACCGAGCTGGAGTGGTTCCCCAAATGGAAAGAGACTCGTTTGAAATGGCATAAGGCATTAGGTTTCGGTGATGATCATTACCGTTTCCATGACCACGACAAGCTGGCGCATTATGCCAACGCCGCTACCGATATTGAGTTCCTGATGCCGTTCGGATTCAAGGAAGTGGAAGGTATTCACAGCCGTACGAACTTTGACTTGGGCCAGCACGAGAAGTTCAGTGGCAAGAGCATCAAGTATTTCGATCCGGAATTGAATGAAAGCTATACTCCGTATGTGATTGAAACATCTATCGGTGTGGACCGTATGTTCCTCAGCATCATGAGTGCCGCTTATACAGAAGAGACATTGGAGAGTGGTGAGACTCGTGTCGTGTTGAAATTGCCTGCTGCTCTGGCTCCGGTAAAACTGGCCGTGATGCCGTTGGTGAAGAAAGACGGCCTGCCCGAGAAGGCGCGTGAGATTATGAATGACTTGAAGTTCCATTTCCACTGCCAGTATGATGAGAAAGACAGCATCGGCAAGCGTTACCGTCGTCAGGATGCCATCGGTACTCCGTATTGTATCACGGTGGATCACCAGACTTTGGAAGACAATTGCGTGACTTTGCGTAATCGTGATACCATGCAGCAGGAGCGTGTGGCTATTTCGGAACTGACCAATATCATTGCCGATAAAGTAAGTATAACAAGTCTGCTGAAGACTTTGCAATAATAACAGGAATTTATGAATAAAAGTATTCTTTGGCTGATTGGCTTGCTGTTTGTTACTTCTCTGTCCATTGCTTCATGCAGTGAGACGGATGGGGTGGAAGATCCGTATGCAAACTGGGAGGAACGTAATCAGCGGTATATTGACTCCATCGCTACAGTGGCGGAAGCCAATCAAGGCAATGGGGTAGGACAATGGAAAATCATCCGTTCTTATAAACTTCCACCTTTGAATCTGGATGAAAAAGGGAAGGTGAACGATAATGTTTACTGCAAGATTTTGAAGATTGGAGATGGTGCTGAAAGTCCGATTGCCACGGATACCATAGCAGTGAACTATCGCGGACAGTTCATTAATGGCATTGTCTTTGATCAGAGCTATCAGGGTGAGCTTGATCCGGAAATAGTCACTCCAAGAACATTTGTTACAGGGGAGGTGATTGCCGGATGGAGCACTGCCTTGATGAAAGGGTTTGGTGATATGAAAGCAGGAGATCAATGGGAGCTTTATATTCCTTATCAATTGGGATATGGAAAAAATGGTTTTCAGGATATTCCCGGCTATTCAACATTAATCTTTGAAGTGAATCTGGTGGATATAATTCCGTTAAAAGGAATGGAACGAAGTGTCGGCGAAGAAGCTTTGGATGCTGAATGATAAAATGGTCTTCCGATTATATATAAAAAGAGAGTATGGCGGTTTTTCTGTCATGCTCTTTTTTTTATATCTTGCTATGAAACAACAAAGAGGGATATATAGCATAACTAAGGTTTTTCAGCAGGAAGTTTAAGGCTTTTCTTTCTGTCTGTTACTACTGCCGCCATCAGGCGGTTGTATAACCGCCTGTAGTGGGTTGTACAGCCGCCTATAGTGGGTTGTACAACCGACTTGCGGCGGCAGTAGTAACAAGGCGGTTGGAAGAGCTTCATTGTGCGGAAGAAATGGCTTAACCTATCTATTTCCATCCTAAAAAAGGACAGCTGCAAAATATTTGATGGTTTGTTGCTACAATAGTGGATATGTATCTCTCTACACACAAAAAACGCAGATGACGCGAAGGCATGCGTAAAACATGCTTTCGCGTCATCTGCGTCTTTGTTGAATCAGGCGATGGATGCCTGTTATTTCACATTCCCTACTTTGATCAAGTATTCGGCAATCTGGACAGCGTTCAATGCCGCACCTTTCTTGATCTGATCGCCTACAATCCAGAAAGTCAGTCCGTTTTCGTTTGCCAGGTCTTTGCGGATACGGCCTACGTAAACAGGATCCTTGCCTGCCAGGAACAACGGCATGGGATATTCTTTCTTTTCAGGGTTGTCCATCAATACCAGTCCTTCTCCTTTGGCAAAGGCCTCACGGGCTTCTTCGGGAGAAATGGGACGTTCAGTCTCTACCCAGATACTTTCCGAGTGGGAACGGAGGGCGGGAACACGTACACACATGGCACTTACCTGAATGTCAGAGTGCATGATCTTGCGTGTCTCGTTGAACATCTTCATTTCTTCTTTGGTATATCCATTGTCGGTAAACACGTCAATCTGCGGAATCAGGTTGAATGCCAGCTGATAAGCGAATTTCTCTACTGTCACGGGCTCGTTGGCCAATACCTGACGGTATTGTTCGTACAATTCGTCCATAGCCGCTGCGCCTGCACCGCTGGCAGCTTGATAAGTAGCCACATGCACACGTTTTATGTGTGAAAGATTTTCGATGGCTTTCAGCGCAACTACCATCTGGATAGTTGTACAGTTGGGGTTAGCTATCACGTTGCGGGGACGGTTCAATGCGTCTTCCGGATTCACTTCGGGCACTACCAAAGGCACGTCGGCATCCATACGGTAAGCACTGGAATTGTCAATCAGTACGGCGCCATGTTTGGTGATGGTTTCACAAAATTCTTTTGTGGTACTTGCGCCGGCTGATGTGAAAGCGATATCTACACCTTTAAAGTCATCGTTGTGCTGAAGGAGTTTCACTTCAATCTGTTTACCGCGGAATGTGTATTTTCGTCCTGCACTGCGTGAAGAACCGAATAACACTAACTCATCCAACGGGAAGTTCCTTTCATCGAGCACACGCAGGAACTCTTGTCCTACAGCTCCGCTCGCACCAACAATTGCTACTTTCATTTTGTTTTTTGTTTTATAAGATAAAATTTAGTAATACTTTAGAACTATCACTCAGTACGTGAGGAGGTTCAGGCTGCAAAATTAGAACATTTTGGAATATAAATCGGTAAAAAAGAAACTTTTTTCGTAAATTTGTCGATATTATGGTATAAAACTTAAAAAAGCATGGAACTATTCGACCTTAACATACATTTTCCAGTCACCGATCCTACTTGGATATTCTTCCTGGTACTTATCATCATCTTGTTCGCTCCCATGATTTTGGGGTGTCTGCGTATCCCGCACATCATTGGTATGATACTTGCCGGGGTTGCGGTGGGAAAGTATGGCTTCAATATTCTGGAACGCGACAGCAGCTTTGAGTTGTTCGGAAAAGTGGGACTCTATTACATCATGTTCCTGGCAGGCCTTGAGATGGATATGGATGATTTCAAGAAGAACCGGACAAAGGGGCTGGTTTTTGGTATGTTCACTTTCCTTATTCCGATGGGGCTGGGTATATGGAGCAGCATGAGCATGCTGGGTTATGGTTTCCTTACTTCTGTGCTGCTGGCCAGCATGTATGCCAGCCATACCTTGATAGCTTATCCCATTATCAGCCGGTATGGCTTGTCCCGGCAGCGGACGGTCAGTATCACTATTGGGGGAACGGCGGTGACTGTGGTGCTGGCCTTGATGGTGCTGGCTGTTATTGGCGGTATGTATAAAGGTGAGGAGGTAGGCGGATTGTTTTGGGTACTATTGGTTGCTAGGGTGGTT
Organism: Bacteroidaceae bacterium; assembly: GCA_011959205.1. GTDB lineage: Bacteria > Bacteroidota > Bacteroidia > Bacteroidales > Bacteroidaceae > Phocaeicola. The sequence goes on from BLLV01000106.1 coordinate 24,350, forward strand.
CTGCTGTTTGGGCTGATTATATTTTTAATGCCTCGTATCAGTCGGTGGTTCTTTCGTACTTATGATGATGCGGTGATGCAATTCGTTTTTGTACTGGCTATGGTGTTTTTGGGCGGAGGCTTGATGGAACTGGTCGGAATGGAGGGCATCTTGGGGGCTTTCCTTGCCGGGTTGGTGTTGAACCGTTTTGTGCCTCATGTTTCGCCTTTGATGAACCGGCTGGAATTTGTGGGCAATGCACTGTTTATTCCTTATTTCTTGATTGGAGTGGGAATGATCATTGATGTACGTTGCCTTTTTACGGAGGGTGAGGCATTGAAGGTAGCGGTAGTGATGACTGTAGTGGCTACTTTCAGCAAATGGCTGGCAGCATGGATCACTCAGAAAATATATGGCATGAATAAGGTGGAGGGTAGCTTGATTTTTGGATTAAGCAATGCACAGGCTGCCGCAACCTTAGCTGCCGTATTGATAGGTCATGGTATTATTATGGAAAACGGAGAACGGTTGCTTAGCGATGATGTGTTGAATGGCACGGTAGTCATGATTTTGTTTACTTGTATCATCAGTTCGGTGGTGACGGAACGTGCCGCGCGAAAGATGGTGACACAAGAAAATCTGACCGAAGGCGGTGAAGGCAAGGAGCTGGAGCGTATCTTGATTCCGGTGGCCAATCCCGAGACGATAGAAGGGCTGGTGGGTATGGCCTTGATGATGAGGCATCCCAGGCAGAAAGAGTCGTTGGTGGCCTTAAGCGTCATCAATGACAATAATACTTCCGAGACAAAAGAATTGATAGGCAAGCGAAATTTGGAGCGGACGGCCATGATTGCCGCTGCTGCCGATGCATCTGTAAAGACTGTGCTGCGTTATGACTTGAATATTGCGCAAGGTATTATCCATACACAGAAAGAGTATGCGGTGACGGATGTTGTGATAGGTTTGCATCGCAAGACAAATCTGATGGATTCTTTCTTTGGAAATCTGACGGAGAGCCTGCTGAAGGGAACGAACCGACAGATTATGATTACCAAGTTATTGATGCCTGTCAATACATTGCGCCGGATTGTGGTGGCGGTACCCGATAAGGCGGAGTATGAGATGGGGTTTTTGAAATGGGTGACACAGCTTTGCCGTATGGGGAAACAATTGGGGTGCCGCGTGCATTTTTTTGCTACGGAGGACACGTTGAAGCATTTGCGTGTCGTGACTGAAAAACAGGAGGCGAACACCTTTACTGAAATTTCAGTGCTGGAAGAATGGGATGATTTGCTCCTTCTGACCGGGCAAGTGAGTTATGACCACCTGTTTGTGGTGGTGTCTTCGCGCAAAGGGTCTATCTCCTATCAGACTTCTTTTGAACGTCTGCCAGCACAAATCAGCAAGTATTTTGCCAATAACAGTTTGCTGATTGTATATCCGGACCAGTTGGGAGACGACCCGCAGGAGATTGTTTCTTTCTCTGACCCTCGCGGACAGTCGGAGACACGAGTATATGATAATGTAGGAAAATGGTTCTACAAATGGTTTAAGAAAGGTGATGAACGAAATTAATATGGAATGGCAGCAGCGTACGGAGTTGCTGCTGGGAAAAGATAAGATGGAACGCCTGCGCCGCGCTCATGTGCTGGTGGTGGGCTTGGGTGGAGTAGGGGCGTATGCTGCCGAAATGATTTGCCGTACAGGGGTGGGCCGTATGACCATTGTGGATGCGGACACTGTGCAGCCCAGTAATCTGAATCGTCAGCTTCCGGCTCTTCACTCTACTATGGAACGTCCTAAAGCGGAGATATTGGCGGAACGCTTCCGTGATATCAATCCCGGTTTGGAACTGACCGTATTGGCGGAGTATCTGAAAGATGACCGTATTCCGGAGCTGCTGGACAGTGCGGAATTCGATTTCGTGGTGGATGCCATTGATACGGTGGCTCCTAAATGTTACCTCATATATCATGCGCTTCAGCGTCGTCTGCCCATTGTGAGCAGCATGGGGGCCGGTGCCAAACGGGATATTACCCAGATCCGTTTTGCCGATTTATGGGATACTTACCATTGCGGATTGAGCAAGGCCGTGCGAAAGCGTTTGCAGAAAATGGGGATGAAACGGAAACTTCCGGTTGTATTTAGTACGGAGCAGGCCGATCAGGATGCGGTGATACTGGTTGATGATGAGAGAAACAAGAAATCCACCGCCGGAACCGTGAGTTATATGCCGGCGGTCTTTGGTTGCTATCTGGCGGAGTATGTGATAAGAAAAATTTGATTATGATAGAATTACAGGGAATAACGAAGAGTTTCGGCACACTGCAGGTGCTGAAAGGTATTGATCTGAGGATAGAAAAAGGAGAGGTGGTAAGCATTGTGGGGCCCAGCGGTGCGGGGAAAACCACGTTGTTGCAGATTATGGGAACACTGGATAAGGCGGACGCGGGTACTATCCTGCTGAATGGCACCGAAGTGAGCCGCTTGAAGGAAAAGGAATTGTCGGCTTTCCGCAACCGGCAGATCGGCTTTGTGTTTCAGTTTCACCAGCTGCTTCCCGAATTCACCGCTTTAGAGAATGTGATGATTCCTGCATTGATAGCGGGCACTTCCTCGTCCGAAGCCATGCAGAAGGCTAAAGAAACGTTGACGTTCTTGGGCTTGTCCGGACGTGCTTCGCACAAACCGGCCGAATTGTCGGGAGGAGAGAAACAGCGTGTGGCGGTGGCGCGTGCGTTGATAAACAACCCGGCGGTTATCCTTGCGGATGAACCGTCGGGCAGTCTGGATACCCGCAACAAAGAGGAACTTCATCAGTTGTTCTTTGATCTGCGTGATAAATTAGGTCAGACTTTTGTTATTGTGACTCACGATGAGAGTCTGGCCCGTCTGACAGACCGGACGATTCACATGGTGGATGGCAGAATTTCTTCGGAAGTCTGACAAGGGGAAGTCTGTCTATATTTTCTCAGGAAAACTGGCTTTCAGGATTTCAAATGCCCGGGCATAATCTTTTTCGAAAACTAATACTTTTATGTCCATTCCCGGAATATAAGCCAGTACCTGGGCGGTATATTCTCCTTGCAACATGGATTCTATGCCTTCGTTTTTCAGAAGATCTTGCAGCATGTGCGCGCGGACATCGCTTTTGAAAGAAGTGAGAATGACTGTTTTCATATTCGTTCCTCCTGTATGGGTTGATTCTTTTTTCGATTTGCAGTTTTGCAGAATCCGGCGTACCACTTCTCCGGTGACGTCGCCGTCTTCGCCGTATGCGGCGTTTCGTTCATTAAACCGGCGTACTATTTCCTCGATGGTGTCATCACCGATTCCTGCTTCATCCAAACGGGTTTTAAGTCCGAGCTTCTTGAAAAAGTCTTCGGTTTTCTCAATAGTCAGCGATATGCGTACGCTGGGAACTCCTGAGGTGACTCCCCAGATCCGTTCGCCATATTGCAATATCTTGTCGCGTTTTTTGTCGGCAAGGGTGCGCAAGGTTCCCGGAAGTACGATAGCCAATGTCTGGCCGTGTGTCATGCCATGCAGTGCGGTCAGTTCGTGGCCTATCATGTGGGTAGCCCAGTCTTCGGAGACTCCCATTGCGATGAAGCCGTTTAATGCCATGGTGGCGGATATCATGAATTCACTCATCAAGTGATAATCCTGCTTGTTCTCTTTGATTTGCGGGGCTATTTGTACCAGTGTACGGAGAATGCTTTCGCTCCAGCGGTCCATCAGGGAAGATTCGTTCGTCTTGGTCAGGTATTGCTCCATGACGTGCACGAAGGTGTCTGCCAGTCCGCAGGCTATCTGATAATCGGGTAGTGAGAAAGTCACCGTCGGGTCCAGAATGGAGAAAACGGGATGATGGGAGAAGAACGGGTACTTTTCGTGTGTCTCACGGCATGAAATCACGGCTCCGTTATTCATTTCCGATCCTGTGGCGGGGATGGTCAGCACAGTTCCCAGAGGAATGGTGTGCTGTGCATTTCCTTTTTTTACCAGCTCCCATGCGTCTCCGTCGTATAGGATACCTGCCGCAATCAGCTTGGTACCGTCTATGACCGAGCCGCCGCCTACTGCCAGCAGGAAGTCGATGTTCTTTTCTTTGCCCAGCTCTATTGCTTTTTTCAGGGTGGATATGTCAGGATTTGATTCTATTCCCCAAAATTCCGTGTAATCACGTCCTTCAAGGGCTTGGGTAACTTGCTCATAGACTCCGTTTGTCTTTACACTGCCGCCACCGAAAGTGATCATAATCCGCTTGTCGGCCGGTATCTCTTGGGCCAGCCGGGCAATCATGCCTTTCCCGAAGATGAGGCGTGTAGGGTTGTAAAAGATAAAATTATCCATAACTATTTGGGGTTTTCTTGGTTAATATCGAGTAAAGATAACGCTTTTTATTTATCTTTGAGAAAAAATTTAGCTAATGAACGTAAAACTGGGAAAATACAACCAACTGGAGGTTGTAAAAGAAGTAGACTTTGGTGTCTACCTGGATGGAGGTGACGACGGAGAGATTTTGTTGCCTACACGTTATGTGCCTGAAGGCTGTAAGCCCGGCGATGTGCTGAATGTCTTTCTTTACCTTGATAATGAGGAGAGGCTGATAGCTACCACCTTGCAGCCATGGGTGCAGGTGGGCGAATTTGCCTGTCTGGAGGTGGCATGGATCAATGAATTTGGCGCGTTTTTGAACTGGGGATTGATGAAAGACCTTTTTGTTCCTTTCCGCGAGCAGAAGATGAAGATGCAGAAAGGACGGAAGTATATAGTACACGCACATATAGATGAAGACAGTTACCGCATCATGGCTTCTGCCAAGGTGGAACGCTATCTTTCTAAGGACCGTCCCGATTATCGGCCGGGGCAGGAAGTGGATATCCTGATATGGCAGAAAACCGATTTGGGGTTCAAAGCCATTGTGGAAAATAAGTTCAGTGGTTTGCTTTACGATAATGAAATATTCCAACCTCTGGAAACCGGCATGCGGCTGACGGCTTATGTGAAGCAGGTGCGTGAGGATGGCAAGATAGATCTGGTTCTGCAAAAACTGGGCGCGAAGAAGGTGGATGATTTCTCGGAGGTGTTATTGCAGTATATTAAAGATCATGACGGTTTCACTCCGTTGAATGATAAAAGTGATGCCGGGGATATCTATGATACTTTCGGTGTCAGTAAGAAAACATTCAAGAAAGCGGTGGGCGATTTATATAAAAAGCGCCTGATTGTTTTGGAAACTGAGGGAATACGCCTTGCCTAGCGAGGCTTTTCCCTACCGGATATAGGAAAAACCCTATGAACTTATGGGGAAAATCAATTGCGGGGGAAAGTGATTTCCCCTATTTTTGTGCCATAGAACTAACAAACTAAAAACATAACAGCTATGAAAAGATGGACTACATTATTGATAGTGATTTGTATGCTGGGCATAACCATTCCCGCAATGGGGGCCATGAGCATCAGCAAAATGAGGCAGAATACCCGTTTCCTCACAGACCGTATGGCATACGAACTGAAACTCAGTCCGCAGCAATACAATGATGTGTACGAGGTGAATTATGACTTTGTGAACAATGTCCGCTACTTGATGGACGATGTGGTGAGAGGGTATGATTATGCGTTGGAGCGTTATTATGATTTTCTGGATGTACGCAATGATGACCTCCGTTGGATACTCTCCAGCGTGCAGTATCGCCGCTTTATGGGAGCCGAGCATTTCTACCGTCCCATTTACGCACATGAGAATAAATGGCAGTTCCGCATTTATCTGGTATATAATAATGTGAACTTCTTCTATTATGGAAAACCGCATCATTACACCAGCTATTGCGGAGGGCATTATCGTACTCATTTTAACAATGTCAGCTATTATAAGACTCATTATCGTGACCGTTACCGGCATGATGTGTACGACGGACATTATCGCATCCGCCATGACCGAGTGACTTATGATACACATCGCCGCCGTGATTTCAATGTGGCTGTCCGGCCTAGCAGACCGTCGGGTGAGCATCATCACCCGTCTGCCCCGCAGGCAAGGCCTGACAGACCGAAGAAGGATCATGACAACAGGCATGACGGACGCCCTTCACGGCGTGAACAGAACTCGCGGGTTGATAAAGACCGTCGTGAAAACAAGCGTACGGCTCCGTCCGGAAGAGAGGTGAGACGGGAGAATAAGAAGAAGGAAAAGGATTCAACCCGGTCAAGAGAAAGAAATAAGAGTCATTCCGGTGAAAGAAGTGCTGCCCGTATGCATACGGTATAACCTTTGATAGGGATTGATCATACACGAACTGTATAAGAACGCGTCTGACGCGCTCTCATACAGTTCTTTTATTTTTCCGAAAGAATAGAGTGATGGCTTTGAATATTTCCGTACTTTTGGAAATTAGAGCACGGACAACCGTGTGCTGATTGTGTGATGCGATAGGCTTGTCTGGTGTTTTTAGATGCTGCAGGGTGTGTGGGGGCTTTATTTTTACAGGAAAGTTACTGGCAAATCATTTTTTTAGCTATAACATTCGACCCAGGCTGTTTTCTGACGTATCATAATATAAACCAACGATCGCATGATGAATCAAGAACAAATACAGGAACTTGTTGACCGGAGCAAACGGAATGATACGATTGCTTTTGCACAATTGGTGTCGGAATTCCAGGCAATGGTGTTCAGACTTGCTTTTCGTTTGCTTTGTGACGAAGATGAGGCAAAGGATATGGTACAGGACGTTTTTGTGAAAATATGGATCTCGATAGATAAATATGACGGCTCGTGCCGGTTCTCAACTTGGATGTATAAAATAACCTGTAATGCCTGCTATGACCGGCTTCGGGCATTGCGGCGTACTCCCCCGGCTTATTCATCAGAAACCATATCCGTGGAACATGATATCGGGTCTGGAGAAAATATAGAGGAAGCGCTGTCCCATAAAGAATTGAAAGATTTAATTCTACGCTTCACCGAAGAGCTGACCCCTAAGCAAAGGTTAGTATTTACACTTCGTGATATTGAAGAACTGGATGTAGCCGAAGTTGTGATTATCACCGGCCTGTCGCCCGAGAAGATAAAGCATAACCTCTATCAGGCGCGAAAACAAATCAGAAATAAAATGCATCAAATAGACCCTGACTTATGAAACGAGAAGAACAACGATATGAAGAATGGCTGGAAAAGGTGAGAAAGAATCTGCCTTTAGTAGAGAATCCTGAGGAATTGTCTGAGGATATCATGAAAAAAATATCCCGTATTCCGCGCAAGCCTCAGAAACCGGTGAATGTGCTCAGGTGGCTTTCTGCCATAGCCGCCCTGTTCTTGTTGGGTGCTATGATGTATGAGGTTCTTTTTTATGCTGAGGCTCCGCCTCTTGAAAGAGGGACAGTAACTCTTAACAGCTGTCCTCCTACGCGAATCATTCAGTCAGTACCTTTAGAGAGGATGTCTGAAATGACGGTGCGGGAAAAGACTGTCTTTTTATTCCGGATATGGAAAGAACACCGGGAGGTACAGTGCAGAAGAGAAAACCTCATCAATAAATTGAAAGATCGTAATCATTAAAAAGAAAAGTGTTATGAAAAGAGTGATGATTAAAATAAATGTATCGGTTCTGTTGCTGGTACTGGCATCTTGTTCCACCAATTATCGGATGACCACGTGTGTGTATAAAGACGGCAGGATAAGCAGGGAAGTATATGCCAAAGCCGATTCCGCTTTTCTGGCAGGTAATAGAAGCGGTAATCCTTTTTTATTCCAGCTGGGAGATCGTTGGATGGTAGAAAACTTGGATTCCTGTGTGAAAGTTGATTTCTTTGGAGAGGAAGCCGAACTTAATGTAAAGGCGGAGCGGACATGGAAGGCGGAAGGTACGTTTTCATTCTTTTCCGCCAACGAGAAGTGGATGAAGCCTTTGGCCGAACCGCAAGAAAAACTGGAAAAACACTTCCGTTGGTTTTATACCTATTATACGTATACATGCGATTTCCGGGAAATAGAAGACAAAGGTCTCATACCCATGGACAAGTATCTGGGCAAGCCGGAACAGGCCTTGTTGTTTCAAGGGGATATGAGCGGTTATCAAGGAATGAACGGAGTGGAACTGAAGTCAGTGTTGGAAGATGCGGAGGAAAAGTTTATGAAATGGCTCTATCATACACAATTCGAGTTGAGTTATGAAGTGGTGGAATATTTCCTGCAAAGGGGAGGAGAGGCTGCCTATGCTGCAAAACTGAAAGCTGAAAAGGAAGAAATCTTTCTAGGAGATAAAAATCGGAAAGAGGAAAATGAATGCTCACCCGAATATGTCTGTACCTTGTTGGATAAACGGTACGATACGCTCGTTTTCACGGATCTGTATAAGGCCAATCAAAAGGAGATGCAGAAAAGGTATGATGAAAAGTGTGTCACTATGGAATTGTTTGACAATCAGATTAAGTTTGAATTGGCCATGCCCGGCGAGTTGCTTTCTGCAAATACCTTGCTGAAAGAAGAAGGCAGAGTGATATGGAAGGTGGATGCTTACCGGTTGTTGGGAGGAAATTATGTATTGGAAGCTGAATCGCGGGTAATGAATATGTGGGCATTCTGTGTGACAGGGCTCTTGATTGCATTGGCCGGATATGGAATCCTGAGGAAAAAGGAGAATGGCAAGCGAGAAAAGGACATGAACCGTTCAAGAGGCACTAAGGAAAGGAACAAAAGCAACCGTTAGTACCAGAAGGATGCTTTCAGCAGGATTTCTCGGGAACGGAACCTTTGCACAATGCTGTGTTCCGTCAGGGTATAAAGGTAAGTTTGTTGGTGTTCTTTGTTGTTCAGTAGGTTGTTGGCAAGCAACTCTAAGTCGAACTTTCGGAACGAATAGGTAGTGGATAGATTCATGAAGTAAATGGACGAACGAACAGGATGGTAGTTGTTAAACAAAGAATGAGTCCATTTCAATTTTAGCAGAGTGGTAGGGAATACATTGATTTCTATGTTGCTACTCATTTTTAGGATATGTGTATAGGGAGTGATGGAACTTTTCAATGTGGAATATGACAAATGGGTTTTTCCTTCGATGCTTAGTTGTTTTAATGGCTGTGTGGCATAAGCCGGAGCAAAAGTCAGTGTTTGGCTTTGAAAGGGAACAAGGTTTTCATACAACAAGGTTTTCTGCCTGTTGTGGGTATAGTTTCCTGTGATGCCGATAAAGGTTTTCCAAAAGCTGAAAGTTTTGGAAACTTTGGAGTGTACATTCCATGAAATAAAGCGATGCTTGGCTTCAATCATTTGGGTGACATGCAGATCGCTATATTGTTGGGATTGAGGAGTCTGCTCCTGCCAGCCTACGTGTAGCCGACTGCCAATGGAACAGAACAGTCCGTTTAATGGGTTGCTGAATTTGACAGTGGCACTGTATAGCAAGTTCTTGGACGGATAAAACCGACTGCCTTTGGAGGCTTCCCGATAATTGGTAATGATGTAATGAGGATACAGTTGGGTGATATCAGGCATCTGGCTTCGATAATGGAGGCTTTGATGGATACTCCAATAAGCATTAAGCTGGTAGGAGGCGGTGAGGGACGGCTCCGGAAGAACAAGACGATGACGTTCATGTGATGAGGGGGACGAGTGCCCGTCAAGGCGGAACAGATGATAGGAGAGAGGGAGTGTGAACAATATTTTCCAGCTTTCATCCGTATATCGCAAAGTAGGGGCTACATAAAATCGGGTATGGGCAACGCGTAGCGCATGAACAGTGGCAGCCGGGCGACAATCGCTGTTCATGTTTTGGTGGATATAGTCGGCTCCGCCTTGTATGCCTAAGTGAAAGCCGAACAATTTGGTTTGTAGTTCCATACGGTTTATGGAGTAAAAATTATACAGATGTACGTCTTGTCGCAGTTGCTCATAAGGTATACTGTCATTCAGCCATTCCTGATAAAGGCCGGGAGCGACCGTAAGCACTTGAGGTAGTTCTTCATACGCTTGAATGGAGGTAAGTCTGAACAGGTGGTTGTTGCCATAAGGACGTACCCACTGAAATTGGTTGGAAATTTCTTTTCTATCGGTGCGGAACGATTGATTTATGGGTTGACTGTTGGCTTGCAGTGGATTGTCCGTGTGGCTTTCAGTCCATTTTCCTTTCACTATGTTTTTGATATATGTTTGAGCGGTGTTTTGTTGGTAAGCTATTTCTCCGCTCAGTTGCCGGATGTGCGAGTTGAGCAGATTTTGGTCGTCATAGCGTATGGTGTGTTCCGGATAGAAATAGAGGGTGGACGTGTTGCTTTCTTGCTCCTCTTTTTTGTTCAGGTAATTCAGTTGAGTACGTATCGTATGGCCTTCTTTTATTTGGTAGAGATGCTTGATGGCTCCCAAGTGGTCGCGGTTCACCAAGTAATTCCTTTCGTCTATGTCACTAATGGTGGCAGCAGGAGGAACCAGCAGGAATGGAGAAGCAGGTAGGCGTGTCTCGCTGTCTTGTATTTGTGAAATGATTTCGTTCTCTGTGTTGACGCCCGTATTGTTGGTTTTGTACAGAGAGAGATTTTGGTTCTTTTTCCCGAACAGCATGGTTTGTATGCGTGCATCCCACAGCATTTTGTTGTCGTGCGTGTATCCGCCTCCCATATCCGTAGTTCCAGTAAGAGTATACTTCACATTGTCTTCCAAAACCAAGTTGATGGCAGCCTGTTCGCTGAATTGTTTCCCTCGAAGGGCGGATATATCTTGATGATTTCGGAGTACTTGTACACTTTTGACAGATTTTCCGGACAGGTTGTTGGTGGCTAAGGCATATTGGTCTCCCATCAAGTCCATGCCTTCTATGTAAAGTTTGGAGATAGCTTTGTCCTCGAACTTTATCTGACCGGAAGAAGAGACTTCTATGCCGGGCATTTTTTTCAATACATCAGCAATACTTTTGTCTTGCGGCATCTTGAATCCGCTCACGTTGTAAATCAGGGTGTCTTGTCGTTCCCGAATCCGGTGGGAGGTAATCTTTACTTCTTTCAACTTTATGTTTTGTGTTTTCAGTTCCCACGAAGTGCCTTCCCGATAGTCTCCTGTCGGGATGTGGATGGCTTGGTAACCCAAGTGTGAGATAAAGATGGTAGTGGGAAGGGTGTTTACTTTTATAGAGAAATATCCTTTTGAATCTGTAAACGTAAAATCCAAAATGGACTGGTTCTGATGCAGCAAGGCAACAGATGCATTTTCCAATGGAACATGCGTATCAGAAACGACATAACCTTTATATTCAAAATCTTGCGCATATAACACAAAGGTCCATAGCATTCCTAAAAGCAAACATATTATGTAGCGGGTGCTTTTCATAAGAAGATCATTTTTCTAAGAAAATGGCATGCTTTTCTTTATATACGATTGGTTTTCCGTTCGCATCGCATGCTGTGGTGCGAGATATTCCGAACTGTTCCAAGTACTGATGAGGATCCTTTGCGTTTAATCGGTGCATCTCTTCCAGTTTCTGGCGGCTGCATTCGATAAATTTTCCTTTGGGCAAGGGCACCTTTTGTGATTTCTTATTTTTTATCTCGATACAATCAAATGAAAAATACCCTTGAACGTCATTGGCTTTTAGTATCAATCCGGGCAATCCGTGTAGCTTCCATGGCCCGTCACTGATGGGAATATGGAGGGTGAACCACACTGTCCATTCCTTTTCTCTAAAAAGGGTTCGGGCTTTTTTACATGGATAGCCGGCTATGAGAGTGTCACCGGGTTCCATTCTCCAAACAGGTGTTTCCATGGTTTCCTTGTATCTGAATTGCTTGTATAGCTTGTCTGTGTAGGTCAATATCCCTTTTTGCGGATAGTTTTTGTATATGGCATAATTCTGTTTGGATAAAGGGTAATTACTTTTTTCCAACGCGTTCATGACATCGGAGTAACTGCCACCACGGGATCGTATGCTATCTTTTATTTCATCCCTACGGGTATTCCACAGGCTGTAAAAACTTGAACTTCTTTTTCCGATATCCAAGACTTTCTCATCTTCAAACAGCTTTCCGCTGTCCTCATAAAATAGTTGGAAACGGGCGAGGTAATGAACGTTCAGTTGCACTTCATCCGCTTCTTGGGAAAACATCGGATGAACCAAAACGGTCAAGCATAAAAGGAGGAATATGTTTTTCATAAGTTTTGGTTGTAAAACAAACGTACGCCAAACATTCATATCTATCAGTTTGTCTGGCGTATGTCTGTGCTTTTTGTTAAAGTCAATTAAAGATTACTTCCAAATGTAGGAAAATCAAACGACTATAGCAATAAAAATGATGCATTTAACTTTTATTCCAAATTTAAGGGAATCCCTTTGTAGAAATCCAGAATCTTGGTACGGAACAGGTAGTCATATTTTGACTGAAGCATGTCCGAAACGGCTTTCATCCAGTTGGTACGGGCTTCATTATATTCGGTAGCGTTGGCTTTGCCGTTGGCATATTTCTCGCTCATCAGACGGAAAGAAGCTTCGGAAGCCTCTGTAGCTGTGGTGCTGCTTTTGTATTTGCTTTCGGCGGCTACTGCATTATAGTATGCTTGCTGTATTTCTTTGAAAAGCATTTTCTTGCTCTCTTCCAGTTTCCAGGATAAAGCAGTGCGCTGAATGCGGGCACTCTTTACTCTGTTTCGTGTTTCAAGACGGTTGAACAACGGGATGCTGAGTGAGAATTGCAGATACTTGTTCAAGTTCTGATGCCATTGGCTGCTGAATGAGGCATTCTCCACTCCCGAGATATTATAGTAGTTTGTACCTACTCCGGCACCGAAGTTTAACTGCGGATACCAGGCGCTTTGTGCGATACGGATACTTTTGGTGGCTCCTTCCAGACGGAACTGGGCGGCCTTGATACCCGGTTTATCCAGTACGGCTTGGGTATAAATATCTTCGGGAGGTGAAAGCAGTGTGAAGTTGTCTTCTACACGGGGAGATACTACACCAAAGCCATCGGGAGTGGGAAGTTCCAGCAGCTGGCTCAGTTCCAGCAATGCCAATTGATAATTGTTGTCGGCTTGTACGGCAGACATTTCGTCTTGGGCCACCCGTGCACGGGCTTCATACACTTCGGCTTCCGAAGCTTTTCCGTTGTGGAAATAAGCTTCTTTTGATTTCAGTTGCTCACGGCTCAATTCTACCTGGCTATGCGCTACTTTGGCCAGTTCCTCATTAAAAAGGATCTGTAGATAGGCGGAGGTGACCGAAATGCTGATATCTTCTTTCGCCTTGTTCAAGTCCTCTATGGCTGCTTTCAGGTTCAGTTTACTGAGAGCGATATTGTTCGGTATCCGCAATCCTGTAAACAAGGGGATGCTGGTGCTGAGTGAGAAGTTGGTGTTCTTGGTGTTACGGTCGCCGTATGTATTATCGGCTTGTAAGGCACGGCCGAAGTTGAATGATTGTCCTACATTTCCGTTCAGATTAGGCAGACGGCTGTATTTGGCGGTGTTCAGGGTGACTGCATCCTGATCGCGCGCGGCTTCCTGTTGCTTGATGCTCAAATTGTGCTCGATGGCGTAGTCAATGCATTGGCGTAAGTTCCATTTTTCCTGGGCGGAAACCGGCAATGCCGCAAGGAGAGCCATAGCTATAATGATTTGTTTCTTCATACTGTTGTTTCTATTATTTCTTTTCTGCTCCACGTATTTTCTCATTGGCGTTCAAACCGTTCTTCACTTCAATCTTGATGCCGTCGCTCATACCTGTAGTAATGGTACGGCGGCTGAATTTTTGTGAAGGGACACTGTCGGTCAAGACATATACAAAGGTAGAGTCGTTTTTAAACTCAACGGTACTTTCGGGCACTGCCAATACTTTACTGGCACGTGCCAGGACGATTTCCGCATTTGCGCTATATCCCGAACGGATGGTAATCGTGTCGGGCACTGTAATGGCGGCTTTGATCTCAAATTGGTTGGCACCGTTTTCTTCCACACCTTTAGGGGACATATACTCCAGTTGTGCATCAAACTCCATGTTTTGCAAGGCTCCTAGAGTTATTTTTACCGGCATGCCTTGGTGTATGCGTCCTACTTCCGTTTCATCAATATTGCCGCGGAAAATCAGATCATTCATGTTGGCTACGGTGGCGATAGTGGTTCCGTCATTGAAGGTGTTGCTCATGATGACAGAGTTACCGGCTTTTACAGGTACATCCAGAATCAGTCCGTCGATGGTAGACCGGATAAGGGTGCTGCTGAATGAAGCTTTGTTTTTAGTGATACCTTCTTTGACTATTTCCAGATTATCTTTGGCTGTCTGTAATTCTTCACGTGCCTGTTTTACAGCTACCTCACTCTTTTCGTATTCTTCACTGCTGATCAGTTTGCTTTCGAACAGTTTTTTCATGCGGGTGAAATCAGTCTCTCCTTGTCTGGCATTGATCTCAGCCAGTCTTACGCGGCTTTCTGCCGAGTTCAGTTGTCCCAGTTCGGGGATCACCTTTACTTTGGCTATCACTTCGCCTTTCTTTATTTTTTGTCCGGCTTCCTTATATACCTCGTCTATGATGCCTGAAATCTGCGGTTTGATCAGAATCTCGTCACGCGGTTCTATTTTACCGGTAGCTACGGTAGTCTTTTTCAGATCGGTGATTTCTGCGTTTAATACAGTATATACGCTGGCTTTGGGTTGTGATTTTTGATAAAGAAATACAAATGTCCCGATGAATATCAGTGCAACGATGACTAATAATGCAATTTTTACATACTTTTTCATATCTGTTTGTTTTATTATTTTTTTACTCTTGTTTGTTGCTGCATGGAAATCTTTTCCGTTTGTCAGCTGGTTTTATTCGTCTCTTATAGCTTCAATGGGTTTGATGGCCATGGCACGATAGGCCGGCGCCAATCCTGCCAGCATGCCCAGAACCATCAATAAAATGCAGGCCCCGACAGCCATCCAGAAACTGATTTGGAAATGCGCCTCTGTGCCCGAAGCTGCTGTTCCTATTTCCAGCCCTTGTAAAACCAAGACTCCGAAACAGATTCCCAGCAATCCGGCAAAAGTTGTCAAGACCATGCTTTCAGAAAGAATCTGGTTCAATATATCTTTGGGGCGTGCGCCGATGGCCCGGCGGATACCGATTTCGGTCGTACGCTCTTTTACTGTTACCATCATGATATTGCTTACTCCGATAGCTCCTGCCAGCAATGTCCCCAAACCGACCATCCATGCCAGAATATTGATACCGGTGAACAGATTGTCAATCATGCTGAACATTGCCTCGGCATTGACCATGATCACCGCTTGCTTGTCGTCCGGGTGAATATAGTGTGCTTTCTTGATAACTTGTTCTATTTTGTCGGCTATGCTGGTAACAGTCACTCCCGGTTTCACCGTAATACAAACTAAATCAATTCGTTTCCCGAAATTATATGCTTTCTGCATGGTAGTAAACGGAAGGGTTACACTGTCCTCTGTTCCGGCGTTGATGTTCATGTTACTGGTTGATAAGCTGACTCCTACAATCTGATAATAAATGCCGTCCACACGCAAATATTGTCCGCAGGGATTCCCCCCTTGGGGAAACAGTTCATCGTACACGCGTTTTCCTATGGTGCAGACTTTCCGGTTTTCCAATATGTCTACATCATTGATAAAGCGCCCCATTGTAATATTCTGGGCTTCTATCTTCTCGTAATCAGGCTGTAATCCTCTGACAGCACAGGAACTTTTCTTGTCTCCGAAAATAGCGGTAGAACCCCACCGGCTGATGTTGGGAGTGATCACTTCTACTTCCGGTACGGTTTGGCGGATACGTTCCACATCGTTAATTTCCATATCCCAATAACGTCCTTTTCTGAATCCTTTATAGGCTTCACTGGTTTTATTACTTCCGAAAAATACGGAGTTGGTAGCGAATCCTTTAAAGTTTGCCGACATCATATCTTGTAGTCCCTGGCCTCCTCCCATAAGGGCGACCAGCATGAATATACCCCAAAAAACGCCGAAAGCGGTCAATAGGCTACGTGTCTTGTTTCTGGTGATGGTGATGAATATCTCCTCCCACCTGTCTAAATCTATTCTCATAATCTTAATCTGCTCTAAGTGCTTCGATAGGCCGGATCATGACAGCTTTGCGGGCAGGAAAGAAACCTGCCAGTGTACCGGCTATCACTAACGTCATGGTTGCTTGTATGGCTACACTGATGTCTACAGTGGGATTGAGGAACACCGTTTCGGTGAAAACCCCTGCGTCCATTGTTTGATTCCCTGCCACGGCATTCATGTATTCCGTAGCGGCAATACCTGCCACCATTCCTATATATCCGAAAAAGGTGGTAATTGCTATACTTTCGGCTATAATCAGCCATAAAATGGATACAGGCTTGGCGCCCAACGCTTTGCGGATACCAAATTCATGGGTCCGTTCTTTTACAGTAATCAGCATGATATTGCTTACACCCACTATGCCGCTCAGCAACGTGAATATGCCGATCACCCAAATGGCTATAGTCAGAATGCGCATACCTTTTTCTTGTTGCATGAATTGAGTGAAACGGTTCCACATCCAGATGGCACCTTTATCATCAGCTGTAAAACGATGATGTATGCCAATAGCTTTGCGGTACTCCTTTTCGAAAGTTTTGTTTTTTTCTTCCGTATCGAGCCCCTGTGTCATAAATATCAGATTGTTCAGCTTGTCACCTTTATTATATATAAGTTGTAAGGTGGTGAAGGGAATGAAGGCATTGGGTTGGAAACTTCCCTTGTCGGTAAACAGGCCTACCACTTGATATACCACTCCGTTGGCATTGACAAATTTTCCGATAGCCTTGTCCGCCTCTTTTTTAAAGAGCATTTCTGCGGTTTTGGTATGAAGGATGATCACTTTTCGTCGCTGGCGGATATCAATGTCATTGATAAACCTTCCTCTGGCGGGTTTTACTCTTTCCACATCCTTATGATTGGGATATACTCCTTCTAATGTGGTGGATACGTAGTCTTGTCCGTATGTTAAGGTCACATTGCTCTGACGTACGGTAGCTCCTACGCTGATGACATTTTTCGGAAAATCGGTTTCGGTTATCCGATAATCTTTATTGTCCAGTTTTATGCGTCGTCCTTCTTTTAATCCGTCGTATGCTTTGGAAGTCCATCCGGGAAATACTTTGATGGAGTTCATAGCCATGTCTGCAGATGAACTTTCGAAAGCGTGGATTAGTCCGTTGCCCGCTCCCAGCAGTACGATCAACATGAAGATGCCCCAGGCTACGGCAAATCCGGTGAGGAACGTGCGTAATTTATTGCGCTTTATTGTTCCGAATATTTCTTGAATAAGATCAATCATGGGCGTCAGTTATTTCATGAATCCGTTCTTTCCGAAAGGAGAGGCATTATGGTCAATGTTTTCTTCAATCCGCTCAATCACCCCATCCTTGATATGGATGATTTTGTCTGTCTGGTTCGCCACCCCGCTTTCGTGGGTTACGACCACGATGGTCAGTCCCTCATTTTTATGCAGTTCTTTCAAAATGTTCATCACTTCCACGGAAGTTTTACTGTCCAAAGCTCCGGTAGGTTCATCGGCAAGGATGATTTGCGGTTTGGAAATCAAGGCACGTGCTATGGCTACACGTTGTTTTTGTCCGCCGGACAATTCGTTGGGCATGTGATGCGCCCATTCTTTAAGTCCCAGCTTGTCAAGGTATTCTAATGCCATTTGATTTCTCTTTTTCCGGCTCACTCCTTGATAGAAGAGGGGAAGCGCTACATTTTCTACCGCATTTTTAAAGGAAATCAGGTTGAAGGACTGAAAGATGAAGCCTATCATCCGGTTTCTGTACTCGGCGGAGCGGGTTTCGCTCAGATTCTTGATTAATACGTCGTTCAAATAATATTCTCCCGAATCGTAGTTGTCCAAGATGCCTAAAATGTTCAATAAAGTGGACTTTCCGGAACCCGAAGCACCCATAATGGAAACAAACTCACCCCGTTCTATGTCGAGGTCAATGCCTTTCAAAACATGCAGCGGTGCTCCGTTGTGATAGGTTTTGTTGATGTTCTCTAAATGTATCATTACCGATGAATTTAACTTGTGTTTGCCTGGTTAGACGTTCTGAAGATACAAAAAGTTGCAATGCTATATGAAATAATTGAAAAAAAATTTGCTCTCTTTTTTCGCATTGTGTACATTTGCTCAAAATAACTAACCCTAAATAATAATATATCATGGTAACAGGCATGGAAAAACCCTACGTAGTAGGTATGGACATTGGTGGAACTAATACTGTTTTCGGTATCGTAGATTCACGTGGTAATGTATTAGCCACAGATTCTGTTAAGACACAATCATTTTCTAAAATAGAGGATTATGTGGAGGCTGTCAGTTCAAAATTGCGTCCGTTGATTGAGTCATTCGGTGGTGTGGAGAAAATAAAAGGTATGGGTGTAGGTGCTCCTAATGGGAACTACTACAACGGTACTATTGAATTTGCTCCGAATCTTCCCTGGAAAGGTGTAATTCCTTTAGCTGCCTTGTTTGAAGAAGCGATAGGTGTGCCTACTGCTTTGACAAATGATGCAAACGCTGCAGCTATCGGTGAAATGACATACGGTGCGGCTCGCGGTATGAAAGATTTTATTATGATTACTCTTGGAACCGGTGTCGGTAGTGGTATCGTAGTAAATGGACAATTGGTTTACGGACACGATGGCTTTGCCGGAGAATTAGGACATGTGATTGTTCGTCGTGACGGACGTCAGTGTGGTTGTGGACGTAAGGGTTGTTTGGAAACTTACTGTTCGGCTACAGGTGTGGCACGTACGGCACGTGAATTTTTGGTTGCTCGTCCTGAACCTAGTTTGTTAAGAGATATTCCAGCTGAAAATATTGTATCTAAAGATGTTTTTGATGCAGCTGTAAGAGGGGATAAATTGGCACAAGACATTTTTGAATATACAGGACGTATTTTAGGTGAGGCTTTGGCAGATTTCATTGCTTTCTCCAGTCCGGAAGCGATTATTCTGTTTGGTGGATTAGCAAAATCCGGTGATTATATCATGAAGCCGATTCGTAAAGCGATAGATGATAATATCTTGAAAATTTACGAAGGAAAGACTAAATTGTTGATTTCCGAATTGAAGGATGCCGATGCTGCCGTATTGGGAGCTAGCGCGTTAGGCTGGGAAGTAAAAGAATAATGGAAGACAGGAAACAAGGATATAAAGTCCGGAAATATCACGGGCCGGTAAAGCGTTATTGTCAGATGTTGAATCTGAAAGATGATCAGGCCTTGATAGCCGAGTATAGAAAGCGTCATTCGAAAGGCAAGGTCTGGCCGGAAACGTTGGCGGCTATCCGTGAAGTCGGTATTTTGGAAATGGAAATTTATATCTTGGGTACTAATTTGTTTATGATAGTGGAAACGCCTCTTGATTTTGATTGGGATACAGCTATGGCCAGAATGGCTACGTTGCCTCGCCAGGCAGAATGGGAAGAGTATATGTCTATCTTTCAACAGGCAGAGCCGGGAGCGTCTTCAGCTGAAAAATGGCAGTTGATGGATAGAATGTTTTATCTATATGAATAATTTTTATTTTGGATAATATAAGAAAAGGATATGATAGAAATCATATCCTTTTCTTATATTATTAAATTATAAACTTGTGCTCTTTACGGTAAAGCTCATCAGGCATTAGCCTGTTGGCTCATTAATTTCTGAAGCTTGTATCGCAAAGATTGGCAAGCAGCTCCTTTTCTCATTGCTTTGTATCTTTTTAATTGATACTGCAACATCTCGATTGTGTCATTTGTTCTTTTCATAATTACATCTTTTTTTATGTTCTCCCGTTTGGAGAACTGGTTATTCCTAAAAACCTTTTGTCTTCTCTTTTACTACTGCAAAGATAACACCAAAATCATTATTTATGTTTAGAAACATAGAATTAATCCTCTGTATTTAACTTTTTATGTGTATTTACTTTGGTTGTTTAGTATATGTTAAGAAATATAATTGTAGTAATGGCACTTATGATCTGACAGTGTAATGTTCATTAACAAAAATAGAAACTTTTCTTAAATCATGTTATAAAACAGGTTTTAGTATTGGAATGATTTGTATATTCCGGTAAAGTTCGTACCTTTGCATTGTGTTTTTCATAGTATTAGATTTAAGGTTAACAAAGGTTGG
>BLLV01000107.1 GCA_011959205.1 Bacteroidaceae bacterium
TGGTGAAACTTGCATCTATTAGGATGCTATTGAATAAAATTTAAACAGGCTCTTACTGCAAACTTACTATTTCAATACTTCCTCCAGCTTTTGTTGTAAAGCCTCGCCTTCCAATCCTATTGCCAAGATTACCCCATTAGGGTCTAACAAAAAATTCATGGGAATCCAACGAATAGCATACAGCATAGCTGCATCCGATTTCCAATCCTTCAAGTCTGAAACATGAGTCCATGTCAATTGATCTTTCTCAATAGCAGCTAACCAAGATTCTTTTTTACGATCCAAAGAAACTCCTAAAATAGAAAAATTCTTATCCTTGAATTTATTCCACGCTGCCACAATATTCGGATTTTCCTTGCGGCAATCAGGACACCAGGAAGCCCAAAAATCAATTAATACATATTTTCCTCTCAAAGCTGACAATGTGACAAGGTTACCATCGACATCGGGCAATGTAAAATCCGGAGCCACAGCACCCACTTGAATATTCTCCATCCGCTTGATAAAGTCATCTATTTGATTGACATACATGGTTCCATCCAGTGAAGTATCCAATTTAGCACGTAATGCCTTCATTTCTTCTAGCCCTAACTTATAAGCAAAATCTTTTACAATAAAATAAGGTGTAACAACTGATGCAGGATGAGTAGCCACCAAACTATCTATATTATATCCATCCTGACGAGTCAAAGTAGCATTCTGTGTATACAAATCATTTAGAGCAGAACCAGTCACAGTCAGTACCTTTTCCGATTCATTCATCTTCAACTGCATCTCTTCGTTATCTAAAAAGAACACCAACGGACGTTTACTATCCCTGAACGTAGTTAATCCATACGCCAACGGCTCGGTACAAATACCTTCAAATTTAAAAACTCCATCCGTAATTACAGCCGAATCCACATCTATAAAGGATTTATCCTGATACTTCTTTAGATACACCATTCCATCCTTTACATCTGATATTTCTCCATTCAAAGTATACCCTTTTTTCTCTTCACTACATGAGAGTGCGATCACAGCCAGTGCCCCCACAAAAAGCACATTTACAATTCTTTTCATCTCTATTTTCTTTATATATTAGAACTTGCCAAAAGTAAATATTCCTCAGGAATTATGCAAACTCTACCGTCCCTATTTGGAAATTAGCTCTCACTTAGTTACCTTTGTGATTTCAACTAACTATTATTATAACCTATGAAAAAACTCCTATTTCTAAGCGTTCTCCTGTTATCAACAGTATGTACGAACGCCCAAACTTCCGAATATTATCAGGAAGCAACTAATCCTATCGCCACCAATCCCGCTTTATGGGCAAAAGCAACCATTCCGCAAGCCAGCTGGGGCAGCACAGACATCCGTTATAAAAAAGAGGAACCGGCTCCCATCCGTAGTATACAGAAAAGTATAAACCTTACTGCATGGAAAGGTGAAAAAGTTTCAGCCCAAATGGTTGTATGGTCTCCTAAAACACTGAATGAGTTGACTTTCATAGCCAGCGATCTAACCTCTGGCGGAAATACCATCAGTAAAAATGATATCCGGACAGGATTTGTACGTTATGTTATGACCGATGAACTGAACAAAGACGGTTTAGGTGCATGTGGCTACCGCAATAGTGCCGACTTTGACTCAACTTTAGTAGCAGATGTAATAGACCACATCACTCCCACTCTAACTCTTCCTGCCAATTCCACCCAAGGGGGATGGATCAGCATCAATGTTCCCCAGCAGATCAAGGCTGGAAAATATACAGGAACAGTTACAGTAAAGGCCGATGGTAGTACACTGGCTGAATTAAAACTGAACATTCAAGTGAAAAACCGTACGCTGCCTCCTCCTTCCGAATGGGCTTTCCATTTGGATTTATGGCAAAATCCATACGCAGTATCCCGTTACTATAATGTGGAACCGTTCAGCAAGGAACATTTCGACTTGATGCGTCCCTTGATGAAATTATATGCTAACGCAGGTGGCAAAGTAATTACAACCTCCATTATGCACAAACCTTGGAACGGACAGACATACGATGCTTTTGAGAGCATGGTTACTTGGTTAAAAAAAGCAGATGGTACATGGTACTTTGATTATACCGTTTTCGACAAATGGGTGGAATTTATGATGGACCTTGGAGTTAAAAAACAAATAAGTTGTTACTCAATGGTTCCTTGGCGTCTTTCTTTCCAATATTTCGATCAAGCCAGCAACTCTTTCAAATTCTTGGATGCAAAACCGGGAGAAGCTACGTACGAAGAATTCTGGATGAATATGCTGCAAGATTTCGCACAACACCTGAAAGCCAAAGGATGGTTCAACATCACTCACATTGCAATGGACGAACGGCCGATGAAAGACATGTTGGAAACACTAAAAGTAATCCGTAAGGCTGATAAAGACTTTAAAGTTTCATTGGCAGGAACTTATCACAAAGAATTATTGGATGACCTAAATGATTATTGCATCACCATTGCCGAAAAATTCACACCGGAAGAAATTGAGACACGCCGGAAAGCAGGCAAAGTGACCACTTATTATACCTGCTGCACAGAACCCCGCCCCAATACTTTTACCTTCAGCGAACCTGCAGAAGCCGAATGGCTGGCATGGCACTGTGCAAAAGAAAATCTGGATGGTTATCTTCGTTGGGCTTTAAACAGTTGGGTAAAAAATCCTCTGCAAGACAGCCGTTTCACCGCTTGGGCTGCCGGCGATACCTATATGATTTATCCAGGTGCTCGTTCATCCATTCGTTTGGAACGCCTGACAGAAGGAATACAATCTTTTGAAAAAATACGCATTCTGAAAGAAGAGTTCAAAAAAAGAAACAATAAAGGAGATATTAAAAAGATAGACAAGGCCTTACAAATGTTTGATGAATTGGGGATGGACAAAATATCTCCTACTAATGCAGTGAATAAGGCAAAAGAAATTATCAACCGATACTAAGACAAACGGTTATAATAGAAAAAAGAAGTGCAACCCAATACATATAAGATGTATGAAGTTGCACCTCTTTTCTTTATCCCAAACAATGAAATTACGATATCAAACGGGAAGCACAATTTTTACCGATTCACCCTCTTTTATCTTCTTTTTGTACATAAGCTCTTTTCCCTTATAAACTCTCACATCCAATTTATTTCCTATACGGTTCACCTGTATATCAAAATCGGAATTGAAAGCGCGTACCTTATTCAAATTTGCATATTTCCAATCTTTAGGCAAACGTGGTGTCATCTCGAAAGAACGGAATCCTGTGGGACGTATTCCGAAAAGACCTTCGGTAAATATACGGCAATACAATCCGCTTTCTGCCGACAAATGGCGTTGATCACCTTCCGGCCATGCCTCAATAGCATAAGGAACATGATCGCCCAACAAACGGCGTTGAGAATATTGCTTCAGAAAATCGATACCTTTTTCTACCTCACCTGCAGCAATAGTACCCCGTAAAGCATACAACGTAGAACGATCCCAAAAAGTTTCTGTCCCGGCTTGTGTCAACAGACCGTCATTTGTCCAAAGGCGCGATGAAAACAACGCATCAATAGTACCTCGGGAGCGATCATAGATTCCGACTGTCAACGGCATACAGATCCATGCACGTAGCACATCGTTGCCTTCATAATACCGATAACTTTTATACCCTTCTATATCATAACCAAAATGAGATTCGATAGCACGACGCAATGCAGCCGCCTGTTGCGAATACTCTTTCAACCGTGATGAGGGAAGCCCCAGTTCCTTTCCTAAAAAAGAAGCAGACAACAGCGCATCATAATATAAAGAAGAGGTGCAAAGATTGGCGTTACCGGCAGGAAAGCGGTTCTCCAATTCATCGGAATCGGAAGCCACGACTCCTTGATCTGTCAGTTTCCGACGACAATACTCCAGGCACCATTCTATCAAAGGCCAAAGTTCGCGCGCCTCTTTTTCATTGCCTCGTGCCAATGCATAACGTGCCGCTCCGTAAGCAATCATCGCCCCGTCGCCCCGGTCTTTCGCTCCGTGCCAGTAGCCCACGCCTTCTGAAATGATGGAACTGGGAATAGGACGGTATTCATCATTCATGTAACGGGCAAAATGACGGAAAGCATTTAAAGCTGATTGATTTCCTATCTCATAGCCCAAATAAGGAAAAAACGGATTGATATACTCGGCCTGGTCATTCGCCCAGATAGCTGCATAATAGGCTTCGCCACCAGGGCCATGCATCAGTCCGCCCTTCGTATTGTAAATGCTCTCAGCACCACGCAATTTGGCAAAAGCAAACATCGTATTCAGAGTTTTATCAGGAGTGTCCAGCACCAGATTGTTCCACCACTGGGCTATCAACGCACGGCGTCCCGCCCTATCGGCGTCAAGATTGATACGGGCGAACGGCTCGTCTCCCTCTTTTCTGCCACTGAAAACGGCAGACAATTCCAATGACTCACCGGGATTCAGCACAAACACACCGCTCTTGGACAAAGATGCCTCAATATGATAAGCCCCATAAACGCCTGCCTCCTCAGGAGTGGTGTATTTCACTTTCCATTCGGGGACGCGCATCGTGATGGCATTCTTCATCTGATTGGTGAAAGTATATTCCTCGCAGTAATAAGCAGAGTTGGGCGACGGATAAAGTACCCGTTTCAACAATACAGCGTTGTCCACCTTCTTTCTTCTGTAAACATGACTAAACGAACTTTCCACAGTCATGATTCCGTCGAAGTTTACATCCTTCACCTTTTCATCCGTCATTGTAAGATCGTCAATGGTGACCATACTCGGTATGTTTACATCAAACCTCTGTTTCAAATTGTTCTGTGTCTTATTAGGCTTCATACGCAACATCGGAAACACCAAGCTGCGATTCAAAGAAAAAGCACCATCGGCATTGACCCCGTAACGCAACACGACAGATAATTTCTGACCGCTCATTTCCACATGATCAAAATGTGGAAGACGCCCGTTGATTTTCCAACAGATAGCTCCATCATCTTGAATGCACCACCGATCCATCATCTGCGCATGAGCAACTCCACACACTCCCCACAGAGCAATAGCCCCTATCAATAATCTCTTTTTCATATCTATTACAACTATTTATTAAATTAGTCAATCATTTTCAATTCCAAGACAGCACTTTCAAACTGTTTCTCCAAAGGATTGGCAACTCCTTTTTCCATCCATTCCTTTCCAGTACGTATCTCCGAAGTAAAGCGGGAAACAGCTCCTTCAGGCAGATTGATTTCCCGGAGACTATATGTCCGGTCGGCTTCCAATCCATCCAAGCGCACGGAAGAAACCTTTCCATCCATGGTCTGATAAAGATAAACAACGGCCTCTGTCTTATCCTTCGCTACATAGCTTAAAGCAGCCAACGGATGCTCATAGGGAGAAACCAACCGATAGAGTTCTCCATGCATCACCAGTTTGCGAAGGTTTTCTTTATACAGCCGCACCCCTTCGGCAAGTTGGGCGCGCTCTTCGGGAGTTGCTTTGTCTAATGCCAAGTCAATGCCGAAAGCACCGCTCAATGCCACATCAATCGCCAGTTTCAAATGACGCTTACCCATACGGGTAACATGTGCGGAAATAGTACTTGCTGGAAAGAAATGCCCAAAGCCCCATTGTATTTTTATTCGGCTCAACGGATCTGTGTTATCGCTGGGCCAGAAAGAATGGAAATACTGCAAGGAACCATAATCGATGCGCCCCGACCCACCGGCACACAACATCGCCATCACATCCGGAAAACCTTTTGCAAAACGATCCATCAGCCGGTAAAGTGCCCAATTATAATCTATCAACAGATGGCTCTGCTCCTGTGCGGGCAGATAGGCAGATCCAGGTTGGGTGACATAACGGTTGCAGTCCCACTTCACATAAGAGATACCCGGATTGGGACGAAGTGTCTGATCAATCACCTGCCATTCGTAATGTTGCACTTCCGGGCGAGTCAAATCCAAGATTTCTTGATGACGTCCCAAAATGGGTTCACGTTTTTGCTGGGTGATAATCCAGTCGGGATGCAGGTTATAGAGTTCGCTTTTAGGATTCACCATCTCAGGCTCCAGCCAAATTCCAAAACCTATTTTCCGTTTGCTTGCTTGTTTAGCCAGATAAGAGAGTCCTTTGGGCAGTTTCTTAGCAGACACCTGCCAGTCTCCCAGACCGTGCTTGTCATCGTCGCGGGAGAATTCTCCGTTACCAAACCAACCGTCATCCAGCAAAAACAGTTCGGCTCCAATCTGCCGGGCACCGTCAAAAAGTCCGATAAGGCGTTTCTCGTCAAAATCGCAATGAGTGGCTTCCCAATTATTCAACAGCACCGGACGGTCTTTCTCCGCATCGCGGATAGCATACTTGGCAGCCCATCGATGAAACTTGCGGCTGGTTTCTCCCTTCCCTTTCTTACTGTATGTCCACAACACGGCAGGCGTAGTAAATGTAGCTCCACGCTCTAAATAATACTGTGAACCGATAGGATTGATCCCTGTCAGCACACGCAAGTTCTTGTTCCAATCTACTTCGAATGCCAACTGAAAACTTCCCGCCCATTTCAAAGATGCAGCAAACACTTCCCCTTCATTCTCCTTGGCGGCATGATTGTATGATAAGATAAAGGAAGGAATTCTAAACTGATTGGCTCTTACTCCCAATTTAGAATCCAATATCTTGATACCTTCTCCCAGCCGTTCTTCTTCCAAAGTTGCCTCACGCTTGTACTTTCCATTGAACTGGGTAAGCCAATAAGAGGAAGCTTTCAATAAAGGAGAGGCTGAAGCATAACGATACAACACCACTTTTCCCCCTCGCTCATCATGACGGATTGTATTCCATATTTCCATCAGACCTGCAGACTGATAACATTTTACATAGACATCAACGAAAAAATTATAGGCAGGGTCGCGTAAAGAAATGACAGTCTGCCGCACATCAGCCGACACCGATTGCTCTTCATGGCCCACATAATGTAATTCTGTCGAAGTATTTCCATCCGTATGAGTAGCTTGGATAGCAGGTTCCGTTATCACACCATTACCATAAGGCGGCAAAAACTCCTGTTCGCGAGAGGGCAAAACCGAAGGAAGTAAAATCTTCTTCTCCGCATCTCCGAAGCCCAGCTGATAAAGGCGATTGTCACTGCCCACCATCAAAGTCAACTTCAAATTGCCGGAGGCTATTTCAATCACCTGCTTTGCTACAGAAGATGCAACCTGCTGTGCCTGAGCCCCTAACAGAACAAATACCAACATACAAAATATACCGATTCTGTTTTTCATAAATTATCCATTATTACATAGACATAAATTTCCAAGTCACTGAAGCCACCGAATTGGGCTTACCTTTCTCCGCTTTAGAAACGGTTCCTTTCAGCTTACCGTCTTTTTGACGCACCACCTTGATCTCACGCCAGCAAAAAGCCCCCTTCTCATAATCGAATGTTTCTCCATCATCATCATACAAGCGATAGCTTCCCTCCGCCTTACCATAATGACGGATTTCAAGGTTTACTTTTTCACCGGCAGCCGGAGCATGAAGTCTGGCTTCCGTCATCGGGATGATTCCTCCGTCCTTTACATAAACAGGAATGCGATCCAGCCCCGGAGTGACTATGATCGTCTCCCCATTTCCAGCATACTTGCCAGTATAGAAATCATACCAGTCTCCTTTTGGAAGCACCACTTTGCGGGTAACCTGCCCGGTGAACATCGGAGCCACCAGCAAGTATTCTCCCGCCATATACTGATCTTTTATTTCTTTAGTCACTGCCTCCAGATAAGGATTGTCCTCCAAATTACTATCAGCCATCTCCACAAACACGGCTTGTTCCGGATTAAATCCCGGCTCCAAATTCATAGCCCGAAAAGGTGGAATACCGTCATAATGATAGCGGGCAAACTCCGTATACCAATAAGGGATCATCTGCATTCTGAGCATGGCATACTCTTTTACCTGTTCCGCCACTTCGGGAAAAGACCAAGGTTTGGTGCCACTCGCCCACGCATTAATCATGGCCATAGGCGAAAACACTACCGACTGGAAACGGCGCAACCATTCTTCTCCTGATTTGGAGCCACGCACCTCCGGAGTCCACAGCACACCGCTAAAACCGGAATTAATAAGTGCCGTTATAAAATCTTGATGACTATAGTAATCATTATAAAGCACATAAGGAAATGAATTTCCCCCTGCATTGGAAGCACGTACCAAACCGAATGTGCGCTGATTGCGCTGTTTATAAAGTTCGGCTGTAGTGCGTTGCACCCACAAACCGTAAGTCTGGCGCATCTGTTCGGCAGAGATACCCGACGGAAATGTTGCCACATCCGGCCATATATAATGATCATACCCATCCACCTCGTCAATTTTGAAACCACTGACACCGATGTTTATATGTTCTTTTTCCAACTTATCCTTCCACAAACGGCGCGCCTGCACAGTAGCAAAATCAGGCACAATGCCACACCACACTGTATGCGAACCACTGAAAGGATACATTTCGTTATAAATCCCCGACTCAGGCGACACGTAAGGATTGGTCCACAAATTAATGCGTACTCCCTTTTCCTGCATTTTCGCTATAAAATCGGCAGGCGCAGGATAACGCCCCTTATCCCATTCAAATGTACAGGGATAAGCCTTGCTCTGCCATCCCGGCTCCAAGCCGATATAATCCAACGGAAAACCTTTCCGCTCGAAAGCCTCGGCTTCCTCCATCACCTGCCCGGCAGTATATAGTTTCTGCGTGCGTTGTGTAAAACCCAGTCCCCAACGCGGTGGCAAGTTACCTCCTCCACAAAACAAGTTATAACGGCGCACTACATCCATCGGTGCAGGACCGGCAAACAAATAAATCTCCACTCCCCCTGCCGGAACCAATACTGATACGGCATCCGAATAAGGACGTGCCACCCACGTTTTATCCGTATTGCGGTCTTTTGCAACCGGCGCTTTGGGGCTGTCCTTGCGCGCTCCTGTTCCTGCATACACCGTGAGATAGCGGGCGGAATTGATAAAGATGCCATATCCCCGGCTTGAAACATAAAAAGGAACCGGAGCATGAGTACGCCCATTATCCTTCCCACCATAATGGTCGGTATGCAAATTCAATATCTTCCCACGTTGATGGACAGTTTGAAAATTCAGTCCGAACCCATACAGTTGTTCCTTCTTCTGCAAAGGAATGCGAAGCGAGGTTTTCCCATCCTGAACATTACCCACAATCTTGCCAGCCCACTCCGGCAGACCAACCTCCGGCAACCGTTTAAAACCTTCTTTCTGCGGTGTGCATCCTGCCACCTCCAACAAAGAATACGCTTCAGGAGTACCCACAACCCCTTTCCAAACTCCCGGTTCTACCGGCTGCCAGACAATCTGTGCACACAAAGGCAACATACACACCATGCATAGCACCGTACCTATCCATTTCTTGATATTCATAAATTCCACAATATTATTTATACGATCAGTTAATTATAGCCGCAAACCCTCCATTACCAGCCAGTGTGAGGTGAAGTCTGCCATCTTCCGGTTTCACTTCCTCATAGTCAAAGCTATGGATGTCCTCCCCATCTTTTATGAGAGTAAAAGCTTTACCGGCACCGGATTCAGGCAGCGCAAACGAAATCTCTCTTTCTTGATTCTTACCATTAATTCCTCCAATGAACCATGTATCCCCTTTACGCCGGGCCACGACCACATAATCTGAAGGATATCCGGCCAGCAACAAGCTCTCATCCCATGCGGCAGGAACCTTCTTCAGAAAATCCCGGGGTATTTCGGGCAATGACAGATAAGCCTCGGCACGATCGGCAAAGCACTGGAAGCCCGACTCGAATACAACCGCCAACGCCAACTGATGCGCCACCGAAGTACGGCGGAAAGCCGGTACTCCCTGACGGATTTTATTGGAGAAAGTCACCGGCGTATAATCCATCGAACCAACTACGTTTCTGGTAAACGGCACAGTGGCATTATGCTCCGCAGCCCTGTCACAGCGTTCCTGCCTACCCAACGTCTCCGCTCCACGGATCGCCTCAGTTGTCAACAAATTGGGATAAGTGCGTTCTAAACCACGTGGCAAAGTGGCTCCATGCAAATCAACCAACAACCGATAATCCGCCGCATCCTTCAATATGGCCGGATAATTGGCGATGATACGTTGTTTGTCTGTATCAAAGAAATCGACCTTGATGCCTTTGACTCCCATCTTGCCGATGCGCTCCATTTCGGCCCTTCGCAATTGCGTATCAGCCATCAGCCGATGCTGTAACGGGGTGTCCTCCCCTCTGCCTGAACCGGAATGATACCACAACCATACACCGATGCCACGCTCTGCCGCATACGCCACTACACCTTCCACTCCCTTGCCGTCCATGTCCGGCCATCCGGCATCAATCAACAGATATTCCCAGCCCATCTCGCAACACAAGTCCACATATTTCAACTGTTCCTTGTAATTGCGTGCAGACGAACCATCATACCACCAACTCCATGCCGAACGACCCACCTTTATCCATGAAGCGTCTTCAATGACCGAAGGCGGATTCAGATGAGATACCATTTGAGTGGTAAACACGGTATTCAGTTCCGTGCCAATGACAATGGCCCTCCAGGGAGTACACCAGGGCAAGGTAGATACAGGCTCGGGACTATCGGGAATGACAGGCTCCTCCGCCTCTGGAAAACGAATTTTATAAACCTCTCCTTTACCGGAATTATCCACATGAGTAGCCGGATACGTACCATCCAGACAAGCTTCCGTTATCATCATCCACACTCCATTGGTATGGAAAAGCATGGGAAAGGCCCAGCCTTTATCATGATCGGGCAAAGCATTGACAGCTATCTCATTTTTTGAATATTGTTCGTAACTAGGTTTGAAGCGGTCATTCCAGTCATAAGGATGGATCCATGCCTTGCCACCAACAGGCACGGCAAATTCTGTCAATTCATTTTCAATAGTGAACAAAGAATCCACCTGTGCCGGAAAACTGTAACGAAAGGCAGCTCCGTCATCAAATACACGGACAATGAATTGGAAAGGCAGGGTATGTCCATCCGCAAAAGTCAAGGTCATTTCCTCACAACGGTTATGCGCAAGAAGCCGTTTGCCCGCTTTCAGTTCATAAGATTCGTCTATACTCTTGAAAGACACATCTTTCAGCCTCACATTACGTCCATACTCATGTCCGTTCATCACAATGCCCAAACGGGAGGGATTCACAACTACCGAATCTTTATACATTATTTTATATTGCAATTCCGTATCCTCTCCTTCTTTGCCTACAGCTTCAGTCACAAAACGGACATTGCCTTCCGGAGAAGCCACCTCCCACACAACCGCTTTCTGTCCGCATCCGGACAAGCACAGCACTGCCACACAATAAATTCCTATCAATATCTTTTTCATCTCTATTTCTTCATTAATGTAAATAGAACCACATATCCTCCTCCACTACGCATGGTTCCCGTCAGCGAATCGGTTTTCCGGCAAAAAACACGCTCTTTTTTGATAGAAGCTCCGTCACCCGGACGATCTTTATATACCGTTCCCTCATACCATCCGTCATTCAAGAAAGAGAGTGGAAATTGAAGTGTCCTCTCCTGTTTTCCATTTAAAACAGCCAAATACCAAGTATCCCCTTTACGGCGGGCAAAAGCGGCTATCTCTCCTATTTCACTATGAGGGAGGACAATGGTTTCATCCCATTCCGCAGGCATGGTCCTGAATAAATCGGCAGCCGGATTATCCAATATGGACTGAGGATGTGCCCCAAAGAAAATAACAGAAGAATTGAACACCAATGCAGTAGCAATCTGATGGCACCAGGATGTTTCCAGTCGTCGCTCACCAAAAACCACCGGAGTATAATCGCCAGCTCCTGCCACAAAACGGGTAAAAGGAAGGGTCACATTATGCCTCGTCCACTCAAACTGATGTTTGCCATATTCCAATCCATGCACTCCTTCACGGCTCATCTCATTGGGCCAAGTACGGAGTTCACCGGTTGGTTTGTTGCTCCCATGTATGTTCAACATCAGTTTGTGCTCGGCCGCTTCTTTCAGACAAGCCTGATACAAGTCTATAAACTCTTTCGATTCATGAGAAAAAGCATCCAGTTTCAGTCCCACGACCCCCAATCTCTGACAACGATCAAACAGTTCCTTTCTTTTTTGCGGATCGCGTACATCACGTCCATGACGCCACAACCAGATTTTCACTCCAAACTTCGCAGAATAATCCACCAAATCTTTAATCTGCTCGTCTGTCCACTTATACCAAAAAGCGTCTACCGTATTATATTCAAATCCCAACTTTCCGGCAAGTCTGGAAAATTCCTTCATTCCTTCTGGAGTCCGTTCACCACCATCCATCCAGCACCATACGGAACGTCCCGGCTTCACCCAGTCCGTATGCACCCCGTCGGGAAATAATGTCTTATCGGGAGCAGGAGACAAATTGGTTATCAAGTCCGTATTAACCAACGTATTCAAATCATCGGCAACAATGACACTTCGCCAAGGAGTCAGAATATCCCCTTCTACAGCAGCAGGTACAGACAAACGCACAGCCTCCTCCAAACTATAATCATGAGCAAACGGATAACCAGCAGGCTGGGAATGCCCCAAACGAGTCACCAAGCCACATCTGCCGTCAGCTTGCAAAGACATACCGGCGTAATTTTTCAAAGCCGCTTCCGTAATGCAAGCATATCCCTTTCTTTCTGGCAATTCAATGGTAACCGGCGGTGCCGCCCACTCTCCATTAGCCACGCCGGTTATTTCCTTTCGCTGGTGAAGACCTTCATAATGTGCATACATATCATGATACCACATCCAGCTTCCGGCAGGAATAACGAACGTAGTCTGCTCATCAGGTACACGCTTCACCCCTGGTTTACCAGCAAAGAAAAGACGAAACGCAATGCCGTCATTATAGGCTCTCGCCTCCACTGTAAATTCTTTGCCGGAAACGCTTTGAACCTTCATTTTCATACCATTAGCATTATTCACAGCTTGCGAATGTACACCACGTATAGCATACGTCTCATTCACTTTGTACGATTGAGGAGCCGATGCACCACAACCAGCCGTCAACACATCACCATCCACGGAAAACACCAAAGGCGATTTTTCTATGACCGGCACACCGGCTTTCGTCACTCCAAAATACAACTGTCCCTCTGTCGTCCACCATTGAAAAGTAATCCTTCCATCCGGACTTTTCAAGGTGGCTGTCTGTGCCAGCGCACCAACCGCACTGACACAGCACCACAAAACAAAACCTATTTTATACAACCTTATCATATCAGTTTTTTCTATCATTCATAAATTTCCATGTCTCCATCCTCACAAATAATCTTAGGACGGGCATCCGGATTCTTCAATTCAAAAGTCACATTTTTCAACTTCAATCCTTTGACGTGGCGTGCCCATACGCCGTAAGCTGGAATCTTAGGCCCGAAAGTCTTCACTTCAGGATACTGGTCCACTGCTTCCGGCACCTGCCGGCAAGCGTCCTCCTCCGTTCCCGTTCCCAACAGACGAATATGAATATTTTCCAACGTCAGATTCGTTATATAATGTCCCGGAACACCGGTTACCAGAATACCCGAAGGCGGATCAAGTTGCGCCTTGTCAGCCGCCACTGCCCTCACATTACGGACAACTACATTTTCAAACGTGCCGGTAGATTGCTTCATGTCTTCCTGCTTACGGAAAACGCTCAGTCTCGACCCCAACCGGAACATCATTGGCGTACGGACTTCATCCATCGTGATATCCGAAATCTCCACATTACGCAAACAAGCACCATCCACCGAGAAGAGTTTGATACCTCCGTTCTTCGTGTCATAGATGTGACAGTTGCTTATCTTGATATCCTCGAACGGCGCCATCGACTCCGTTCCCATCTTTATCCCCGCCTGATTGGTCTTCATTTTCATATCGGTGACAACAATATCACTGCATGCCATCTTGCTGGAAGTTGTCTTGAAACACAGCGCATCATCTCCGCTCACAATATCACAATGGCTGATACGCACATGCCGGCAACCATCAATATTGATACCATCATTGTGAGCAACCCCCACGCTGCGAATCGTCACCCGGTCAATCGTCACATCCGTGCACTGAAAATAATGCGAAGTCCACGCACCAGCATATTTTAATGTCACATCCTTCACCGTAACACCCTGACAACGCACCCAGCGAAGCAAGAAAGGACGCAATCCCCAACGATCTTTTTCCGGACGCTTATCTTCCTTTATATGGTGTTCTTTCAAAGCAGATCCTTGTCCGTCAATCGTCCCCTCGCCGGTCAATCCCACATTCCGGGCATCCACCGCCACCAACAATGCCCAGCCTACCTCAATGCCCAGTCCTTCCGTAAAAGGATCCAGATTCCGATATGCTTTATAATCGGTAGTACCCAAGATAAGCGCATCCTTTTCCAGATGCAACGTCACATTGTCCTTCAACTCTACCGTAGCCGAAAGATAAGTGCCGGGAGGAACTATCACAGTTCCTCCTCCGGCACGATGACAAGCATCAATCGCCCGCTGGATGGCAGGCGAATCCAACCTTTTCCCATTGCCACGCGCCCCATAGTCCTTCACATTAAAGAAAACAGTTTGGGCATGCAACATTTCCACGGATATCAGCACACATAATATAACAGATAAAAGCCTCTTCATATCTTTCATTTTTCAGACGAATTAATTTCTTTCACGATAAACAACTGGTGAATACGATTTCCACGCCGCCCCGGCATCTCAAGCTGGAGGGTATTTGTACCCTTCTCCAGCCCGACAGGGAAATAATAGTCTCGCGGCTCATTATTCACTGTGGTGAGAAAACCAAAATTCTCTGTCACCTTCTCTCCGTTCACATAAATAAAGGCCGGAGCAGGATCCGAGCCTGTGTAGGTGACACCCAAATAATACGTTCCTTTTTGGGGAACCCGAATGTTCCAGGTAGCGATGTTGCGTTCCTTGCTTCTCTCACCCGAAAGTGCCAGCTGCCCTTGGTCATTAATCAAGAACGTACCCTCCAGTTTAGCTTCACGAACCGCATATTCGCTCACTCGATCCACTTTTCTCACCACTAGACGCTGCTTGACGATTTCTCCACCGATGCCCTCAACAGACAGTTCAAAGCCAGAAGTTTTCTTAACCGGAATCCTCAGACTTTCCTCAGACTTCACTTCCTTTCCGTTCAGCAATATCTTCCGCCCATTCGACACATTCCAATGCAGCGTCACTTCTCCTTTACCTACCACCACACTACGGTCTACATAAAAATATTCAATAGCGGCACGATTGTCCTTCAACGGAACACGATAGAGTTCGATTCCCTCTCCCGTTCCTAAGTTACGACTGTACTGGCGGTCGTCCGGATTATTCCAATGCTCGTGCACGCCTAGACTTCCCTGCTCTCGCCCTTTATACAGAATGCCGGAGGGTGGATTGCCTATATGGGCTGCTTCATGCAGGAAGTTATCCGAATTGGCCGGCAACGGAAGTTCCGAGTAAATAAAATCAAGTACGACGGATTCAATGGCCACCTGATCATTAGACGCAAGAAAACTGGAAGTCCAGCCGTCATTGAACGGAGCGCGCTTAAAACGGACAGCCTTGCCATTATGTTTCGGATTAACATACATAGCATCTACAATATAGACCAATGTGTTACCACCGATGCGCTCATGAGCCATCAAATCGACAATGCAGTTGTATGTACCCATACCGCGGAAAGAAGACCAATCACGAATAGAATAATGCAAAGGAGGCACGTTCCCCACGGAACCAAACTGATTCTTTCCCGTAGCCGTAATGCCGGTTTGTCCAGCACTGTCGCGCCACTTTCTGGTTGGTTCGGAATGTCGTTTCATCAATGCCAAATTAATCATATAATCCGCCTCGTATGCAGCACGCGCCAGGCTCATGGCACCTCTATCCGTTATCTCACTAGAATAATGAATGACATCAGGAACAAACCCACCCCAGTTCTGATAATTCACATCCGGATAAAGAGGCTCCACATACGTATAAACAGCCGATATCCCCCGACGCTGTGCATCATATACCGTAATGCAGTGCTGAGGAACCCCTACCACTTCCACCAACTGATACAATAAAGAATAAACGGACTGTGGAGTGGCATCAATGATATTCGAACCGCCATTGTCATTCAGATTGATCTTGACGGCTATCTTCTCTCCTTGCTTATACCCCACAGCTCCTTTTCCTTTCTTTTGGTTGAATGTGCGGAACAATTCATCCCACGCACCGCCGATGGTGGACTGATTGGTCAATGCCAGAATGACTCCTTCCATCATATCCTCCACCCGGGTCTGACTATTATTGTCCGCATCCGAATAAAGTCCACGCTTTCCATCCCAAGCAGCTGCTTTGGGGTCGTATGCCCAGGCGACACGCCCTGGATAAATTCCTTTCGCAACTCCCATCGGTGTATTCGGTTTATCGATAGGAGTAAACGTACCCATATCCGTATCATTATCTATCTGTTTCCGGATAACCTGTCCCAACACCGTATTGTCGACAGACATCACATATAAAGAAGCTGTAAGCATCACCCCCATCAGCAGCACACCTGCCCCCATGCAGAAACGATGTGAATGCCACAAGGCACGAAACTTCTTCCACGTAGTAACTCCAGTCACCGCACTCCCCATAAAAGCAAGAAACGAAAAAGCAATGGGTGCCGCCACCTGTTGGCGAGGATAATCCATGCGGCTTGGTTTAGGCACGACACGTATCAGAAACCATATCAATGCCGCCAGTCCAAACAGAGGAAAACATATCCTGAGAACCATATTCTTTTTATTGACACCTACAATGCGTCCGCTCCGAGGACAAGTCTTAAAAAACCACTTTTTAATCTTTTCCATATTATCAGATTTTACATTTAATTCGTTGCTTCAAAGATAGAAGCACAGTCTGAAAAAGATTTGCAGGATTATACCAAATGTTTATAGTATCGTGTCAAAACAGCGAACAGCCCTCATACACTGGAACAACGGCAGAAAAACGCCTTGAAAGGCAACCCTTTTCTTCTTGCTAAGGATTTTCTATTCGACAACTAAGTCTTTTTCATTGGGATACTACTATCTCCAAAGGTTATGAAGATAGAACATATCTATATAAGATTAGCTATAAGGATAAAAGAATTTAACCATATATCCTTTAAAACATGTAATTTGCATACAAACAAAATGATATTATGCAAATAACACAGCCACGCGGACTTTTGAAAAAGCCGATGAAACTAAAAAACTTTTTAGAGGCGAACAACCTTTCTCAGCCTGAATACAAATTACCGCTTGCAATACACCAATTCGATGCCTTCCGATTTGCCTTGATTACGGCTATACTGTTTGTCCACCGCATTATTCCAATGCTCCAATACGCCCAGACTTTTCAGACCAGTCCCGTCACGCTCCGGGTCATAATGCGTGCCCGACAGAGGAAAATCAGCCAGTGCCGCCTCCACCAGATACATATCACAATAGTCCACATCCGCCATGGCAGGAAACTCTGAAGAGAGGAAATCAATGCCCACCGCATCAATAGCCACCCCATCCTGAGAAGCAAACAAAGAACAAGGCCAGTCATTATTGAAAGGCGGCATCTTCCATTTACCAGAGGGTGCCCCGTTCACCTCCTTCGAACCATATAGGCCATCTATCAAAAATAACAGCGTCTTTCCACCCAAGTCCTTATGCCCCATATAGTCTGTAAAAGTCATATAACGCGGTTTACCGCCACGATCTTGATTAAAGTTGTTGTGCTGATTTTTACGGAAGTTACGGTCAATATCCGTCACACCGTACCAATTCTTCGCACAGAGTGTTACTCCCTGACCACCGTGGCCTTTTAATAATGCCATGTTGATCAGATAATCCGCTTCAACCGCACACTCGGCCAATCCGCGTGCCAGACGGCCGTTGTCAACAGAATAAGGAACAGCCTCGGCCACGTATGCCGTCTTGGTGCGTCCATGCGTCCCCTCATTATCCATGTAAACGATATCCGGGAACTCGGCATAGCATTTCTGAAACAAGGCATCGGTCATGAAGCGGCTGGCATCAAAAAGCGTGACGCAATGCTGAGGCACACCACCTTGACGCACTAGACTCCGCAACAAAGACAACGTGAGATGAGGCGAAGCATTAAGCTGCTCATTGTCCGCATATTCGAACGTATTGTTCATATTCACCTTGATGGCAATCTTTTCACCTCGTGCATATCCTTTCTTCCCTTTGCCATGCTGTTCATTGAAATAACAGAAAAGCACCTT
Source organism: Bacteroidaceae bacterium (assembly GCA_011959205.1). Classification (GTDB taxonomy): domain Bacteria; phylum Bacteroidota; class Bacteroidia; order Bacteroidales; family Bacteroidaceae; genus Phocaeicola. The sequence continues at coordinate 18,316 of BLLV01000107.1, forward strand.
CCAGGCATCAGACTCGTTTGTCTCACCCGTAAGAGAGAGCAAGGTGGCTTCCACCATCCAGTCCGCTGCCTCCTGATTGTTCCAACGGTCCTCGTACCAACGTCCTTCCTTTTTCTCCCAAGTAGCTGCGCCCGGTGCGTGGGCCCAGACCACGCGCCCGGGATAAATGCCACGCGCTTCACCCACAGGATGATTCTTTCCCCAAGCCATCCGCGGCTCTTGTTTGCCACGAAAGGTCTGCGCCACCAGTGCCGCACTATTCTCAACCGACAAGGCCACACCACATACCCCAATAACCAACAGACTGGTGACAACCCACACATACTTACGACTCCGGACACTGACGGACAACTGACGGAAACCTGCCCACAGCCCAGACAGTGAAAGCAGATAAAGCACAAAAGCAGACATCAGCGGAGCAGCAGTCTGCATACAAGGATATGCCGCCCGCGAAGGCTTGGGAATGACACGGATCAAAAACCACACCATAGAGGTGATACCCACCCCCAAGAACAAAAACGTGCGATAAAGACCGGAAGCCTTTCCAGTCTCCACTTTATGTTTAAAATACAAATAAAGTCTTTTCATATTTCTTCTTTATCATCCGGAAACAGCTTACAATCGGCTGTTTCCGGATATACCTTTATCAAACGAACATCATGCGAATAAATGGTTGTAGTAAGACTTCCAGCTTATTTAATTATGATGTTTTTACTTCGGACACTCTCCATCGGCTTTTTCTCATTGATACCGTCTGCCACCTGCAAACCGGTAATGGTAGCGTTCAGCACATCGTCCAGATAAACAGCATGACGCGCATCGGGTTTCTCGGTGCGGATAGTGCAATTCTCCAACACCATCCCGTCCACATGACGGAACCAGAAACCGAAAGCCGGTTGTATCTTCAAGTCGCCTACATTATAACGACCCACTCCTATCTCGGGCGGAAAGGCTGTAGCGTCTTTCTCCGGATGACCACCTTTTACAGTCAGATCCACATCGCTGAAGCAGATGTTCTGGATATATCCGGTGTGACGTCCATCGGGCATCCGGAAAGTCAGCCCTCCTTTCACTGCCTCTGCATCTGGCAGTTTGAAACCAGCTATAATGGGAGTCGCCTCGTTTTGCGAACCGTCATAAGCTTTCCAACGTTCTTTTCGGAAAGAACTTCCGCCATAGACTTCGCTCACATCGACCGCATTGATAAAGATATTTTCCACCTTTCCAATATTGGAATTGGTGACCAACAGTTCTTTTCGCTCCACTCCATTTTCCATAAACGTAAACATTTCCACATCGGCACCCAGCACACGTCCACGGTTGGAGATCGAGATAAAAAAAGGTGCACGCGTGCGCTTCATCACCGAACGGGAATGAAGCGGACCGGTCTTTCCACTGTTGAGATAGACATTCTTGATATGCCCACCATCATTCGTGGAAATGGAGAAACCTGCCTTGTTGGCTCCCAAGACATAGATGTTGTCCACATACAAGTCCTGAATGTCGTCCGCCGTTTCCGAACCTATCTGAAAAAGATTGCAGTTGGTGTCGCCCACAATATTGCGCACCCAGTAGCCGGAAGCCGGGCGGGTAAAGCCGAGCGAACAGTCCGAACCCGGTTTCACTATATCATCTGAACTGACTTTGGAATAGATATTCATCACACGTACATCGTTACAGCCCATAAAGTCATAAATGTCGCGCGCATTTTCCGTATTATACTTCCCGAAATACGTATCGTGTACATAAATGCCGTCCGTACCGGTAGCCAACAACACGAAGTGCCCTCCCTGGTCGATGTGCAACATGGTGCTGTCGTTGTAAATGCGCCGATCACCGTCTATATAATAAGGCATATCCTTGTCTGGGTCATACCACATATCCCAGCCAGTGTACAGACCGCCAATTTCAATATCCTTGCACAATTTGAAAGTAAACATCTTGTCGCAACGGCGGTCGGGGGCATTGTTCATCACACGGTCGGTAGTGACGATATTTCCATTGCCGGTGATACGTCCGTTGCCCACAATCTTCACATTCTCGATGCGTTCACCAAAGAACATGGTATTATGAAAGAAGGTATGACCTACATCCTGTTTGGTCAAGTAATTCTCCGGATCCTGATAAGGACGCGGGTCAGTAGGTGACAACCCCGAACGATAAGCACGGTCGCTGAACCAAGTCGTTTCGGGCGCATCGGCACCGGGCAAGGCACGAATGACCGCTCCCCGGTCTACATGCAGCCATACATGACTTTTCATGTGCAATGTCCGAACCGGGTATTCCCCTGCCGGAAAACGGATGATTCCACCGCCCAAATTGTGAACACGAGTAATCAGTTCGTTAATCTTGTCCGTATCGTCGGCCGTACCGGTTCCTTGCACGCCATATTCCTGCACATTCCACTCTCCCGAATAGAACCAAGCTATATTAGAATCACCACGAGCCGAGCCATTCGGCACCTGTAGTTTAAAAGCATACAGCCGATCGGGTTGCAGGCGCGAGATATTCAGCTGGCCGTCAGCATCCGAACTTCTCATCTCCTTGGGCAATGTATCCCAAGTTTTACCTTCATCCATAGAGTAAAGTACCGCAAATTCCTGTGCATCTCTGACGGGCGTCCACGCAAAAGAAGCACCCGAAAAACCTTGCGTATCCTTGTAATAAGCACGACGCAAAGGCAAGCGGGTCCAATCGGCAATGGTAGAAACCGCTTGAAGCGAAGCCGCTGTCACCGGGCTGCGAAGTATCTGGGGCAGGGAAGTGGTATAAGATGCCTCGAAACGATATTCCTTCACTTGCGATGCCGTGATCCCTTTGATGACCAACCGGATATCCGGCCCGTTGGAAGGGCGCAAGTCCAATCCCGAGAAGCGGATTACTGTCCCTCTCTTTCCCATCGGATGCAAAGTAACCTCTCCCACTTGCTTATAAGAATAATGCGTACCGGTACGTCCGATTGACTGCTTCGGCAACTCGCGTAATACAACCATACCGCGTCCGATCACATCTACCATGGCATTATCCAATGTCACATCAATACCCGCCAGAACAAGGATATCAACACTGGCCATCGGTGAGCGCTGTCCGGCAAAGAAATCGAGCGTGATTTCCTGAGACACCCCTGCT
>BLLV01000108.1 GCA_011959205.1 Bacteroidaceae bacterium
CACGTGATTTGTAATCTCGGGGTCGTTGGTTCGAATCCGACAAGAGGCTCAAGAAAAGCGAGAAGGACGAAGAGATCTTCATTCTTCTCGCTTTTTTATTATATTTGCGTTACTTTAGTTTTAAGGTTGGTACAACCGTTATTTAAGAGTTCTTTTGTTATGGTAGAGTCACAGATTGCGGCTAGAGCATTGCCGTCCAAATGCCGTGAAGCGGTAAAAGTCCTTTTACAGGAAGTGTACGGATATGAAGAATTCCGTAATTTAGAAGTTTATGATGACTTGTTCAAAGGTAAGGAGAAATTGCAATTGTCTCAAGGGCAATTGATTGAGGAAGTCATCATGGAAGCCGAAAAAGGGATCAAGGGTGATTCGTCTGCTCATAATTTGCTCCTGACTGCTCCGACAGGAGCCGGAAAATCATTGTTGTTTCAGCTCCCTGCCATTTATCTGGGCAATGAATATAAGCTTCTTACCCTTGTGATTTCTCCGCTGAAAGCGTTGATCGTAGATCAGGTTGAGGCATTGCAGGAGTTAGGGTATGAACGTGTGGCGTATGCTTCGTCCGATCTTTCACCTGAGCAAAAGAACGAAGTATATCGTCGTGTCCGTGAAGGGGAGGTTGATCTCTTCTACCTCTCTCCTGAATTGTTGCTGGCGTATGATATCAGTTATTTCATTGGCGAGCGCCGCATCGGGCTGGTAGTTGTTGACGAGGCTCATACCGTGACCACTTGGGGTAAAGAGTTCCGGGTGGATTATTGGTTTCTAGGGCGTCATTTGGAAGCTTTAAAGCATGCTTTGGGATATGTATTCCCTGTTTTTGCATTGACGGCCACTGCTGTGTGGAATCCCGAAGGCGGGAACGATATGATATTTGATACCATCCGGTCGTTGCATCTTGCTCCGTGTGCCTTGTATGTGGGCACGGTGAAGCGTGAAAATATAGGCTTTGACATTGCCGCTATGACCATAGAGGAGGGGGAGACCTACGATAAGGCCAAGCAACGTACAGTCTCCGCCCGGGTGGAGGATTTTCTGGACGGGCATAAGACTATCATTTATTATCCTTTTGCCGGAGGCATTGACATGAAAATGAAGACTTGGGTGTATCCGGCTAACTGGCATTGGGTGGCATCTTACTATGGCAAAAAGGACAAAGAGCAGAAAGCCGAAATCATACAAGCTTTTAAGGAGGATGAGAAAAAGATAATCATTGCGACGAAAGCTTTCGGTATGGGCGTGGATATCAGCGACATTGACCGTGTGTATCATGTGGCTCCATCCAGTACCTTTGTCGATTATATTCAGGAGATTGGTCGTGCGGCCCGTGACAAGAACATTACCGGTGTGGCGGCTACAGACTTTAATGAACGCGACTTTTATTATATGAAACGCCTGCATTCTGCGGGTGCCATTTCCCAGGAACAGTTGGGGATGATTCTGAAGAAAGTTTGGGAAATATATCTGATGAAAGGTTGCAGTGATGAAATGCAGATGTCTTTATCCGATTTTGAATTTGCAGTGAAGCTGCCTCGTAAAAAGAACAAGCTGGAATATGAATCGGATTTGGAGCAAGTCATCAAGACGGCTTTGCTATGGATCGAAGAGGACTTGGGTTTCCGGCACGGTGGTTCTCCTGTTGAAATCAAATCGCAGACGCTGTTTGCCGATGGCTATGTGCAGGAAAAGACGGGTGATGCCGCTTTCCGTCAAAAATACAAGCAGTACATGGTTCCCGTGAAAGGGGTTGAAGGAGTCTATAAGGTGGCTTTTGAGTCTTTGTGGGAGAATTGTTTCTCGGAGATGGGATACCGTGAGTTTAAGCGCGATTTATACAATGGAAATCTCTTTGAGGGAGTTCGTGCGGCGGCTGTGGGTAAGCATGATGTCTTGTTAAAAGAGAGCGCGGCGGATATCTGCTCCAAGCTGGCAAGCCTTTTGAAGAGTTTGAAAGACTTGCTGACGGTGAGTCTGTATGGTAATAAAGGAAAGTTCGAGGAGGACGATTTGCGTAGCATTTTTGCGGCGTATGATATGGATGTTCCTTCTGCCAAGCGTTTTATCACTTCGTTGCTGGAGTCCAGGGTAGAGGAGGGCAGAAGTGTGAGTTACATCACCAGTGCCAAGAAGAAAGATGAGGACAAGCTGATCTTTACCGTTACCCGTGGTTTTGATTTGTTGCTTTCCCGTTACCAGAAGCTGTGCACCCAGCGTATCACAGGAAAGAAGGGAGACCGGCTGTTGTTCTATGTCACTCCGTTCTCCGATCTCAATATGCTGCTCAACTTGCTGTCTATGCTCAATGTGGTGGACTTTACCGTAGAAGGAGGCGTTCCTTCCGTAGGGGTGCGTGTCCGTGATGCGGAGATATTGAAAAAGGAAGCCGCTTCGGGAGACTACCGGAACCAAGTATTGGAAAATAATGAGAAGATTTTTCAGGAACAGATAGAGCTGTTCCGGCTGTTCTTTGGCAATACGAAGTTAAGTGACGAGCAGCGATGGGAGTTTATAGAGGATTATTTCACGGGGATGAGTTTGGAGGGATTGAAAGAAAAATATTCTTGTGTTGTGGAATGACAGCCGTAAGGGCTGTATATTTCCATAAAGCTTTTCTTCGATCAACTTAATCACAAGAGGCCGATTCCTCTTGTGATTTACGAAACTTTTTGCTGCCGCTTTTTTCTTACAGGCTTGTGCCGGAAGAATACAAACCATGAAAATGATCAAGGGCACGGGTAAAGGAATCTGGTTGAAATAGCGTTCAAGATATGAATCCTTTCCGCCAGGCAATGGTATGGACTCTTTTTTGTACTTTGGAACAAATTGAGGATGATATTCCGGAAACAGGTACCGGGCCTTTTCAATTAGTTCCGATTTCATGGACGGAGATGGATATTGACGGGTGCGTTTGCTGTGCATAATGGTTCTGTTTTTTCGGTTAAACAACTTTTCTGCAAGAATGCGGCGGGTAAGCCAGGCGGTTTCTTGGAACATGCTATGCCTTGTTTGCCGAACATACCGGCTCTGTTCGTCGTACGTGCTATGCTTGTTCTCCGGAAAGTGCCGCCTTGTCCGTTGCATCCTCTTGCTGCTGCAAAGATGCAACCCGGCAAAATCGCAGTGTCCGTTTATGCCCGTTTGTGTCCGTTTAGCAGAAAAAAGCTGTGATGTGACAACTATCGGCCTTTTTCCAGTGCAGTTCTGTGGAGGATATGGAGGATTATTTTATAACTTATATAATATAATACTTATATACTCTTTTCCTTTAAAGGGAAGTACTGTTTATCTTGTATATATAAAAGTTATGAATATATCCTCCATATCCTCCACAGGCCAGAAGAATGCAGATGCGGTACGGTGGTTCCAGAATGCTGGAAATGTTTAAAATTATTAGGTGAAAAGCAACTGTTTATCATAGACCTTTGTTGTGGTATGGTTGGAATTCTTTATTGATCGTTGCTTTATGCTTGTATTTTCCTTGCATCAAATCTTTCTGGCCGGTAGGGAGTAGTATGTTATATGGTGCTATTACTTTCTTGTGAGGGGTTGCTTTTGAAATAAGTTTCTTCTATTCTGAAAATTTTTTCCTGTTTAGGAATATGTTCAGGCCGAATCTATGCGGGGTGTGCATATCATAAGGTCTACTAATTCTATGTTCTGTAACATGAATATGGTACATTTTTCTTTTTTTGCAGTACTTTTATTGTAAATTCTATCATTAAATTCTTTTTCTATCATTGATTTTTGTACTTTTGGGCTATTCTTTTTGAATTTATTGAAGAAAGAAAGTGTTAAACTCAAAAAAATATCTTCTAAGAATATGGAAAATAAAATTCAGGAGCTTACCGATAAGATTTATCGTGAAGGTGTGGAAAAAGGAAACGAAGAAGCACAGCGACTTATCAGTAGTGCTCGCGATGAAGCAGCAAAGATTGTAGAGGATGCCCGTAAGGAAGCTGAGTCTATTCTCGCTGTGGCTCGGAAGTCGGCCAAGGAAACTGCCGAAAACACACAATCAGAAATTAAATTGTTTGCCGGACAAGCAGTAAATGCATTGAAGACCGAAATAGCTACCTTGTTGACCAACGAGGTGGTCAGTGAAAGTGTGAAAGGATTTGTGGCAGATAAGGAGTATCTGAATAAATTTATTGTTTCATTAGCTGCCCAATGGTCTGCCAGCGAATCTATCGTGATCTCTACCGTAGATGCCGAAGGACTTAAGAAATATTTTGCAGCGAACGCAAAAGCTTTGTTGGATAAAGGAGTGAGAATAGAACAAGTGAACGGAACAAAATCACTCTTTACTATCTCACCGGCTGACGGCTCTTACAAAGTGAACTTCGGTGAAGAGGAATTTGAAAATTACTTCAAGGATTTTCTTCGTCCTCAATTAGTAGAAATGTTGTTTTAAAACGGAACTATGACAAATTATTATTGCCTGGTAGCCGGTTTGCCGGATCTTTCGTTGGAGGATGGCAAGCTGAACTATACAGTGGCCAATTTTAAATCGGAAATCTATTCGGAATTATCGGAAAAGGATAAGAAGTTAATAGACTTGTTCTATCTGAAATTCGATAATGCTAACCTGTTGAAACTGCTGAAAGATAAGGAAGCAGCGACCGATTTTGAGGGGAATTATTCTCAGAATGAGTTGTTGGCGCTTATCAATTCGGTGCGTGAAGGCGATGCTCCGGATAAGAGATATCCATCTTATCTTTATGAATTTATTACTGCTTATTTGGCTCTTTCCACAGAGGAACTTTATCGTGCGGAAGATATGTTGTCTGCCTATTATTATGCGTATGCCATGAACTGTGGTAATCAATTTGTTTCCTCCTGGTTTGAATTTAATCTGAATATCAATAATATTCTGGCCGCCTTAGCTGCACGTAAATATAAAATGGACGTGTCTCAGGTAGTAGTGGGCAAGACGGATGTGAGTGAGATGATCCGTACATCGAATGCCCGAGATTTCGGTTTGACCGAGATGCTGGAATATTTTGAGCCGGTACTCCGTATCAGCGAGATTGAAGAGTTAGTGGAAAGGGAAAAGAAGATAGATTTGTTGAAATGGAACTGGATGGAAGACGCTGTCTTCTTCAACTATTTTACAGTGGAGAGGATTTTCGTGTTCTTGTTGAAACTGGAAATGATTGGCCGTTGGATTTCTATGGATAAGGAAAAGGGAAGCGAACTGTTCCGTCAGATTATTGACAAACTGAAGGACGAAATACAGATTCCCGCAGAATTCAGATAATAAACAGATTAAAGATATATGGCAACAAAAGGAACTGTTAGTGGCGTAATAGCCAACATGGTTACTCTTACCGTTGACGGGCCGGTGGCACAGAATGAGATTTGCTACATTCTGACTGGCGGAGACCGATTGATGGCAGAGGTTATTAAGGTGGTAGGCAGCAATGTGTATGTGCAGGTGTTTGAAAGTACACGTGGATTGAAAGTGGGTGCTGAAGCCGAATTTACGGGACACATGCTTGAAGTGACTCTAGGTCCGGGTATGTTGTCTAAAAATTATGATGGTCTGCAAAACGACCTTGATAAAATGGACGGAGTGTTCCTGAAACGCGGACAATACACATATCCATTGGATAAAGAAAAAGTGTGGCATTTTGTACCGTTGGTGAAGGTGGGCGATGAAGTCGGTCCGTCGGCCTGGCTGGGTCAGGTGGATGAGAACTTCCAACCGTTGAAGATTATGGTACCGTTTCAGATGACAGGTACTTATAAAGTGAAATCTATTGTTCCTGAAGGTGATTATACTATTGAGGATACTGTAGTGGTTCTGACGGACAGAGAAGGAAAAGATACTCCGGTAAACATGATTCAGAAGTGGCCGGTAAAGAAGGCAATGACTAATTATAAGGAAAAGCCGCGTCCTTATAAATTATTGGAAACCGGTGTCCGTGTCATTGATACGGTGAACCCCATTGTAGAGGGGGGAACGGGATTTATTCCCGGTCCGTTCGGTACAGGGAAAACGGTGCTTCAGCATGCCATCTCCAAGCAGGCGGAAGCGGATATTGTAATTATCGCTGCTTGTGGTGAACGTGCGAATGAGGTGGTGGAAATCTTTACGGAGTTCCCCGAACTGGTAGACCCGCATACAGGACGTAAGCTGATGGAACGTACTATCATTATAGCCAATACCTCGAACATGCCGGTGGCCGCCCGTGAAGCGTCTGTGTACACGGCTATGACCCTTTCCGAATATTATCGTGCCATGGGGTTGAAAGTCTTGCTGATGGCCGATTCTACTTCCCGTTGGGCGCAGGCCTTGCGTGAGATGTCCAACCGTATGGAAGAGTTGCCTGGCCCGGATGCATTCCCGATGGATATTTCGGCTATTATCTCCAATTTCTACGGACGTGCGGGATATGTGCATCTGAATAATGGTGAAACCGGTTCCATTACTTTTATCGGTACCGTGTCTCCGGCAGGTGGTAACTTGAAGGAGCCTGTAACCGAGAACACCAAGAAGGTGGCCCGTTGTTTCTATGCTCTGGAGCAGGAACGTGCTGACAGAAAGCGTTATCCGGCTGTGAACCCGATTGACTCTTATTCAAAATACCTGGAATATCCTGAATTTGAGGAATATATCGCCAAACGTATTAATGGCGAATGGATTGGTAAGGTGAACGAAATCAAGACAAGATTGTTGCGTGGTAAGGAAATTGCCGAACAGATTAATATCTTGGGTGATGACGGTGTGCCTGTAGAATATCATGTAATCTTTTGGAAATCAGAATTGATTGATTTTGTGATTCTGCAACAGGATGCTTTTGATGAAGTGGATTCAGTGACTCCGATGGAACGTCAGGAGGAGATCTTGAATATGGTAATCGATATCTGCCATACGGAATTCGAGTTTGATGCTTTCATTGAGGTGATGGATTACTTCAAGAAGATGATCAACCTTTGCAAACAGATGAACTATGCTAAATATAAATCTGAGCAGTATGAGGATTTCAAGAAGCAGTTACAGGAATTGGTTGCCGAGAGAAGTGTCTGATTTTAATTTTTAATTTTAATTTATAATGAGTAGAGATGGCAACAAAAGCATTTCAAAAGATATATACTAAGATTAGCCAGATTACCAAGGCAACCTGTTCGCTGAAAGCGTCAGGAGTGGGCTATGATGAGCTGGCAATGGTTAATGGAAAGCTAGCTCAGGTGGTAAAAATCATGGGTGATGAAGTGACTTTGCAGGTGTTCGAGGGTACGGAAGGTATCCCGACCAATGCCGAAGTCGTATTCTTGGGCAAGTCGCCTGCACTGAAGGTGAGCGAGCAGTTGGCCGGACGTTTCTTCAACGCTTTTGGTGATCCGATTGATGGGGGACCGGAAATTGAGGGACAGGAAGTGCCTATCGGCGGCCCGTCTGTGAATCCGGTTCGCCGTAAACAGCCGTCGGAACTGATTGCGACCGGTATTGCCGGTATCGACTTGAACAATACGTTGGTATCAGGACAGAAGATTCCTTTTTTTGCTGACCCTGACCAGCCGTTCAATCAAGTGATGGCCAATGTGGCATTGCGTGCCGAAACCGACAAGATCATCTTGGGCGGTATGGGTATGACCAATGACGACTATCTGTATTTTAAGAATGTATTCTCTAATGCCGGTGCGCTCGACCGTATCATCAGTTTCGTGAATACTACGGAGAATCCCCCGGTAGAACGTCTGTTGATTCCGGATATGGCGCTGACGGCTGCTGAATATTTTGCAGTGGAACACAACCAGAAAGTACTGGTGTTGTTGACAGATATGACCAGTTACGCTGATGCGTTAGCTATTGTGTCTAACCGTATGGATCAGATTCCTTCCAAGGACTCTATGCCGGGATCTCTTTATTCGGATTTGGCGAAGATTTATGAAAAAGCGGTACAATTCCCTGCAGGTGGTTCAATCACTATTATTGCGGTGACTACCTTGAGTGGCGGTGACATTACGCATGCCGTTCCTGATAATACGGGTTATATCACTGAAGGCCAGTTATTCCTGCGTCGTGATAGTGATATTGGTAAGGTTATCGTGGATCCGTTCCGTTCGTTGTCCCGTTTGAAACAGTTGGTGAGTGGTAAGAAAACCCGTAAGGATCATCCTCAGGTGATGAATGCTGCCGTACGTTTGTATGCCGATGCTGCCAATGCCAAAACTAAGATGGAAAACGGTTTCGACCTGACCAACTATGACGAACGTACTTTGGCATTTGCCAAGGATTATGCCAATCAATTGCTGGCTATTGACGTGAATCTGGATACTACTGAAATGCTGGATGTTACATGGGGATTGTTCAGCAAATACTTTAAGCCGGAAGAAGTCAATATAAAGAAAGAATTGGTTGATCAGCATTGGAAAAAACAATAAATTGATGAAGAAACATGGCAATAAAGTTTCAATATAACAAGACCTCGCTACAACAGCTTGAGAAGCAGCTCAAGGTTCGTGTGCGTACGCTTCCTATTATTAAAAATAAGGAAAGCGCTCTCCGCATGGAAGTAAAGAGATGCAAGACAGAAGCTGTAGGGTTGGAGGAAAAGCTTGAAAAACAGATTCAGGCATACGAGGCCATGTTCGCACTTTGGAATGAATTTGATGCTTCATTAATAAAAGTGAGTGATGTTCATTTGGGTATAAAGAAGATTGCCGGTGTACGAGTTCCCTTGTTGGAGAACGTAGACTTTGACATTCGTCCCTACAGTCTGTTCAACAGCCCGAAGTGGTATTCCGATGGAATACATTTGTTGAAAGGATTGGCACAGACTGCTATTGAAAGGGAATTTATGCTTGCCAAACTGAACCTGCTGGAACATGCGCGTAAAAAGACCACTCAGAAAGTGAATCTTTTTGAGAAAGTGCAGATACCCGGATATCAGGATGCTTTGCGAAAGATTAAACGATTTATGGAGGATGAAGAGAACTTGTCCAAGTCATCGCAGAAGATTCTGAAATCTATTCAAGAGAAAAGAAAGGAGGCAGAGGCATGATTACAAAAATGAAGAAGTTGGCTTTCCTTATTTATCATAAGGACTATGAATGTTTCCTGCAAAATATCCGTGATTTGGGCGTAGTCCATGTGGCGGAAAAAGCGCAGGGTACAGCGGAGAATGCCGAACTTCAAGAGAGTATCCGTCTGTCCGACCGCTATGCTTCAACTATTAAGTTTTTGCAAGGTTTTAATGTTGAACTGCAAGAACGGAAGGGAGATGCAGCCCGTGGAGAGAAAGCACTGGAGGAAGTGGAGGCACTGCAACTGGAGAAAACCCAATTGCAGCATCAATTGCAGGCTTGCGACAAAGAGCGTGCCGCGTTAGAGGTATGGGGAGATTTTGATCCTGCATCAGTTATGCGGTTGCAAGAAACTGGTTATCGGGTGAACTTCTATATTTGCTCAGAGAAGAACTTTAACGAGGAATGGTTGGATACGTACTATGCTACGGAGATTAACCGTATAGGCTCACGCATTTATTTCATTACCATAACCAAAGAAGGGTCGTTGCCCGAATTGGAAGTGGAATCGGTCAAATGGCCGGTAATGTCTTTGAGCCGGTTCACTGCCAGATGTAAAAGCTTGGAACAGCAAATGAAGAGTGTGGATGATAAGTTGGCTGCCATAGCAGGAGAAAAACTGCTTTCTTTGCAAGTTGCGCAAGCCAATGTGCGCTCGCAGATAGAATTCTCAAAAGTGGTGCTAAGTACAGAACAGGTTGCGGATAACAAATTGATGTTATTGCAGGGGTGGGCACCGGCTACGCAGATTCCGGAGATTACTAATTTTCTGAATCAACAGGAGGTGTACTTTGAAATTGCTGATCCTACGCCGGAGGACAATGTACCTATTCAGTTGAATAATAAAGGGTTCTTCCGTCTGTTTGAACCGATTATGAAGCTGTATATGCTCCCTAAATATAATGAACTGGATCTGACCCCGTTTTTCGCACCTTTCTTTATGCTCTTCTTCGGGCTGTGTCTGGGCGATTCGGGCTATGGGCTGTTCATGGTCTTGGGTGTGACGGTTTACCGTATGTTGGCGAAGAATATCAGTGCTTCCATGAAGCCCATCTTAACTTTGGTGCAGATTTTGGGTGCTTCTACTTTCTTCTGCGGTATGCTGACAGGTACTTTCTTCGGATTCAATCTGTATGGTAATGATATTCCGTTCTTTAACAAGATGCGTGATTTGTTCTTCCTGGACAATCAATGGATGTTTAATCTTTCATTGATTCTGGGAGCGGTACAGATTATTTTCGGTATGATACTGAAAGCGGCTAACCAGATCATTCAGTTCGGGTTGAAATATGCATTGTCAACTATCGGATGGATTATTGTATTGGTAAGTACAGCTTTGGCATTTTTGTTGGGAGACATCATGCCGATGGGAGGAACTGCCCATTTGGTAATTCTGGGGCTTGCCGGTGTGCTGATTTTCTTGTTCAACAGTCCGGGAAAGAATATTTTTCTCAATATTGGTCTGGGTTTGTGGGATTCTTACAATATGGCAACCGGTCTGCTGGGTGATATCCTTTCGTATGTGCGTCTGTTTGCTTTAGGCCTGTCGGGTGGTATTCTTGCCAGCGTATTCAATAGCCTGGCGGCTGGAATGAGTCCTGATAATGCAATTGCAGGTCCGATAGTGATGGTATTGATCTTCTTGATAGGTCATTCTATCAATATGTTTATGAATATATTGGGAGCGATGGTTCATCCGATGCGTCTGACTTTCGTAGAGTTTTTTAAGAATTCGGGTTACGAAGGAGGGGGTAAGGAGTACAAGCCTTTCAAGAATTAAAAAAATGAGAATAAAGAATTTAAAAATTAAAAAATAGAAGAATTATGGAAATGAATTTATTGATTGCTTATGTAGGCATCGCAATTATGGTTGGTTTATCAGGTATCGGTAGTGCGTATGGTGTAACTATCGCAGGTAATGCATCTATCGGTGCATTGAAAAAGAATGATAGTGCATTCGGTAACTTCTTGGTGTTGACTGCACTTCCCGGTACACAGGGGTTATATGGTTTTGCCGGTTACTTCATGTTCCAGAGCATTTTCGGAGTTCTGACTCCGGCTATTACAGGTATTCAGGCTGCTGCCGTGTTGGGCTCCGGTATTGCTTTGGGGCTTGTAGCTCTTTTCTCCGCTATCCGTCAGGGGCAGGTTTGCGCTAATGGTATCGCCGCCATCGGCCAAGGACATAATGTATTTGGCAACACATTGATTTTGGCCGTTTTCCCTGAATTGTATGCTATTGTTGCTTTGGCTGCAACTTTCTTGATGGGATCTGCATTGGCTGCATAATCAGATTAGTTTTTCAATATAGGCGGTTATTTCTTGTGTTTATAGAAATAGCCGCTTTTCTTACTCTAATGTAAGGCAGAACCTTAAAAATATTTATTATTGTAGCCGATATCAGTATTTTTTGTGAAGTTTGTTAGAGCGAAATAATTGAATGTTAATTCAGAAACTGTCTGAATAACATAAAGTTGCAAAAAAACTTTATTATCTCATTGAAAATATGTACCTTTGCGCCCGAATTAAGATTAGTTAATAGATGGCAAAAGAATTGTTAGTCCCTGATTATATCTTCGAAGCAAGTTGGGAAGTATGTAATAAAGTGGGGGGAATTTATACAGTGTTGTCCACTAGGGCTAAAACACTACAGGAAGCATTCAAAGACAAAGTCTTTTTCATAGGACCCGATTTTTGGGCAGGAAAGGAAAATCCTTTGTTCAGTGAAAACGAGAACCTTTGTGCGGCATGGCGTGAACATGCTTTGAAGAAAGACGGGTTGAAAGTTCGTGTGGGACGCTGGAACATTCCGGGAGAGCCTATTGTTATATTGGTGGATTTTTATCCTTTCTTCTCTAAAAGAAATGAAATATATGGTCGGATGTGGGACGATTTCAAAGTCGATTCACTTCATGCTTACGGAGATTACGACGAAGCGTCTATGTTTTCTTATGCAGCCGGAAAAGTGGTTGAAAGTTTTTATCGTTTCAATTTGACTGAAAATGATAAAGTTATTTATCAGGCACACGAATGGATGACAGGTATGGGTGCCCTTTATTTGCAGAAATCGGTACCTGAAATTGCTACTATTTTCACTACTCACGCTACTTCTATAGGCCGGTCTATCGCCGGAAACAATAAACCTCTTTACGATTACTTATTCGCTTATAATGGCGACCAGATGGCTCGTGAACTCAATATGGAGGCAAAGCACTCTATTGAGAAGCAGACTGCACATCATGTGGACTGCTTTACTACGGTCAGTGAAATTACTAACAATGAATGTAAGGAGTTGTTGGATAAGTCGGCAGATGTGGTGTTGATGAATGGTTTTGAGGATGATTTTGTTCCGCAAAGCCGTACGTTTACCACCAAGCGTAAGAAAGCTCGTTCTGCAATGTTGAATCTGGCTAATAAATTGCTTGGTTTGGCGATGAGTGATGATACTCTTATTGTAGGCACAAGCGGTCGTTATGAGTTTAAAAATAAAGGTATCAACGTTTATTTGGAATCCTTGAACCGGTTGACTCGTGATAAGAATTTGAAAAAAGAGGTGCTGGCATTTATTAATGTACCGGGTTGGGTAGGAGATCCTCGTGAGGATTTGGTGGAACGTCTGAAAAGCAAAGAGAATTTCACAACTCCGTTGGAATGTCCTTTTATCACACATTGGTTGCATAATATGAGTCATGATCAGGTACTTGATATGATGAAATATTTGGGTATGTCCAATTCGGCGGAATCTAAGGTAAAAGTAATATTTGTACCTTGTTATCTGGATGGAAAGGATGGTATTTTGGATCTGGAGTATTATGACTTGGTGTTGGGGAATGATTTGAGTGTTTATCCTTCTTATTATGAGCCGTGGGGCTATACGCCACTGGAAAGTGTGGCATTCCATGTGCCTACTATCACGACTGATCTGGCCGGATTTGGTTTGTGGGTAAACTCGTTGAAAGGCAGATATAGTGAGTTGAAGGATGGTGTGAAGGTTATTCATCGCTCGGATTATAACTATTCTGAAGTAGCGGATGTTATAAAGGACACTATATCGGAATTTTCGGGGCTACCGGAAAATGTAATCAAGACTATGCGTAAAAATGCGGCGGAGATTGCTGAAAAGGCATTGTGGAAGCATTTTATCAAATATTATTATGAAGCTTATGATGTGGCATTGCGTAATGCACAGAAAAGGCTTATTATGAATAGCTAATTAATTATTAATAAATAATTTGAGAGACATGAAAATCAAAGTAAGTAATGCGAATACTCCTAATTGGAAGGAGGTTACAGTAAAATCACACATTCCTGAGGAACTGAAGAAGTTGGAGGAAATGGCTCGTAACATCTGGTGGGCATGGAATTATGAGGCGACAGATCTGTTTAGAGATTTAGATCCTGCAACTTGGAAAGAAGTGGGACAGAATCCCGTTGCTTTATTGGAGCGTTTGAGTTATGAAAAGTTGGAAGCATTGACTCAGGATAAGGTGATTGTAAAGCGCATGAATGATGTATATGCTAAATTCAAAGCTTATGTAGATGCTAAGCCAGATAGCAAACGTCCTTCTGTTGCCTATTTCTGTATGGAGTATGGTTTGACACATGTTTTGAAAATCTATTCCGGTGGTTTGGGAATTTTGGCCGGTGACTACCTGAAAGAAGCATCAGACAGTAATGTAGATATGTGCGGTGTTGGCTTCTTGTATCGTTATGGATATTTTAGCCAAAGTCTTTCAATGGATGGTCAGCAGATTGCTAACTATGAATCACAGAACTTCGGTAGTCTTCCTATTGAACGTGTTATGGATGAAAACGGACAGCCGATGGTGGTTGATGTTCCTTATCTGAACTATTTCGTTCATGCATACGTATGGAAAGTAAATGTAGGACGTGTTCCTTTGTATTTGCTGGATACGGATAATGAAATGAATAGCGAATATGATCGTCCTATCACTTATCAGTTGTATGGTGGAGATTGGGAGAACCGTTTGAAACAAGAAATATTGTTAGGTATTGGTGGTGTATTGCTGCTGAAGAAATTGGGCATCAAGAAAGATGTTTATCATTGCAATGAAGGACATGCTGCATTGTGTAATGTGCAACGTTTATGTGACTATGTAGAAAGTGGCCTGACATTCGACCAGGCTTTGGAAGTAGTCCGTTCTTCTTCTCTATATACGGTTCATACTCCGGTTCCTGCCGGTCATGACTATTTTGATGAAGGTTTGTTTGGTAAATATATGGGTGGATATCCACAGCGTATGGGAATCACTTGGCAGGATCTGATGGACTTGGGCCGTATCAATCCGGGTGATGCAGGCGAACGTTTCTGTATGTCCACATTTGCTTGTAACACTTGCCAGGAAGTAAACGGCGTAAGCTGGTTGCATGGCAAGGTTTCTCAGGAGATGTTCTCTGGAATTTGGAAAGGTTATTTCCCTGAAGAAAGCCATGTAGGTTATGTGACCAATGGTGTTCATTTCCCAACATGGAGTGCTACTGAATGGAAGAAACTATATGCCAAGCATTTTGCTCCTAATTTCTTGGAAGATCAGTCTAATGAGAAAATTTGGGAGGCAATTTATAATGTAGCCGATGAAGAAATTTGGGAAACTCGTATGGCTTTGAAGTATAAATTGGTTGACTACATTCGTAAGCAGTTTAGTGAAAGCTGGTTGAAGAACCAAGGTGATCCTTCACGCATTGTTTCTCTGATGGAAAAGATTAATCCGAATGCCTTGTTGATTGGTTTTGCCCGTCGTTTTGCTACTTACAAACGTGCACATCTGTTATTTACTGATTTGGAACGTTTGTCTAAGATTGTGAACAATCCTGATTATCCGGTACAGTTCTTATTTGCAGGTAAGGCTCATCCGCACGATGGTGCAGGGCAGGGATTGATTAAGAAGATTGTAGAAATCTCTCGCCGTCCGGAATTCTTGGGTAAAATTATCTTCTTGGAAAATTATGATATGCAGTTGGCGCGTCGTTTGGTTTCAGGTGTTGATATTTGGATGAATACTCCGACTCGTCCTTTGGAAGCTTCCGGTACATCAGGCGAGAAAGCTTTGATGAATGGTGTTGTTAATTTCTCTGTACTTGACGGTTGGTGGCTGGAAGGTTACCGTGAAGGTGCAGGATGGGCGTTGACGGAAAAGCGTACTTATCAGAATCAGGATCATCAAGACCAATTGGACGCTGCTACCATTTATAGCATTCTGGAAAATGAAATCCTGCCATTGTATTATGCACGTAACCGTAAGGGATACTCTGAAGGCTGGGTGAAGACTATCAAGAATTCTATTGCTCAGGTAGCTCCTCATTATACAATGAAACGTCAGTTGGACGATTATTATACTAAGTTCTATACTAAAGAAGCAACGCGTTTTAAAGAGTTAGTAGCTAATGATTATGCAAAGGCTAAGGAATTGGCTGCATGGAAAGAAAGAGTTGCTGAACTTTGGGATTCTATTGAAATCGTTTCATGTGAAAAGACAGAAGAATTGGCTAGCGGTAACATTGAGAGTGGAAAAGAATATACCATTACTTATGTTATAGATGAAAAGGGATTGGATGATGCAGTAGGTATTGAATTGGTTACTACTTTCACCAATGCGGAAGGTAAGGAGCATATCTATTCTGTAGAACCAATGGAGGTGATTAAGAAAGAAGGTAACTTGTATACATTCCAAGTTAAACACAGTCTGTCTAACTCTGGCAGTTTCAAGGTGGCATATCGTATGTTCCCGAAGAATGCTGATCTGCCTCACCGTCAGGATTTCTGCTATGTGCGTTGGTTTAACTAATCATTGAATTAAGATAATATTCATATTTAAAGAACTGTTTTCTTGAAAAAGAGGGGGCAGTTCTTTTTTATTGTGGGTGTTCAAGAGTCCCCTTGAATATTGTTCTAGGGAGGATTGGACTGTCATGAAGAGTACTATATGCCCGGAAGTGACAGGGATAGATATAAAAATAGCCGATGTCTTTGGGAGACACCGACTATTTTATTTAGTGAACTATCTATATAGTTTTTTATTTCAACAGTTCGTCTAGCTTGGCTTTGATAGCATCGCCACGAAGATTACGTGCTACGATGGTACCGTTCTGATCAACCAATACGGTAGCGGGAATTGAATTGACGCCATACAGTTTGGCTCCTGCATTGTTCCAACCTTGTAAGTCAGACATTTGCGGCCATGTAATATTCAGGTTAGTGATAGCGTCTTTCCACTTGTCAGCGTTATCGTCCAGAGAAACACCTACAATACCGAAACCTTTATCTTTGAATGCTTTGTATGCTTCCACAACATTAGGCATTTCCTTACGGCAGGGTCCGCACCAGCTAGCCCAGAAGTCAATCAAAGTATATTGGTTTTTGCTGATGAAGTCGGACAGGTTTACTGTTTCACCAGCAGGAGTCTGCATAGAAAAATCAATGTACTTCTGGCCTACAGCCGTTTTTTCTGAGGTTTCAATATGGGCTTTCAGTTTGTTGATACGTTCATTGGCCAATGCGGCGGGAACTTTTTCTACCAATGCTTTTTGTTTGTCCAGTTCGAATGCGGCTGCATAGGAAGGAAGCAGATAGACACCAACCGGATTGGTGATATTGGCTTCAATTGTTTGGTAAACTATATCCATGCCTACACTGTCTTTCTTTTCAATTTCAGCCATGATAGCTTCTACCTGCTCTTTTGTCAGGCTGGTATCGCTTTGAGCCTTTTGGTACATTTCATTCATTTCCTTGCTTAAAGCCATGAAACTATCTTTGAATTTCTGGTAAACATCATTATTAGGAGTACCTGAAACGTTGCTTTCCTTACCCAAGGCTACATTGATATTTCCATTTTCAAGGAAAAGATTGGCAAAGTAACGCTTGTCACCTTTCATATAAGTGATATAGCGGTTTACAGCAGTATCTTGTTTTCCTGTGAATACGAAAGTTCCGTCTTTGACAATAGCGGAATCAAGTTTTACAAAGTCGCCACCTGCATATTCCTGTAAATAGATAGTGTCGCCATCAGTGATGTCTTCTACTGAACCTGTAACCTTATAGGAAGGCGAATTTTGGCATGCAACGAAAGCCATGCTTCCTGCAGCCAATAAATAAACTAATTTTTTCATTTTAATATGATTATAATTTGCACGCAAAGATAACTACTTAATTAATATGTTTGTGGAAAAATGCTCTTTATTTTCAGAATGAAATGTAGGAATTTATAATTTAGCTTTGCTCTTTTGAGTTTTATGGGAATATTCAACTTTTTATGGTTATAATACCACAATTCTTCAAAATCCCGTCACTTACTCTGCTGAAAGAAGAGAAATACTACATACAATGGAAAATTATTAGTCGGATGAATAAATATTACTTTATTTATATCCTTCATTCTTGAAAAATAGCGTATTTTTGCAGCTCAATTACAAAATGAGTATGCAACAATCTAATTATATAATTGAGGTAAAAGGTGTTTCCAAGTTTTTTGGTGACAAGATGGTCTTGGATAACATCAATTTATACGTAAAGAAAGGCGAGTTTGTAACCGTGCTGGGGCCTTCCGGCTGCGGAAAGACAACTCTTTTGCGTTTGATTGCCGGCTTTCAGACTGCTTCGGAAGGTGAGATAAAGATAGCCGGAAATGAGATTACACAGACGCCCCCGCACAAAAGGCCTGTAAACACCGTGTTTCAGAAGTATGCCCTGTTTCCACATCTGAATGTATTTGATAATATTGCTTTCGGATTGAAATTGAAAAAGACTCCCAAGCAGATTATCGGGAAAAAAGTAAAGGCGGCTCTCCGCATGGTTGGAATGACTGACTATGAATACCGGGACGTGAATTCCCTATCAGGCGGTCAGCAACAGCGTGTGGCCATAGCCCGTGCCATTGTCAATGAACCGGAGGTGCTGTTGTTGGATGAGCCTTTGGCTGCTTTGGACTTGAAGATGCGTAAAGACATGCAGATGGAGCTGAAAGAGATGCACAAGACATTGGGTATTACCTTTGTTTATGTGACGCATGACCAGGAGGAAGCCTTGACACTGAGTGACACGATTGTGGTAATGAGTGAAGGAAAAATACAGCAGATCGGGACTCCGGTGGATATCTATAATGAGCCCATCAATTCGTTTGTAGCCGATTTTATAGGTGAGAGCAATATTTTGAACGGAACCATGATACAGGACAAACTTGTGCGTTTTGCAGGGGTGGAGTTTGAATGTGTGGACGAAGGTTTCGGTGAAAATATGCCGGTAGATGTAGTGGTACGTCCTGAAGACTGGTATATTTTTCCGGATTCGGATGCCTCACAGATTTCCGGTATCGTAACCTCATCCATCTTTAAAGGCGTGCATTATGAAATGGTGGTCGAGGCCAATGGTTATGAGTTCATCGTACAGGATTATCATCATTTCGCGGTGGGTGAGCAAGTAGGCTTGCTGGTAAAACCTTTCGATATTCATATTATGAAAAAAGAGCGTGTATGCAATACGTTTGAAGGAGAGATGACGGACAGAACGCATGTGGACTTTCTGGGATGTACGTTTGAATGTCAGCCACCGGCAGACATTGAGCCGGGGGACAGAGTGAAAGTACAGGTGGACTTCAAGGATATCATTTTACAGGATAATGAGGAGGACGGAACTTTAACCGGAGATGTACGTTTTATCCTGTATAAGGGAGACCATTATCACCTTACCGTATCATCGGACTGGGGAGAGGACATCTTTGTTGATACCAATGATGTATGGGACAACGGCGACCATGTAGGTATCAGCATCCTGCCCGAAAGTATCAAGGTAACCAAGGTTGTAGAATCATAATAAAGAAAAGAGGTGCTCAGAATAATACGATTTTTTTTGTCTTCACGTAAAAGCTGGACTATTCCCTACGTGATATTTTCGGCGGTGTTTGTTATTCTTCCGCTACTTTTAATTGTAGTTTATGCATTTATGGATGATGCGGGTCATTTCACTTTGGGAAATTTCGCCAAATTCTTCGCCCATCCCGAGGCAATCAATACATTTGTTTATTCTATTGGCGTAGCCATTATCACGACAGTGCTGTGTATCTTATTGGGATATCCTGCCGCCTATATTCTGACGCAGACACGGATGAAGTATGCATCGACGGTAGTGGTCTTGTTTATTTTGCCCATGTGGGTGAACATTTTGATACGTACACTGGCTACGGTGGCATTGTTCGACTTTATGAACGTACCTCTAGGCGAGGGGGCTTTGATATTCGGTATGGTATATAATTTTTTGCCTTTTATGATTTATCCTATTTACAACACTTTGCAGAAATTGGATAAAAGTTATGTGGAAGCGGCGCAAGATTTGGGCGCCAATCCTATGCAAGTGTTTTTCAAGGCCGTGCTGCCCCTGTCCATGCCGGGTATTGTGAGTGGCATATTGATGGTGTTCATGCCTACTATTTCCACATTCGCCATTGCCGAACTGCTGACAATGAACAATATCAAACTCTTTGGTACTACCATTCAGGAAAATATTAATAATAGTATGTGGAATTATGGAGCGTCGTTGTCATTGATTATGCTGTTCCTTATCGGTGCGACAACCTTGCTTGCATCAGACGATAAGGATCATAACGAAGGAGGTGGACTATGGTAAAGAAAATTTTATGCCAAGGATATTTGTGGTTGCTTCTGCTATTGCTTTATGCGCCTATTTTTATCATTATGATCTATTCGTTTACCGAAGCAAAGGTGCTGGGCAACTGGACCGGATTTTCCACCAAACTCTATTCATCCCTGTTTGTTGCGGGTACACATCATTCATTGACCAATGCCTTGATCAACACCCTGAGCATCGCCTTGATTGCAGCTACCGTATCTACTTTGCTGGGCAGCATTACGGCGATCGGCATATTCAATCTTCGTACCCGTGCCCGTAAAGCAATCAGTTTTGTCAATAACATTCCTATCTTGAATGGAGATATTATCATTGGTATATCTTTATTCTTACTGTTTGTATCTTTGGGCATTCCACAGGGATACACCACTGTAGTGCTTGCACATATCACATTCTGTACTCCATACGTGGTGTTGAGTGTGCTGCCGCGTTTGAAACAGATGAATCCGAATATTTATGAGGCGGCGCTTGATTTGGGGGCTACCCCTATGCAGGCACTCCGCAAGGTGATTGTCCCTGAGATTCTTCCGGGAATGATTTCAGGTTTTATGCTGGCGGTGACTTTATCTATCGATGATTTTGCCGTGACGGTATTTACTATTGGTAACGAAGGGCTTGAAACTCTTTCCACCTATATTTATGCGGATGCACGGAAAGGAGGGCTGACGCCTGAACTCCGTCCGCTTTCTACCATCATATTTGTATTGGTACTGGTATTGCTGGTTATCATCAATCGCCGTGCAGGCAAGAAAAAGGAGGTCTAGAAAATGAGGAAAATAAATAAATGGCTGGTGGCGTGTGCTTGTGCATTATTCTCTTTGACCGGATGCTATAATACAGAGTCTCGTGAAAATGTACTGAAAATATATAATTGGGCCGACTATATTGACGAGGATGTGTTGGCGGAGTTTCCCCAGTGGTACAAAGAACAGACGGGAGAAGATATCCGGATTGTTTATCAGACTTTTGACATCAATGAAATCATGTTGACCAAGATAGAGCGCGGACATGAGGATTTCGATGTGGTCTGTCCTTCGGAGTATATCATAGAGCGTATGCTGAGGAAAGGTTTGCTGCTTCCCATTGATACAGTTTTTGGAAAGACTCCCAACTATCTGCATAATGAATCTCCTTATATTCGTGAACAATTGGATAAGTTGAGCCAGCCGGGGCATCGTGCTTCGGATTATGCTGTCGGTTATATGTGGGGGACAGCTGGTATCCTTTTTAACACCGATCATGTCCCTGCCGAAGATGCCGGGACTTGGGCCAGTCTTTGGAATCTGAAATATAAGAACAAGATTCTGATGAAGGAAAGTTATCGTGATGCGTATGGCACCGCCTTGATTTATGCCAATGCTGGGAATCTGGAAAAAGGCAAAGTTACGGTAGAGGAGTTGATGAACGACTATTCGCAAGCGTCCATTGACACAGTTGAGAAGTACCTGAAGGAGATGAAACCCTTGATAGCCGGTTGGGAAGCTGATTTTGGCAAAGAAATGATGACCAAAGGTAAAGCATGGCTGAACATGACCTGGAGCGGTGATGCGGTATGGGCGATAGAAGAGGCTGAAGGAGTAGGCGTCAATCTGGATTATGAGGTGCCGGCAGAAGGAAGTAATGTATGGTATGACGGATGGGTGATTCCTAAGTATGCTAAAAATAAGAAGGCTGCCAGTTATTTCATCAATTATTTGTGCCGTTCCGATGTGGCTTTACGTAATATGGATGCCTGTGGCTATGTGAGTGCCGTTGCGACTCCCGAGATTTTGGAGGCGAAAATAGATACTACTTTATCTTACTTTTCTGACTTGAGTTATTTTTTCGGCCCTGCTGCCGACAGTTTGCCTATAGACAAGGTGCAGTACCCCGACCGTAAGGTGGTGGAACGTTGTGCCATGATTCGTGATTCCGGTGATAAGACTGAATTGGTGCTAGAGATGTGGTCGCGTGTAAAGGGGGATAATTTGGGAGTAGGTATAGTTATTGTGATTCTGGTATCCGTTGGGGTTATGGTAGTGTTCACTGTGTATAGGAGGCTTCAGCGTTATCGGCATGAGAAGGCGCAACGCCGTCGCAGGAATCACCGGAAAAGGAAAAGAAAATGATGTATAGGGGCGCAGGATTTTGCATACGTACGCATGAGCTTGCACGTACGTATGTGCAGGCCTACACAAACGTATGTGTAAGCTTATGCGTACGTACGTGAATTCCTGCACGTCCTAGAAAGATGAAAAAACACATTATCAGGTGCTTCCTGCCTTTTGCAGGTAAGACAAAAAAAGTCCGGACTTTTCTAAGCCCGGACTTTTTTTGATCTATAATCTATAAAGATTAAATGATATATTGTGAAGAGATAGACTCGTTATTCATCACGCGGCGAATTGTTTCAGCAAACATATCGGCAATGGTCAGTTGCTTCACTTTAGAGCAACGGTTAGTGTATGGAATACTGTCGGTAAATACCATTTCTTCCAAGCCGGAGTTCTGAACCCGTTCGGATGCAGGACCTGACATTACACAGTGGGAAGCGATGGCGCGTACGGAAATGGCTCCCGCTTCTTTCATGATATCGGCAGCTTTGGTAATAGTACCAGCTGTATCTACCATATCGTCAATCAAGATGACGTTTTTATTTTTCACATCACCGATAATTTGCATGGTGGCCACTTCATTGGCTTTCAGGCGGGTCTTGTTGCAAAGCACCAAGGGCACACCCAGATATTTTGAATAAGTGCTGGCACGTTTCGAACCACCTACGTCCGGAGTTGCGATTACCAGGTCTTCCAGCTGCAATGATTCAATGTAGGGCAGGAATACACCGGAAGCGTAGAGATGATCTACCGGTACATCAAAGAAGCCTTGAATCTGGTCGGCATGTAAATCCATTGTAATCAGACGGTCGATGCCCGCCACACTCAGAAGGTCGGCTACCAGTTTGGCACCGATGGAAACACGGGGTTTGTCTTTTCTATCCTGACGTGCCCATCCGAAGTAGGGGATAACGGCTACAATGCTCTTTGCCGAGGCTCTTTTTGCTGCATCAATCATCAGCAGCAGTTCCATTAAGTTGTCAGAGTTAGGAAAGGTAGATTGAACCAGAAAAACATGTGCGCCTCTAATTGATTCTTCATAAGAAACGGCGAATTCGCCATCAGCAAAATGCATGATGTTCATGTTTCCTAATTCGCAACCGAGGCTGTTGCAAATCTTTTCTGCAAGGTATCTCGAATTTGTTCCTGAGAATACCATAAAAGGTGATGTTTTGCTCATTTTGTAATAGATATTACCTATTTGTTAATTTGCGTGCAAAGGTACGTATTATAATTAGAAATTAAAAATAGAAATTTAAAAATAACTTCTCATTATAGTAATATGCTTGTTTTGAGACATATTCTTCGCTTTTTAGACCTTTATTCTAAATCTATTGATAATCAGTCGGCCAAATCCCTTAATTTCCGGAAATGTTCTATCACGCATTGGTAGTCGCGGTCGGTACATGCGTCGAATTTATTCCAAAGAGCGCCCAAGATGGCGGCTCCTCCGAAACCAAGGTCTTTTACTTCCAGCAAGTTTTCCTCGTCAATGCCTCCCAAAGCTATGACTTTCTTGTCAACGATACCCGCTTTGGCAGCGGCGCGGAGCTCTTCGGGTGTATATGCCGAATTATAGTTCAGCTTGGATATGCTATTGAATACCGGACTTAGGAATACATAGTCGCAGCCGGATTTACGCTTTTTTACTTCGTTCAACGAGTGGCAGGAGCAACTGATATGGCCTTTATAACCCTCCGGCAGGATCGGATTACGGCCGTTCAGGTGAATTCCTTTCAGTTTGTATTCCTCTTTCAGGTAAAAATGTCCATGAACCACTATGTGCTTATGATATTGTTCGGGGATAAGGGTCAGCAGACGCTCTGCGAACATAGGTGCTGTGTCGGGTTTTCTTAAATGGAGGATGTCCAGCCCTTCCTCGAAAAGGGCTGTAATTATCTTATCTTCCTCCACAAAATAAGTGGGGGGTGTTATTAGGATTAACTTCATATCTTATGACTAATTGCTAAGCAAAGATAGCAACCTATTTGTAATAATCCTAGTGGATTCATAGATTTATTTTGGATGAGTTTGTGAACCGGCTTGGAAACAATGAAGATACGGGTGTCTTGCGATATAGGGCAAGGACAGCGGGGAAAGCTGACTTTTTGATGGGAACGGTGCTGAACAGAGCACCGTTTGGGGCTGGTTAGAAAGAAATGAGATGGGTTGCCATTGTTTTCAAATCAATAATCCATAGCTTGCCGCTCAGCACTTCACCATATCCGCCTATAATCTTCAACACTTCGGCTGCTTCGGCACAACCTACCATGCCTGGGGTTACACCCAATACTCCTTTGGGGAGATGGGGCATGGACAACATCTCTGCTTCGTCGGGGAAAAAGTGGCGGTAATCGGGACCTCCCTGGTAATTGAAGACGGACACCTGGCCGTCGAAGGCGCGAATGGCGCCATATACATAGACTTTTCCCCATTTCACACAGGTGTCATTGATCAGGTAACGGGTGGCGAAATTATCGCATCCGTCTATAACGATGTCATAGGCGCGGATGATTTCATCCGCGTTCTCTTTGACAAGCCTTGTGGGGTAGGCATTGATCTGCACATCACGGTTCAAGGCTTCGAGACGTTTTTGGGCTTGGATAGCTTTGGGCATACCTACTTCGGCTTCACTATAAAGTACCTGACGTTGTAAGTTGCTGATGCTTACCACATCATCGTCTATTAATCCGATAGTGCCTATTCCGGCTCCTGCCAGGTACAGGGCGGCAGGAGATCCCAGACCACCTACACCGACTATAAGCACTTTGGCCTGCTTGAGCCGTTGTTGTCCTTTTTCTCCCAATTCAGGGAGAATGATTTGACGGTTATATCTTTCCACGTTGTTTATTGTTAAGTTGAAAAAGGGGCTTTACATCATTGATACAGTCCCATTCCTTTTAAAATATGGGTAAAATCTATCGCATCGGTGTGAACTTGTCAAATGAAACATCCCAGTCTTTCCATACTGGTTCCCTTCCTAATGATTTCAGTGCGTGTTCCACTTCCACGGCTGTGCGTTCATCACTTACATGGAATTGTTCCAAAGCTTGCGGGTAGGTATAGTATCCTCCCGGTTCGGTTTTGCTTTCAGCGCTCATGGTGGTCACTCCGAGTACTGCCATGTTGTTGCGGATTTGTGCCGGTTCACGGGTGGAGTAGGAGATGTCCACATCGTGGTCGAAGATGCGCATGGCAAAAGTGAGCTGTGCCAGTTCACGGTCATTCATGATGACATTCGGCTGGAAGCCTCCGTTTTCAGCCGGACGCATACGGGGGAAATTGACACTGTATTTGGTTTTCCAATACTTTTTCTGAAGATAGCGCAAGTGATAGGCCATCATGGTCACATCGGTGCGCCATTCTTCCAGTCCGATAAGTACCCCCATGCCGATGGAGTGGACTCCTGCCTGTCCCATGCGGTCGAAGCCGTTCACCCGCCACTCGAATTTGGATTTCATTCCGCGTGGATGATATATATTATAACGGGCTTTGTTATAGGTTTCCTGAAAGCAGATGACTCCATTCAGTCCGTGTTCTTTCAGTTCGGCATATTCTTCGGCTTTGAGGGGCATTACCTCTATCTTCAGATTGCTGAAATATTTTTTGGCGATGTCCAAGGCTTTAGCCAGATAAGGGACTCCGGCTTTTGCCGGATTCTCTCCGGTCACCAGTAACAGGTTCTCAAAAGGTCCCAGTTTTTTGATGGCTTTGTATTCGTCTTCAATCTGTTCGGGGGTGAGGATGGTACGTGCCATCGGGTTGCTGATATGGAAACCACAATACACACAAGAATTGGTGCAGGAGTTGGTGATATATAGCGGTATGAACATGGAGATGGTTTTGCCGAAACGTTCTTCGGTATATTTTTTGCTTAGTTGCGCCATCGGCTCCAGGTATTTTGCTGCTGCGGGGGAGATGAGCGCCATAAAGTCGTCCACATCGCAATGTTCCTTGCCAAGGGCGCGGAGTACATCACTTTCGGTCTTGGAGTAGATGGCTTTGGTGGTTCCCTCCCAATCTATTTTTTCAAGTTCTTCTGAAAACATGATCGTTCTTTTTTCTTGTTATTGTTCTATAAGATGATTTCGCTTTTATAAGAGCCTGTTTAAACCTTTCCGGCATTTAAACAGGCCTCAAACTATAATTTCCTTATTATTTTTCTACATTTCTTTTTGTCGCTTTCCGTCAGTTCGGGATGTTGCTTCGTTCCTCCCTTCTGGATAACGCCTTTGATAGAGAATCCGCTCCATTTCAGGATTTCGCGCAACGCCTTTACTACACCGCGTGTCTGGTTAAACCAGATATTGAACGGCCATGGGGTGGAGCAGGTGCTTACGATGACTGCTTTCTTGCTTTTATGCAACGCTTGGGGGATCCCTTTCGAACTTTCTCCCATCATGCCGTACACGATGCGGTCGAACACTACTTTCAGATGTCCGTTCATGTTTCCCCAATAGCAGGGTGAGCCGACAATCAGCACGTCTGCCCATTGTATCTTTTGAAGCGTGCGCTGCGCGTCGTCTTCGGGTAGGACACAGGCCTGCTGGCTGCGGCAAGCCATGCATCCTGTACAGGGACGTACTTGCAATTTACGGATGGGTATTGCTTCCACTTCGGCGCCACGTATGCGGGCCTCTTCGGCCATGATGTCCAGCATCCGGCTGATAAGTCCTTGGCTGCGAGGGCTTCCGTTGAGTATCAATATCTTCATTTCCTTATTTTTTTTAGGATGTTGTTGCGGGCACATTGCACGGCGGCCGTATAGTATTCCGGTTCCATATTTTCCAGGTATGCTTCCAGCTCTCCCGTCAGTTCCGGCTCTTCCAGGCAGATGTCGTAGGCAAGTTTCATGCAGACGGCTTGTCCGGATGCGCTTTCGGCAGGAGACAGCATGCCTTCCAGGCAGAAATCGAAGAAAGCTGCGTTGACAGGCTTCAGAACAGGAAGGTGATGAAGGATATTCAGCAGCAGGCGTCTGGTTCCGTCGTGAGGGCATTGCATGGCTCTCAGCATCAGTTCCTCCCTTTTGCCCATCAATAGGGAAGGGAGGAGGATGCTTAGTTTTTCGCAAGCCCAAACGGCACGCCAGGCAATCTTTGTTTCTTCATGCCGGGTCAGGGTATAAAGGGAGTCAAAGCGGCCGGGGGCTCCGGCTACTTGCTCCACTATGATGTCTATATATTTCCTTCCTAAAGCTCCTTCAAGTGCTTTCTTGAAATCTTCCATGGTCTTCGCAAAATCGGTCGTTTAATTACCCACGTTCTTTAAGTCGCGGCTCAGTTTCATGGCGCAGAAGTTGGGTCCGCACATGGTACAGTATTCACCGTCCGTATGGCGTCCTTCATTGAAGTACTCCAAAGCGCGGTCGGGATCCAGACTTAGGTGGAACTGGTCGCGCCAACGGAATTCATAACGTGCCTTGCTTAAAGCATTGTCGCGGATCTGTGCGCCAGGATGCCCTTTTGCCAGGTCGGCCGCATGGGCGGCAATCTTGTAAGTGATGACACCGACGCGTACATCTTCTTTGTTGGGTAGTCCCAGATGCTCTTTCGGGGTGACATAGCATAGCATGGCAGTGCCCAGCCAGCCGATTTGTGCGGCACCGATGGCCGAAGTGATATGGTCATATCCCGGGGCAATGTCCGTTACCAGCGGGCCGAGGGTGTAGAACGGTGCGTTGTGGCAGTGAGAGATCTGGCGTTCCATGTTTTCTTTGATTTTATGCAAAGGTACATGTCCCGGTCCTTCAATGAATGCCTGTACGTTTTTGTCCCATGCGCGGAGTACAAGTTCGCCCATAGTATCCAGTTCGGCAAACTGTGCTTCGTCATTGGCATCGGCGATACAGCCCGGACGAAGTCCGTCACCCAAGGATACGGCTACATCGTATTGTGCCAGAATATCACAGATGTCATCGAAATGCTCATATAAGAAGCTTTCCTGGTCATGTATCAGACACCACTTGCTCATAATGCTGCCTCCGCGGCTTACGATGCCACACAGTCGTTTGTCGGCCAGGTGTACATTCTGCCGGCGTATTCCGGCATGGATGGTAAAGTAGTCCACTCCTTGTTCGCATTGCTCGATTAATGTATCTTTATAAATCTCCCAATTCAGATCCTCTACTTTCCCGTTTACTTTTTCCAATGCCTGATAGATAGGCACGGTGCCTACGGGAACAGGACAGTTGCGGACAATCCATTCGCGTGTCTCGTGAATGTTATCGCCGGTCGAGAGATCCATCAGGGTGTCACCTCCCCATTTGCAGCTCCATACGGCTTTTTCCACCTCTTCGTCAATGGAGGAGGTGGTGGCGGAGTTTCCGATGTTCGTGTTGATCTTCACTAAAAAGTTCCTGCCGATAATCATGGGTTCGCTTTCGGGGTGATTGATATTGGCGGGAAGTACGGCACGCCCTGCAGCTATTTCATCACGTACGAATTCAGGGGTGATAAAGGTATCGATGCCCAGTTCCCGGCAGTTCATGTTTTCACGGATGGCCACATATTCCATTTCCGGTGTAACGATGCCGGCTTTGGCGTATGCCATTTGTGTAATGGCCTTTCCGGCCTTGGCACGATAAGGCAGGGCGATGTGTTCAAAGCGCAGGTGGTCCAGACTTTTATCGTCACGGCGCATCTTTCCGTATTCTGAGGTGATGGAGGGCAGTTGTTCCACGTCTCCCCGTCCGGTAATCCAGCTTTCGCGCATACGGGGAAGTCCTTTTTTCAGATCGATTTCCATATTGAGGTCACTGAACGGGCCGCTGGTGTCATAGATATAAACGGGAGCATTGGGCGTTGTCACCTTTTCGCTGTTCACTATGTTCACTGTGGGAGTCAGGTTTACTTTCTGCATTCCTACTTTGATGTATGGGAACAGGGTTCCTTGCATATATGCCTTTTCGGCATGAGCGTATGCTTTTTGATCTTGCTTTTTGTCCATCATATTTCTGTTTAATCTAAGAATGAAGTTAAAGGGGATGAGGCGGATGCGATCAAGTTCTGTCCTACCGCTCCTAAGCCTGCTTCATAAGCGCGGCGTCCGGCAATGACAGCTTCCTTGAAGGCTGTTGCCATGTCTATCGGCTCACCGGCTACTGCGATGGCAGTATTGACCAGACAGGCGTCCGCGCCCATTTCCATCGCTTCGGCGGCATGGCTGGGGGCACCTATTCCGGCGTCCACTACCACAGGAACGGAAGCTTGTTCGATAATGATGCGCAGGAAGTCACGTGTCTGCAAGCCTTTGTTTGTCCCGATGGGGGCGGCAAGCGGCATGACGGTTGCTGCTCCGGCCTCTTCCAGCCGTTTGCACAATGTAGGATCTGCCTGGCAGTAAGGCAAAACGACGAAGCCTAGCTTGACCAGTTCCTCGGTTGCTTTCAATGTTTCGGTAGAATCCGGCAACAAGTAGCGCGGATCAGGATGAATTTCCAGTTTCAGCCAGTTGGTGCCAAAAGCCTCTCGGGCCATTTGTGCGGCAAAGACGGCTTCTTCGGCTGTGCGCACACCCGAGGTGTTGGGCAATAGCTGGATGTGGGGGTAAATGATATGTTTCAGCATATCATCTTCTTTATCGTCCAGTTCAATACGTTTCATGGCTACGGTTACCATTTCGCATCCTGATGCCAGGATGGCTTCTTCCATTACGGTGTTTGAGTTGAATTTACCGGTTCCCAGAAATAAACGGGAATTAAATTCTTTTCCAGCTATAATCAGTTTCTTCATTATATTTTGTGATTTTATTATAAATTCATGATTCGTTTAGTTTCCGCTACCGGATTTTCCGCCCGGAGTATGGTTCCGCTCAAGGCAATGCCCGTAACCCCCGTTTCCATGATGGAAGGGATGTCCTCCAAAGTAATTCCTCCGATAGCGACGATGGGCAGATGGATATCCGCCTTTCTCATTTGCTGGATAATGGATCGGTAGCCTTCCAGCCCCAGTATCGGCGAGAGGTTCTTTTTCGTGGTGGTAAAACGGAATGGGCCACAGCCGATGTAGTCAGCTCCGGCTTCATAATGCATCTTTACATCATCAAATGTATTGGCGGTGCCTCCGATGATGAACTCTTTTCCTAATATTTTCCGTGCTTCGGTTACGGGCATATCCTTTTTCCCCAAATGTACTCCGTCGGCATGAATTTTCTTGACAAACTCCACGTGATCATCTATAATAAATGTTGCTTCGTAGTCTTTGCATAAGCGTTGCAGGCGTATGGCTTCCCGTTCTACTTTGTCAACGGGAGTGTCTTTCATACGTAGCTGGATCCAGCGGCAGCCGCCTTCCAATGCCATGCGTGCGGAATCATAATAGGAATATGTATCGGTAAAGTGAGTGATGAATTGAAGTTCCACGGCCTTATCCTCCACATGCAGCTTTAATGACTATCAGACTGTCATTGGGTTGTAACACGCATTTTTCCCAGTCTATACGGGGAACCATACGGTTATTTACCGCTATGGCGATGCCTTTCTCGGGAAGTGCCAGAAAGGTAGAAAGTTCGGCTACGGTGCATCCGTCCTTTACTTCGGTTTCTTTGCTGTTTACTGTCAGTTTCATGCTATATCAATTTATGAATTTGCCTGTAAATACAAAGAGTTGCTTTTTGACCGGATAGCATGAGGTAAGAAGTAACAATCCCTTCGGCGGTACTAACCGCATCAGGTTCATAGGGTATAATCTCAGCCCGTCCGCTGCTTACGTGGGGCACCCCTTTGTTTTACGATGGCAAAGATAGGAGAAAGAAATGAATAATGCTATAACAGATTGCTTTATTTTCTGCGGGAGAATGTTTTTTTATGATTATCTTGCATCGTGGCGTGTCTTTCCCAGCAAAGGAGACAGATGTAAAAAGCCCCGCTTCCTGAATAAATAGGGGCGCGGGGCGGTTTTATTATAATGTGTAGTTAAGGATTCTTTTACAGGCGTTTTTCTACTACATCCCAGTCTATTATTTCCCACAATTTGTTCACATGGTCTGCACGGCGGTTCTGGTAATCCAGATAATAGGCATGTTCCCATACATCGAAGCCCAGCAAAGGTTTCAATCCTGCACGCCACGGGTTGCTTCCGTTGGGTTCTTTGGTAATGTGCAGTTTTCCTTGTTTGTCTACAGAAAGCCATGCCCAGCCCGAGCCGAACAGTCCTGTGGAGGCGGCGTTGAATTCTTTCTTGAAGTTCTCAAAGCTTCCGAAGTCCCGGTTGATGGCTTCCGCCAGTTTTCCGGCCGGTTCATGTTTGCCGGGTTTGGGGGCGAATTGAAGGAAATATAATGTATGGTTCAATACTTGTCCGGCATTGTTGAATATCGCCCCATCGGGAGCTGATGCTACAATTTCCTCTACGGTCTTTCCTTCAAATTCCGTACCCGGAACCAAGGAGTTCAAATTGTTTGCGTAGGTTTGTAAGTGCTTGCCATAATGGTAGTCTATAGTAGCCTGGCTGATTACAGGTTCGAGTCCGTTGTTTGGATACGGGAGTTTGGGCATTTCGTAAGTCATAACTAATGAAATTAAAGTGGTTAATAATATATTCATTTTTAGTTGAGGTTTTAATTAAACTTCTATCATAATAACATTATTGAGCGTCGAATTGTTCTGATAAATTCAAACTTTCTCTATCTTTGCCATCGAAAGAAGAAACTTATGACGAATTATTTAAAAGAATTGAATGAAAGCCAGCGTAATGCGGTGCTTTACAACGAAGGTCCCTCTTTGGTTATAGCCGGAGCAGGCTCGGGGAAGACACGTGTGCTGACTTATAAGATAGCTTATTTGCTGGAGCAGGGATATACTCCCTGGTCTATTCTGGCATTGACTTTTACCAACAAGGCTGCCCGTGAGATGAAAGAGCGTATAGCCCGTCAAGTGGGTGATCAGGCACGCTATTTATGGATGGGGACATTTCATTCCATTTTTTCGCGTATCCTGCGGTGTGAGTCGCAATCCATCGGCTTTACCTCTAATTTTACCATCTATGATTCCTCGGATTCGAAGAGCTTGATCAAGTCTATTGTAAAAGAAATGCAACTGGACGATAAGACCTATAAGCCGGGGTTGATACAGGCGCGTATCAGCAATGCGAAAAATCACCTGGTTTTTCCCGATGCATACGCTTCGAATGCAGAACTTTATCAGTATGATGTGAATGCCAAGGTACCTGCAGCCCGTGATATTTACCGGCAGTATTGGGAACGTTGCCGCCAAAGCGATGCGATGGATTTTGATGATTTGCTGGTCTATACTTATCAGTTATTCCGGGATTATCCTGAGATTTGCCGCAAGTATGCGGAGCAGTTCCGTTATGTGCTGGTGGATGAGTATCAGGATACCAACTTCGCGCAACATAGCATTGTGCTTCAGCTTACCCGAGAGCATCAGCGTGTATGCGTGGTGGGGGATGATGCGCAAAGTATCTATTCCTTTCGAGGGGCGAATATTGACAATATATTGAAATTTACCCAACTGTATAAGGGAGCCAAGCTTTTCAAGCTGGAGCAGAACTATCGCTCTACCCAAACCATTGTATGTGCGGCAAACAGCCTGATAGAGAAAAATAGCGAGCAGATAAGGAAAGAAGTTTTTTCGGAAAAAGCGAAAGGGGAACCTATCGGAGTTTTCAATGCCTACAGTGATGTGGAGGAAGGGGAGATCGTAGCCAACCAGATTGTGAAACTACGCTCGCGGGAACATTATTCTTATAATGATTTTGCTATTTTATATCGTACAAACGCCCAGAGCCGTATTTTCGAGGAGGCTTTGCGGAAACGTAGTCTGCCTTATAAAATTTACGGAGGGCTTTCTTTTTATCAGCGCAAGGAGATTAAAGACGTCATTTCTTATTTCCGCCTGGCGGTGAATCCGAATGACGAGGAGGCTTTTAAGCGGGTGTTGAATTATCCGGCGCGGGGAATCGGTGATACCACCTTGAACAAGGTCATTGATGCGGCTACACAGCATCATGTCAGTCTTTGGAGGGTTTTGGAAGAGCCGTTGGCATACGGCTTGAATATCAACAAGGGTACGCATGCCAAGTTGCAGGGCTTTCGTGAACTGGTAGAGAGTTTCATCGTGGAGGTCCCGGAAAAGAATGCATACGAATTGGGGGCAATGATTGTCCGTCAGTCCGGCATTATGACTGAGATTTATCAGAGCAATGATCCCGAAAACCTGAGCCGCCAGGAGAATATTGAGGAATTGATAAACGGCATGCACGATTTTTGTGCAACCCGTGAGGAAGAGGGCAATAAGAACATTCTGCTGACGGATTTCCTGTCGGAGGTTTCTCTACTAACGGATCAGGACAATGAGAAAGAGGGAGATGCCGAGAAGATTACCTTGATGACCATTCACTCTGCTAAAGGCTTGGAGTTTAAAAACGTCTTTGTTGTAGGGTTGGAAGAAAACTTGTTTCCCAGTGCTTTGTCACTCAATTCGTATAAGGAGCTGGAAGAGGAGCGCCGCTTGTTTTATGTGGCGATTACACGTGCCGAAGAGCATTGCTATCTGTCCTTTGCCAAGAGCCGGTTTAAATATGGAAAGATGGAGTTCAGTAGTCCGAGCCGTTTCTTGAAAGATATTGATATACATTTTCTGAAACTGCCCCAGGAGGAGCAGATGGCCCGGAGAATAGACGAGGGAGCCAGCCGTTTCTGCCGTGAACAAAATGAACGTCCGTCTCGTTCCTTGTTTGATGAACCTGCTTCACAGCCTTCTTACGGGCGTTCTTCATCAAGTCCGTCTAGTCAGAAACCATTTTCAGTTGGAGAAAGGCCGAAGGCCGAGATTATCCGTCCCAGTGTGCCGCGCAATTTGACCAAGGTAGGTTCTGCCACGGCCTCAAAGCCGTCCGCGGCGGGAACCTTGCCGATAAATGTGCAGGCAGGGCAAGTGATAGAGCATGAACGCTTTGGAATAGGCGATGTGATAAAGGTGGAAGGAACCGGTGAGAACAGCAAGGCGACTGTCCGTTTCCGGAATGCCGGAGAGAAACAATTATTACTGAAATTCGCCCGTTTCAAAGTTGTGGGATAAATTTTCGAACAGAATTCTGATATAAAAATGATAGATATCCATAAAGTACCTTCTCCATGCTATGTGATGGATGAAGCATTGCTCAGAAAGAATCTGAGCCTGATAAAGAGTGTGGCAGACCGGGCCGGAGTTGAGATCATCCTGGCTTTCAAATCTTTTGCCATGTGGAAATCGTTCCCTGTATTCAGGGAATACATCCGTTATACTACGGCCAGCTCCGTATATGAAGCCCGTTTGGCGTACGAAGAGTTCGGCAGTAAGGCTCATACTTATTCTCCAGCCTATACGGAGACTGACTTCCCGGTTATCATGCAGTGCAGCAGCCATATCACCTTTAACTCCTTCAGTCAGTTCCGTCGTTTTTATCCTATGGTTGAGGCTTTTGGAGAAAAGATATCCTGTGGCATCCGCATCAATCCTGAATATTCGGAAGTAGAGGTGGAACTTTATAATCCTTGTGCTCCCGGTACGCGTTTTGGAGTGACGGCCGATTTGCTTCCCGACACTTTGCCGGCAGGTATCGAGGGTTTTCATTGTCATTGTCATTGTGAGTCCAGCTCTTATGAGTTGGAACATACTTTGCAGCATATAGAAGAGAAGTTTGCCCGTTGGTTTCCGCAGATAAAATGGTTGAATTTGGGAGGGGGGCACCTGATGACACGTAAAGACTATGATACGGAGCACCTTATTTCTTTATTAAAAGGTTTGAAAGCCCGTTATCCGCATCTGGAAATCATTCTGGAACCGGGATCGGCTTTTACTTGGCAGACCGGACCTTTGGTAGCTTCTGTTGTCGATATAGTGGAAAGCCGGGGGATAAAAACTGCGATTCTGGATGTCAGTTTTACATGTCACATGCCCGACTGTCTTGAAATGCCCTATCAGCCGGCAGTGCGTGGTGCTGAAACTTTACCTGCCGATGCGGTAAAAACAGCTTTAGCGGAAGAAAATATCTATCGTTTGGGCGGAAATAGTTGCTTAAGCGGAGACTATATGGGCAGTTGGCGTTTTGACCATCCGTTGCAGATAGGAGAGCGCATTGTTCTGGAAGATATGATTCATTACACTATGGTAAAAACAAACATGTTTAATGGAATCCATCACCCTTCTATCGCTATTTGGCATACAGACCATACCTTGGAAGTATATAAAGACTTCCGCTATGAGGATTACCGTGACCGTATGTCCTGATTACAAGAAAAAAACTTTCTTTTGGTTTGTATTGATTATGAGGAAATTGCTGAAATAATGTAATAAAAGTGCTATAAAAAGTATAGAAAACTTTTGGAAGTTTAGAAAAAAGCACTACCTTTGCATCCGCAATCGGGAAACAACTAGTAGATAGTTGAAACCGAAAGCGGAAATTGCGGAAATAGCTCAGTTGGTAGAGCATAACCTTGCCAAGGTTAGGGTCGCGAG
>BLLV01000109.1 GCA_011959205.1 Bacteroidaceae bacterium
AAGGAACGCTTATACGGCAAGTAATTTTGCACTAAAAAATATAAGCGTATGAAAGTAGAAAAATTCAGGGTTCTGCTCTACCTCAAAAAGAGCGGACTGGACAAATCGGGCAAAGCCCCGATAATGGGAAGAATCACCGTGAACCGCACGATGGCACAGTTCGGATGCAAGCTGTCCTGCACTCCCGAATTATGGAATCCCCGTGAAAGCCGTCTGAACGGCAAGAGCAAAGAGGCGGTTGAAACCAACGCCAAGATTGAGAAACTGCTGCTTGCCATCAATTCCGCATTTGATTCTCTGTTGGAGCGCAAGCAGGAGTTTGACGCTACGGCAGTCAAGGACATGTTTCAGGGGAGCATGGATAAGCAGATGACCCTGTTGAAACAGTTTGACCGTATCAACGAGGACTTGAAATCGCGTATAGGCATCGACCGTGCCGAAGGAACATACTCCAAGTATTACTACACACGGCAGATTCTCGCAGGGTTCATCCGTGAGAGATTCAAGACGGAGGATGTTGCCTTCGGGCAACTTTACGAGCGGTTCATCTGGGATTTTCAGGACTATGTGCTCGATGAGAAGAAACAATCCCTGCAATCCGTGCGCCATTACCTTGCCCTTTTGAAAAAGGTATGCCGCATCGCCTACAAGGAGGAACATTCCGAACGCTATTTCTTCTGCAACTTCAAGCTGCCGAAACAGGAAATCAGCGCACCGAAGGCACTCACACGGGAGGAGTTTGTGAAAGTACGTGACGTGGAAATATCCGTGCGCCGCAGGCCCTCGCTTGCCCTCACCCGTGACCTGTTCCTGTTTGCCTGCTACACCGGAACAGCGTATGCCGATACCGTGTCCATCACGCGGGACAATCTCTTTTCCGACGATGACGGGAACCTGTGGCTGAAATACCACCGCAAGAAAAACGAGTACCTCGCACGGGTGAAACTGCTTCCCGAAGCGATTGCCCTATTGGACAAATACAAGGACGAATCACGGGAAACACTTCTGCCTGTTCAGGACTACCGCGTGTTGAGAGCCAACATGAAGAGCCTCCGTGTACTGGCAGGAATCAAAACCGATATCGTCTATCATGTCGGACGCCATAGTTTCGCAAGCCTGATAACGCTTGAAGAGGGCGTACCTATCGAAACCATCAGCCGAATGTTGGGACACACCAATATCCAGACAACGCAAATTTACGCCCGTGTGACCCCGAAGAAACTTTTTGAGGACATGGACACATTCATTGAAGCGACCAAAGACTTGGTGCTTGTTCTCTGATGCAACTATTTAATCAAGTTCAATAAGATAATCAGTTATGCGCAGTACATTCAAACAACTCTATTACATCAACCGCAGCAAGGTGAAAGCTGATGGTACGACCGCCATTTGGTGCAGAATCTCCATAGATGGCAAACAGGCGGTGCTTTCCACGGGTATTTATTGCAATCCAGATGATTGGAACAGTAAAAAGGGCGAGGTAAAGGACGTTCGCACAAACGGACGGTTAAACCAATATCGCCGACACATTGAAGATACATACGACACCATACTGAAAGAACAGGGTGTTGTCAGTGCGGAATTGCTGAAAAATACCATAATGGTGGAAAGCTCCTTGCCCACAACCCTGTTACAAACAGGCAAACAAGAGCTGGAGAGGTTGAAGAAACGCTCTGTCGAGATACAATCACGCTCCACTTACCGACAATCCATTATCTTTCAGGACTGTATCAGGCTGTACATAGAATCGGTGTATGACATGCAGGATATACCGTTGGAGGAAATAACGGAAGGGTTCGGCAACGATTACAAGACATTCCTGTTAAAGGACTTGGGATGCAGCACAGACAAGATGAACAAGTGCCTGTGCTGGCTCAACAGGCTGTTGT
>BLLV01000110.1 GCA_011959205.1 Bacteroidaceae bacterium
CTATTTGAGATGGTGCGCTTCGAGCGCACGGAACAGTCTTATGACATATGGCTTGACGAAAAGAAGAAACTATCTGATGAAGACTATCGTAATCCAAATATCGTAGCGCGAGGCTATACGGATTATGTAACGATACAGGACTATCCCATGCGTGGCAGGCCGGTCTATCTTCATATGCGCAAGAACAAATGGTGGGACAAGAAAACAAACGAGATATTCTCCTACAACCTCGAGCTTCCCAACGAGGAAGGGACACGACTCAGCTCCGAGTTTGTGGCTTTTTTAAAAGATGAAGGTGGAGACGACAGCCCTGTCGATTAAGCATATAGCGCAGATGTACTGCGTCAACGGCAAACATTTTGCCGACTTGTACCGCAATAAGATAAGCGGTTACGCCGACTGGTGCGAACAGGAGCTTGGCTGTGGGTTCTATTTCAACGCCGCTAATATCGGCCCTTACATGAGCCTTGACGAGACGTGTCTGAGCAACGGCGATGTATGGACATTCCTCACCAATAAGGACGGGCACGGCGGCAGGGGTACACTTGCCGCTGCAATCCCGGGCACAAAAAGCGACGAGATCATCTCCATACTCATCGGAGCGATGGGCAAGGCCCTGAGACGAAAAGTCAGGGAGGTCACATGCGATCTGTCGTCCTCGATGATGCTGATAGCCGCCGAGGCATTAGTTGCGCGACGTCGGAAATAATTGAGGATAGTCGGGGCGTGGTTCTTGAACGTCTTGATGACAGAGCGGAAGTTGTTGTTGCCCAATGCCATTACTTTTTCATACCACTTGTTCATCCGACCCATTGCTTTGGTGGGTGATATCTTTGCGTTGAAGATTTGGCGCAGTTCCATAGCCAGATGGTATGCAGCTTTCAGTATCGGATAGTGTCTGAACAGAATGTTTGCGCGATGACGCTGTATGTCAGTCCATTTGTTCTGCGACATCATCAGGGCGTGCTTGCTGCGGGCAAGGATCTGGCGCATGGTCTCGCTGTTGGAATATGTAATTGGAGGCTCTGATTTGTCACGGCTGTT
>BLLV01000111.1 GCA_011959205.1 Bacteroidaceae bacterium
ATATAATATTGCTTATAAGTATTTTAATGTACTTAATATGGTATTTATCATTGTGTTGACTCCATTTTGGTCGGCTTTTACGGATGCATACACTAAAAACGATTATGACTGGATGCGTAGTGTGCTGAAAAAATTGGAACGATTGTGGTTGTTATGCATTCCTGCTTTGGTATTGATGTTGATTTGTTCTAGTTTCTTATATCGTTGGTGGATTGGCGAGTCGGTGTTTATCCCTTTCTCGTTGTCTGTTTGTATGGCGATATATGTATTATGCCAAACAGGAGGTAATGTGTATATGTTTCTTATTAATGGAACGAGTAAAGTACGTCTGCAATTAATCGTTTATTTGTCATTTGCTTTAATTTCTATTTCACTAATGAAAAATTGTTGCGAACATTATGGAGTAGAAGGAATATTGATTGTTCCGATTACAGTGTTTGCTTTACAGGCATTTATTGGAAGAAAACAGATATTAAAAATGTTAAATGGTACAGCTAAAGGAATTTGGTTGAAGTGAAGAATAACATGAATATTTTCCTTATTTTGTAGTAATATTTAAATTAAATTTATTTATGAAAATAGTAGTATTCAAAGGAGGATTGGGTAATCAACTCTTTCAGTATGCATTTTATAAATACCTTTCAAGAAAGAATGAAACCTTTTATTTCTATAATGATGCTAGGTATAATGTGAGTCATAATGGATTTGAATTGGATAAATATTTTAGAACTGATGATTTGAAAAAATGTAGTAGGTTTTGGATTATTCTGTTTAAAGCCATTTTATCTAAATTATATCATCGAAAAATATATGTAGCAGGTTCTGTAGAGTTTCAATACCCTAATCATTTGTTTCAAGTTGGATATTTTTTAGATAAAAAATATTATAACAAAAATGATATTAAATTTAAACATTTATCATTGTCGGAAAAGAATTTGTCATTGCTGAAGGATATTCAAAACTCAAATAGCGTTGGCGTGCATATAAGAAGAGGGGACTACATGACCAAACAGAATTTCAATATATTTGGGAATATTTGTACACGGAAATATTATCATGATGCCATAAGAATAATAACAGAGAAAGTAAGCAATGCTGTTTTTTATGTTTTTTCTGATGATATTGACTGGGTACAAACTCATTTGGATATACCCAATGCAGTTTATGTGAATTGGAATACAGGAGAATACAGCATTTATGATATGTATTTGATGTCTTTCTGTAAATACAATATTATAGCCAATAGCACTTTTAGTTATTGGGCTGCGCGGTTGAATAAAAAGGCTGAATTAGTGATTTATCCTTCAAAGTGGTATAATACATTTACGCCTGATATCTTCCCTGATTCATGGTGTGGAATCTAAAGAAAGACAAATGATAATTACTCAGTTTATTTTTTTGTTTTTTATTCTATCCTTTATAGTGAACAAAAAGAGGGCTATTCTTTATATACTTCCGTTGTCGTTATTTTTTACAACGCTTCCCTTGGTAAAGATTGGAGGTACCTATATTGGTCTTTGTGATGCAATAAATTTTGTTATATGTGGATATGCTTTTTCCAAAAAGAGAGCACGAAATTCTATATTTTACAATCCATTATTCTATCCATTATTTGCTAATTTCATATTTTTGTTACTGATTGCGGCGTATGGAACAGAACGAACTTCATTATATGTGTTATGGAAAACGATTTCAAATGAAATTCTTTTACCACTTGTTCTTATCTATTTTTTGCAGACAAAGACTGATATTGAATTGTTGGTAAAACTTTATTTGAAAGTCTTCATGGTATTGTGTATATATGGAATCATAGAGTTTTTATTGAATCATAATATAATTTTATATTGGCTGCAATCTCAGACTGATTTGTCTTTTTGGGTAGATCATACCAATGATATCCGATATGGATACGGGCGATATAATTCATTTTTTCATTTTCCCATAACATTTGGAGATGCGTGCGTTGTATTCTTTTATTTTCTTATCTTCTTCTATAATAAATATAGAGGAGGGTTTATATTAAGAAAATCTTATATTAATACTTTGTGTTTGCTTCTTATCGGTGTTTTCCTTGCTAATTCACGTGCCTCTATTCTTGCATTAGTATTTGGATTGTTGCAATTTGACTATATAAGAAAGCCTAAAACTCTATTAATCGCTTTTTTTATCTTTTTAATCATGGTCTTGCCGTTTTCTGATTATATATTAAATGTATATCATTCCATATTTGATTTTACGGGTAATCATTATGTTGGTGGAAGCTCTATGGAGATGAGAATAAGGCAATTAGAAATATCATTTTTTTTGTTTTTACAAA
Organism: Bacteroidaceae bacterium; assembly: GCA_011959205.1. GTDB lineage: Bacteria > Bacteroidota > Bacteroidia > Bacteroidales > Bacteroidaceae > Phocaeicola. The sequence goes on from BLLV01000111.1 coordinate 2,318, forward strand.
ATCCTATATTTGGTGGTGGCTTGAGTATGATTTATTATTTAATGACAGATATATCAATACCGGAACTTGCAGGTGCGGAGTCTCAATTATTTTATTTGTTGATTGAACGTGGCTTGTTAGGTATATTGGGATATCTATGGCTGATAATTTCAATGTGCAAATTATTGCCTTCATATAAAAAATTCAACATAGTTTTTGTTGGTGTATGGGTATTGGCCTCTTTTGTGTCATTAACAGTGGGATTGTATATAAATTTCCCGATTGTGTTTTTGTTTATTATATATAAGAGTCAGAAACTTAATTTATTAAAAATATAATGTTTTCTATTATTATTCCTCTATATAACAAGGCTGATTATATTGCGGAAACACTGAATTCAGTTCTGAATCAAACATATTTTGATTATGAAGTAATTGTGGTGAATGATTCATCGACAGATAATAGTTTGGAAATAGCTTCTGGTTTTCACGATGAACGAATTCATATTTATACAAAAGAAAACGAAGGTGTATCGGCGGCACGTAACTATGGCATTATGCGCGCTAAATATGATTATATTGCTTTTCTGGATGCAGATGATATTTGGGAATCAGATTATTTGGAATGCCAAAAGAAGTTGATAGAAACCTATCCTGATGCTGGAATTTATTCTACTGCTTTCTACTCTTTGGGAAAGGGGAAACTGAAACTTCGTAATGTATTGATTAATGAACATGTACACTTCCTTGTTCATGACTATTTTAAAGAATCCGTAATGAATGGATTATCCATTTGCTGGACTAGTTCCTTGTGTTTAAAGAAAGAAATTATAGAGCGGATACCAATGTTTCGAGTAGGTATTAAGCGTGGTGAGGATTTAGACCTTTGGCTTAGAATAGCGTTGAATTATGATGTAGCCTATTTGAATCTTCCGAAAGTCTTTTATAGAACAGGACTATCTGACAGTCTTACATCAGATTATTCTAAAGATGGAGAATTCCCTTATTATGAGTGGCTTAACTTTACATCAGAAAGTCTTTATTATAGAAGGTATGTGATTTTAGCTATATATATACATGCGAAAAATGCATTTATACATCATGATTACGATACATGTTTGACCGAGTTATGGAGAGTCAAAACTATTGCTTGGAGATTTAAATGGGCAAAACGACTGTTCTTATTAATAATTTCATGGATTAAAAGTAAATAATGAATATCATTTATTTTGTTCCCAATATAACCATTGCAGGAGGTATATTCCGTATAGTGTCAGATAAAATGAATTATTTGGCGGAAAATATGGAAGGGCGGCTTTTTTTGGCATATTATGGTAATGGACAGGAGAAACCTGTATATCCTTTGCATCCGAACATTCAACTGTTACCTATTAATATAGAGTGGAAAGTAGGCTTTGGAAAGAAAATTAATGGAGTATGGAAAAATATAAGTATTATACGTCACATATTTAAAAAATATAAGATAGATATTGCTGTCAATGCCAATGCTCCTTTATTGATATGGATATTACCATTTATTTGTCAGCGGATAAAGAAGGTTCATGAGTTTCATTTCTCTTATAAAGGACAACAGATATTAGATGAGGAAATTTTTAAATCGCGAGGAAAGAAATTTTTAGTTCAATCTTTAAGAAAGTGTTGTTTGACAAAATTCGATAAGGTAATTGCATTAACAGAGTCTGACAAGAAAATGTGGGATTTACCGAATATATTTGTAATACCTAATTTTAGCAATATACAACTACATGAAAGAAATGGTAGAAAAAACAAAGTTGCTATATCAGCAGGTAGATTAGAATCTGTAAAAGGTTATAATCGATTGATTGCAGCTTGGGTGATAGTTACACAAAAGTGTCCGGACTGGCAATTGGAAATTTGGGGTGAAGGAAGTCTGCGAGAAAGTCTTCAACAACAAATTGATGCTTTGCATCTTTCATCAGTTGTTCATCTGAAAGGTGTTTCACATAGTATAGGTGAAGTATATTCTCATTCTTCTTTTTTTGTCATGTCATCTTTGTATGAAGGGTTCCCGTTGGTATTGGTGGAGGCGATGAATTGTGGCTTGCCTTGTGTTAGTTTTGACATTATCGGGGCAAATAGTATCATAGACAATGGTAAGAATGGCTTTTTAGTGCCGGATAATAATATAAATGCCTTGGCGGAAGCTTGTATAAAATTGATAGGAGACAGAATCTTGTTGGAAAATATGGGTAAGCAGGCTTATATTTCTAGTGCTCGTTTTTCTAAGTCAAAGGTAATGCAAAAGTGGATGGATTTATTCCAAAAACTGATGAAAGAATAAGCGTATGGTCGAGTAAGGAGAGTGAAAGTTCCTCTACTTACTCGACCTCTCGTTCCTATGTCAATGACTATATAAACCATTATAAATCGTTAAATTTTAAAATACTCAAAAGTTCATCTTCTTGATTTTTAAGAGGGTGGACATGGTTGAGTGCTTACGATAGGAAATAATGAGTATGAAGTCGTAAAAGATTAATGTTTAAAGGGTGATTTAATGAAAGAGCAATATAATAATGTTGTAAAAGATACTATAAGATTGATATTTCTGGAAAAAGGATTATATAAAAAACAAACTATTGTATTTGAATACTTTAAGTTATAAAATTATGAATATAGCATTATTGACAGCTGCCGGATTTGGTACGCGTATGGGACAAGATATCCCAAAACAATTCATGAATATAGATGATTGTCCAGTGATTGTTTATACAATGAAAGTATTTCAAGAACATCCTCAGATTGATGCGATTGCTGTAGTGTGCTTGGATGGGTGGGAAATGATATTGAAAGCTTATGCAGGTCAATATGGCATAACAAAATTAAAATATATATTTCCTGGAGGTGATAGCAATTTTCAATCTACGCGAAATGGATTGTTGGGGCTAAAAAATAGTGGTATGGCTGATTCGGATATTGTTATAATACATGATGGAGTCCGTCCTTTGGTTTCCGATGAAATCATTTCTCATAATATTGAAACTTGCGAGAAATACGGTTATGCTGTTACCGGTTTGTTATGCAAAGAGGTGATTATGGAATATCATGATGATGAAACACTGACTTATATTTCTACTCCAAGGGAACGGTTGTGTAGAACTCAAACACCTCATACCTATAGGTTAAGGATAATCTTGGATGCACAGGAAAAAGCTATTAAACAGGGATTGGGAGGCGATAAAACGGCTGCAATGTGCCAATTGGTGGGCCGGATAGGTGTTGACGACCAGCATCTTGTATTAGGATCAGAGAAAAATGGGCTGAAACTTACCAATGTAGAAGATATAGAATTATTTAAAGCTCTTCGTCATGTTTCAAAAGCTCCTTGGCTAAAATAAAAACTAAAAAATGGCTTCTATGTTTACATCTCATCCTTTGTATGTGGAAGATATCAATAATATACTTTCCATTAAGGACATTGAAAATCTGTCAGGTAAGAGTTTTCTTATTACGGGAGCGACCGGAATGATTGGTGTTGTATTGATCGATGCTTTGATGGCATTATCGGATATCAAAGTTTATGCGGTTGGACGTTCTAAAGAAAGAGCGTTCGATCGGTTACGAAATCATTTCTCTAATCCGAATTTTGTCTTTATCCAACAGGATGTAACAATTCCTTTTTGTATGGATTTGACTGTGGATTATATAATTCCTTTAGCTAGTAATACTCACCCATTGGGGTATTCAAAATATCCGATAGAAACAATGTTGATAAATATGCAAGGAGCTAAAAATGCTTTAGATTTGGCGACAATGTGTGGAGCAACAGTTATTTATCCTTCGTCTGTAGAAATATATGGAGATGCTGTACGTAATGAAGGGTTTGATGAGGATAGCAATGGAAATTTAAATTTGTCAACTTCGCGAGCTTGTTATACAGAATCGAAACGAGCATGTGAGGCACTTTGTCAATCGTATGCAGCAGAGAGGGGAACGAAAGTGAAAATCATAAGGTTGAGTAGGGTATTTGGCCCTACAATGCTTGAGAATGACACTAAAGCATCTTCACAATTCATAAAGAGAGCTGTGGCATCTGAGGATATTGTTTTAAAAAGTGCTGGGAGTCAATATTTTTCGTATGTATATGTCGCAGATGCGATTATTGGTTTATTTTGCGTATTATTACATGGTGAAAATTCAAAATCCTATAATATTAGTAGTGAAAAAACGAATATTCATTTAAAAGACCTTGCTAAAATTTGTGCAAAATATACTAATAAACAAGTGATTTTTAATATTCCAACCGATGAGGAGAAAAAGGGATATAGTATTGTTGAAAATGCCATATTGGATAATACTCGAATTAAATCTATCGGTTATATTCCGATATATTCTATAGAGGAAGCAGTAGATAGAACAATAATGATTCTCAAGGATTTGCTAAATTAAATTTATTGGGGATAAAATTGATTATCCATTTTTGTGAAAATAGATAACTTACTGATAAAGATTTTCATGAGTATATGATTGGTAATTTGCTCTTAAAGAATTTCCTTCAAACGTATGTCTTTGGGGGATTCTCTTTTTTCAATAAAAGGGTCCGCCATGACAGGAAAAAAATAATGTTGTATTCTAATATGGGATTTCGCGATAATGTGAAATCTCTTTATGATCATTTGGTGAAAAATCGGTATAATGAGAAGTATGAAATAATTTGTGCATGTAATGATTTTGATAGTTTTTCTAATGTCTGTATACCAAATGTAAAGTTTGTGAACTGCTTTAGAGGGGTGTTTTGTTATTTTTCTGCTGGTTATGTATTCTATTGTTTTGGAAAAATTCCTATTACCCCCGGAAAGAGTCAAACAACAGTTCAACTATGGCATGGAAGTCCTTATAAGGCGGCTGATGAAGGTATGTTGAAAGGACATTCTTGGAAACATCAATATTATTCTTTTTCTGTAGCTACTTCAAAAACCTTTGCCAAGATATGGAGCAGATATTTCTCTATACCATTAGATCATGTGCTAATAGGAGGACAACCTCGCAATGACATTTTATATAAATCATGGCCCGAATATGATTTTGGGGATTATAAAAAATTGGTATTATGGGCACCTACTTTTAGATGTTCCAGTAAGATGGGATATCAAGATGTGAAAGATGCTAGAATAATTCCGTTGTTGCAAAGTGAGGATCTCATTAAAATCAATGACTATTTAAAAGAAAAGGATATAAAAATAGTTGTTAAGTTACATCCTGTTCAAGACTTGGATAAATATAACATAATGGAGATGAGTCATTTTATATTGCTCAGTCATGCAGAATTTGTGAAACGTGGTATGGACCTTTATAAATTTATGACTCAATGTGATGCATTGATCACAGATTACTCGTCTATATTTTATGATTATTTACTTTTAGATCGACCCATTGCGTTTACAGAAGATGATATAGAGGATTATTCAGATGTCCGTGGGTTTGCTGTAGATGATCCGCAGGGGTATAAACCAGGACAACGCATTCGGAGTATAGATGATTTTTATCAATTTATAGATAACCTTTCAACAAATGTGGACTCATATAAAGAGGACAGAAAGAGAGTGAATGAACTGGCAAATGAATTTCGTGATGGAAACTTTTGTCAACGTATATTGGGTTTGGTAGGCATAATAAAATAAAAAATGAAGAATATTCTAGTTGTTATTACCACAGCTTTTACTTCTGCAGGGGGGCTGACTACAGTGATGATGAACTATTACCGCATGATGAATAAAGAGGAGGTGAAGATAGACTTTGCTTCCACTAATAATCCGCCACAGATGCTACTTGATGAAATACATGCCAGTGGTAGTGAATATTATCAGTTGCCTGATCGCAAAAATGTTTTGGCGTATTTTTTTGCGTTGAAACAATTATGCCGAGGATATGACGCAATACATGTTCATGCCAATAGTGCTACGGCAGTGATAGAATTGCAGGCGGCAATGTGGGCAGGGATAAAAATACGGATTATACATAATCATAATAGCAGATGCCGGCACAATATTTTGAGTCGATTGTTTTTATTGTTATATAGGTGCTCTTTTACTCAAGCTATTGCTTGTTCTAATGAAGCGGGAGAATGGCTCTATGGCAGGGAGGGTTTTATTATATTACGTAATGCTATAAATTCGAAGCGTTTTAAATTCGATGAGGTAAAAAGACTAACCATGCGTAGTGATTTTGGCATTAATGATGACGAAATTGTGATAGGACATGTTGGTAAGTTCGTAGAAGCTAAAAATCATTCTTTTCTTATTGAAGTATTTGCTAAATATCATGCCTTGCAGCCAAAGTCAAAATTATTGCTGATTGGTGATGGTGAACTGCGTCATCTTGTAGAAGCAGCGATAGATAAAAACAAAGTGAATGATTGTGTGATATTGGCGGGATTGCGTTCTGATATCCCTGAATTGTTACAAGCAATGGATATTTTCCTTTTTCCCTCTATTTATGAAGGTATGCCATTGTCTATGGTAGAAGCACAGGCATCAGGTCTACCATGTATTATTTCGGATGCCGTAACTAAAATGGTAAACATAGGTGAAGATGTAATTCAGCTACCTTTAAGTAAAGGTGCTGACTATTGGGCAGAATATCTCGGTAACATTAAATACGAATTGTCTCGTCAGGAACGTTGCGAAAGGAATTTTAAACTCATTACTAAAGCGGGTTATAATATAGAAACAGAGGCGGAAAACCTCATGAAGATATATAATAATGATATATAAATTGGAAAAACATATAATGCTGTATCGGAAAAAGATGGCAGAAATTCGTCTTTCTGCTGAAAATGATTACCTTTGCTTTGAATGCCAATAATAAAAAGTAAATACATTATGTGCAAGAAAGATTATAGTACAATCATTGCTGAAGTGGATGAACACATGAAGAAAAGTGGAAAGCGTTATTATTCAAATTTTTATGTGGGCGTTTCTGATAATGCTGTTCAAAGGTTGTTCTCTGAACATCATGTGAGTAGAGAGGAATCATGGTGGATATATCGTACGGCTAAAGATGCAGATACAGCCAGAAAAGTGGAAAAGCATTATTTGGATTTGGGAATGCGTGGTGGAGATGAAGATAGAAATGATAGTTCTACAATGGTATATGTATATGCTGTAGAACCTATAACAACAGAATAACATGGCAATGGATGAAAATAATGAAATAAGGTTAAACCTGGACGAAGAAAGCAGTAGTGGTTCTGTGTTTAGAGGAGAACGGATAACTGCTGAAAGGTATGTTGTATTTTTAGACATAATGGGGTTTAAAGACCGTGTGGCAAGAACAAGTCATGATACCTTAAGACAATTGCTGTCAGAATTTAATACATTGATAACACATTGAATGTAATTGATCAAAACAATTGCAATTGATAAAATTACCTTTCCCTTTTTTGTAATTACATAAGCAGGTGGTGCAGTGGCGTCACTTGCTTTGAATGTTTGTTTACCAGCTATATGTTGGAAAGCGACAAGAATGAATAATGTTTATGAAATCTTTGTTGACAAAGAAGATAGTGCAATCGGAAGTTGCAATACAAGTAAGTTTATTTGTAGGGAAAAACAGAATTTACACCTTTCTCAACCCCGTATCTTATCTCATAGCTTTAGAAAACAAATCCCTATTTGAACAATTCGATGGTATTTTTGCCGATGGCTCTTTACTGGTTTCTGCCATAAGATTAGTATACGGAAAGCGAGTGACCAGACGTAGTTTTGATATGACCTCCCTTGCTCCCGAATTGTTGAATTACCTCATGGAAAATCGTAAGACGCTCTATATCGTAGCTTCGGGTCAGGAACAAGTGGAATGTGCTGTGAAGATATTTCAAGAACAGTATCCGGAGTTACGCATTGCAGGGTTCAGGAACGGATATTTCTCTTCGGATGCGGAAATGAACAAGGAAGCTTCTCATATAGTTGAATTAAATCCGGATTTTCTGATCGTAGGCATGGGGGCCTTGATGCAGGAGAAATTCCTGCTTAAAGTAAAAAGGATGGGCTATCAAGGCATCGGCTTTACCTGCGGTGGCTTTATTCACCAAACGGCAATGAATAGGATGCACTATTATCCGGACTGGGTTGATAAGATGAATTTGCGTTTTGTTTATAGAATGTATAAGGAAAAGCATACACGTACAAGATATCTGCAAGCTGCTTTCTTGTTTCCGGCACACTTTATCGGGGAAAGATTTTTCGGATGAAAGAGCAGACTTTGCTTATTGCCATGTAAATAATGGAGAATGGCAACAACAGGACGAAGATAGCAGTAGGAATAATTTTTCCGAGTATTTTTAATACATCTATTTTCATGCTACAAATATAAATCAAAATTTATAGAATAGTGAAATTAAGAACTCTATTATTTCTAGGGGGACTCTTTGGAGGAATGAATGTTATCAAAGGGCAGGCTTTTTATGGTACTACAGGACTACTTCATGCACCTACTGCCGTTATGCAGAAAGATAAAACCGTTATGCTGGGAGGAAATATGCTGGATGTGAATACGCTTTCCCGATATTGGGTGAGAAGTGAATATCATCCCTATACCTATAACTATTATATTAATTGTACTTTATTCCCTTGGTTGGAAGTAGCCTATACTTGTACGTTGGTAAAAGGAATACATGGTTCTTCTTATTGGCCTCAACAAACTTGGGGCAGGTTTACCAATCAGGACAGATCGTTTCATTTCCGGTTGAGGGCATGGAAAGAAGGCTGGTGGAAGGCCTGGACGCCTCAGGTAGTGATTGGTACGAATGATCCGGGAAGCCATTCTTCAAATGGAGGTGGAGATATAGATTGGGGGGGCGGCGGTAGCGGAAACCACAATTACTTGACACGATATTATCTGGCAGCAACGAAACATGTTGAATTTAGTGGAATAGGTACAGTGGGGGTTCATGTAGCGTGGGTCATCGGTAAAGCTATGAGTGATGTGCATTATAGCCGTCCTGCTGCAGGGGTAAACTTTCACTTTGGCATGAAGGGCGAAGGTTTCTGGCAGAAAGCTCTGAATGGATTTAATCTGATGGCGGAAGTGTGTCCCGGACATGCGGAAGACCTGCATACAGCAACTTATACGGTGAATGTGGGTGAAACTTATTCAATATGGAAAGACCATATCAATCTTATTGCCGAATTGAACAATGGGAAATACTTCTCCGGCGGCATTTATTTCAAAATCCATTTGAAATAATAAAAAGCACTCATTCATAGGATTTTCCAATTAGATTTTGTTTCTTTGCAGTAAGAAACCATAAAATTATCGTTATTATGTCATCCCGCTTTGTAAATCCTTTCACGGATATCGGCTTCAAGATTATCTTCGGCCAGCCCGCCAGCAAGGAACTGCTGATAGTCCTGCTTAACGGACTGCTGTCCGGTGAGCACCACATTGAAGACCTGACGTTTCTGGACAAGGAAGACCGTTCGGAGAATATTCACGACAAGGGTATCATTTATGATCTTTACTGCCGTACCTCTACGGGCGAGTACATCATAGTGGAGATGCAGAACCGTTGGCACAGCCATTTCCTGGACCGTACGCTCTATTATGTATGCCGTGCGGTGAGCCGCCAGATGGAGAATCCGTCGTCCAAGGAAGTACGTGTCCCCGATACTCCGGCGGAGGAGAATTGCGGTATACTTAGGGAGGCGGAAGTTTCATACGGTCTCCGTTACAGGCTTCCTGCCGTGTACGGCATTTTCCTGATGAATTTCAAGGAGGACGGCCTGGAAAGGAAGTTCCGTACTGACACCGTGCTTTCCGACCGGGATAGCGGCCGCGTGGTGAACCGGAATTTCCGTCAGATTTATCTCCAGTTTCCTTATTTTACGAAGGAGCTGGACGAATGTTCTACTTTATCTGATAAACTAATGTATGCACTGAAGAATATGAACAACTGGAACAGAATGCCCGATGCGCTGAAAGAACAGGTCTTTAGCCATCTTGACCGCCTTGCCGCCAAGGCGCACCTGTCTGAGGGGGATCGTATAGCTTATGATAAGGCGGTGGACCGTTACAACGTGAGCCGTATTGTGGAAAATGATATCCGCGAACAGGCTATCGCGGAAGGAAAAGCGGCAGGAAAAGCAGAAGGACGCTTGGAGATTGCCCGTAAACTGAAAGACAGTGGTTTTTCCATAGCAGATATTGCCCGGATTACCGAACTCTCGCCGGAAGAAATGGATAAGTTGTAACGGTGTGCATGAAAGCATTATAAGAATAGCCGGAATCACTTGGGAAAAGTAGTTCCGGCTATTCTTATATAACGATATTTGTATGTCCTGTTTTTATTATCCTACAATGTATTTAGCATTCTTGCCGCTTATTTTACGAATGAATACCACAAGCAGCCACGATACGCCAAATGCCACGACAGCGGCAGCGGGAATTTGTAAAGGCACGGGAACACCGATAGTGCGCATTAGGACTACACCCGGACCTGTGAAAAAATAATGTATCATATAGATACCGAAACCACATACGGTCAAGTTAGCCAGCATACGCTGGATCAGTTCGGAGCGTACTTGTACTTTCTTGGCTATGAGGAAGAAGGGGATAGTCATCATAATCACATTCAAAGAATTATAGGTGAAGAACAGTTCCAACATTTCATCAGTGCATTGTGGTAATGCGGTCATGTGGCGGAAGCCGAAGAAAGTGACCATGTAACCTGTCAGAAACATGGGGATACAGACTGACAGTGTCTTGCCCCACGACCAGTCGTGGTTGCGCAGATAGTGTCCCAATAGCAAGTATCCGTTGAATCCGGCAAAATAATAGAGCATATTAAACGAGTTCCACGCACAGCCTCCCCAAATGTATGGGGATACGAACTGATAATAATAAGGTAACAAGCCGGTTATTCCCCATGCGACAAGAAACCATAGTTTGGCTTTCTCCGAGGCCTTTTCTACCCATGCGGAGAAAATAGGGAGGTATAGATATAATCCGATAAGCAGATAGATGTACCACATGTGTACGTCCAATAAAGAGAAATTGAGAGGCATCTCTGCTATATAATCCAATGATACGTCAAGCGACTGACGGGCGACCTCTTCACCGCTATAAGGGAAAAAGTCAAGGATTATTTCGGGATTAAGTCCCAATAGTCCTGTAAACCAGGGAAATAAATTATAAATGACACTCCAGATAAGGAATGGCCAGAATACACGGCTGATTCTTTTTTTGTAGAAAGCGGATATTTCGCCGCGTACGGGAAGCAGCAACGCTCCTGTAATCATGACAAACAGTGGGACACACGGACGGAGAAAGGCTCCGTAGGCGGCTCCCCAGAATTTGATTTCATCAATGTTGGCTGGCGGTTCGCCGGGGTAAAAGTTGAACGGGTCTGCACTATGGCAGCAAACTACGGTGAACATGGCTACCAAACGGACAACGTCCAGCCATACCACATGCTTTCTTGTGGTATTCATAGCAATAGGTTGATTCATAATTTAATTTTTGATTTGACAGGCACAAAGGTACGCTTTCTTTGAGGATTATTTATTGTTTTGGAACAAAAAAAGAACTATCCGCAATCATACTACAAAACGAGAATCCTCCTACTGCAAGATCCACAATCATTTGTCTTTTGCAGGGGGAGGATTTCTATTTAGAGTTAGAGGGTTACTTTAGTCCTCTGTTCTTCAGCAACGGATCAATACCAGGCTCTTTGCCACGGAAATTGACATACATATCCATCGCATCGTCAATGCAGCCGGGAGTGAGGATATATTTACGGAACTTCTCTGCTACTTCCTGATTGAAGATATCGCCCGTTTCCTTGTATGCTTCGTATGCGTCACAATCCAGCACTTCCGCCCAAATATAACTATAGTAACCGGCAGTATATCCACCACCCATGGTATGGTTGAAATAAGTGGTGCGATAGCGTGACGGAATTTGTTTCAGCAATCCGCGCTTGCCTAATGTTTCTGCTTCAAACTGTACAACGTCCATATCATCGGGGACTTCTTTCAATACGTGGTAATCCATATCCAGCAGGGAAGCTGCTAAGTATTCAGTCGTAGCGAAGCCTTGCCCGTATTTGCCACTCTTGTCCATTTTTTCAACCAGTCCGGCAGGAATGACTTCACCTGTCTGATAATGTTTGGCATATACATTCAATACCTCCGGCTCAAAAGCCCAATGCTCATCTATCTGTGACGGCAGTTCCACAAAATCACGCGGAACACTAGCCACACCATAATAATGTACATCTCTGAACAGATTATGTAAAGCGTGTCCGAATTCGTGGAACAAGGTAGTCGCTTCGTCTGCACTGAGCAAAGCGGGTTGTCCGGCTGCCGGTTTGGTAAAGTTGCATACCACGGTTACTACAGGAGCCACTTTCTTGCCGTCCTTGTAGGTCTGTGAACGATAGCTTCCGCACCATGCACCACCTTTCTTGCTGGCACGCGGAAAGAAGTCCATATAGAGTACACCTAGATGAGAACCGTCTTTGTCCTTACATTCGAATGCCTGTGCATCGGGATGAGGGAGGGGAAGATTGTCCAGCTGGGTGAAAGTGATACCGTACAGTTTATTGGCAACATAGAACACACCGTCGCGTACGTTTTCCAGTTTCAGATAAGGACGTACCTGATTTTCATCCAAGTCGAATTTAGCTTTCTTGGCACGGTCTGCATAATAACGCCAGTCCCAACCTTCGGCAGTGAAGGTTTTTCCGTCTTTTTTTATTTCGGTATTGATATCCGTCAGTTCTTCTTTGGCTTTGGACAGAGTAGGGGTCCAAATCTGGTCTAATAATTGATATACGGCATCCGGTGTTTTGGCCATACGTACCTCCAGTGCAAAGGAAGCATAGTTCTCGTATCCCATCAGCTTGGCTTTTTCCAGACGGGCTTTGAGCAGTTTGCGTACCACTTCCTTGTTGTCGTATTCATTGCCGTTATTACCTCTGTTAATGTATCCTTTGAAGATCTTTTCGCGCAGGTCTCGATTGTCGGCATATTGCAGGAAAGGCATGACGCTGGGATTGTGCAGGGTGAAAACCCATTTGCCTTCCATGCCTGCTTCATTAGCTGTTTCGGCAGCACTGGCAATCAGGTTTTGGGGTAATCCGGCTAAATCTTCTTCTTTGTCCACGATCAATTGGAAGGCGTTGGTTTCCTTCTGCATATTTTGGCCGAAGGTGAGTTGCAACATGGAAATCTCACTATTCAGTTCACGCAATTTCTTTTGATTTTCGGCATCCAGATTGGCACCTCCGCGTACAAAGTCTTTATAGGTCTCTTCCAGCAATTTCTTTTGTTCCTTGTCCAAATCGCCGGGATTTTCATAGACAGCTTTGATGCGGGCAAAAAGTTTTTCATTTAAGGCGATGTCATCACTGTGCTTTGATTGCAGGGGAGAGAGTTCACGACTCAGTGCATCCATCTCATCATTGGTATTGGCACTTTTCAGTCCGTAGAATACGGTACTGACTTTACGAAGTAACGCTCCGCTTTGATCCAGTGCTGCAATGGTATTCTGGAAAGTGGCGGGTTCGGGATTGTTTACTATAGCGTCAATCTCTTTCTGTTGTTCTTCCATGCCTTGCAAAAAGGCGGGTTTGTAATGTTCCATCTTGATTTGGTCGAAAGGAGGAACCTGGAAGGGGGTTGTGTACTCAGAAAGGAATGGATTTCCGGTAGGGTCTGCCTGTTTCTCTTGCGAACCGCAACCGCTTAGTATGGCAACCGCGCAGGCTGCCAGAAGGATGTGTTTCATAATCTGTTGTTTTTATTAATAGATATGCAAAGTTACTACAAAAAAGTGAAATGCGGAAAGATATAGTGATAGAATTGAGT
>BLLV01000112.1 GCA_011959205.1 Bacteroidaceae bacterium
ACTTGGCCCACGAAGTCCACATACTTTTCTTTACAACAAAACAGACCTCACAGCCATCTCATACATCGGTGACGATCATTTCAATTAATTACGAGGGATTTCGTAAAATACAAGAAGAATTGGCCTCTTGCGATTAAGCTGACCGGGAAATCCAATAAATGATAAAATCAGATGGAACAGGTTAGGCCGAGTAAGATAATGCCGTGGTGAATTTTACGTCCAGGTACAACCAGGTAATATCCTTTTCCTTTTATTCTTTGAATTGAATATTCTTCCAAATCCTTTATTTTGCTTCTTAACGAAGTAATGTGGGAATTTATTTTGTCGTCTGCCGAATCTTCTTTTGGCCAAAAGGCTTGCTTGATATCTTCTCTTGATAGATAATAGTCTGGAGCTTCCAAAAACATTTGTAATAAATCAAAGTCCATACTGGTTATAGGGCGGTTCGTTCCATTAATATACAAGAGCCTTTTTTTAAGGTCTAACTTTATTTTTCCTATTTCGCAGTATTCCAAATTCTCTTCTTTGACTATGGGGTTTTCGACAATTCTTGTTTTTTTCTTTTTCAATAAGACAACAGTCAAGATATAGCCTGTAAGAATAATCCATAAGTTTTTCGTATCAGTCTGTTTTAATAATGTGTTCCAGCTATAATCTACCCATCCCTGAACACTGACCGTATTCTTAATATCCAGCATTTTTATATGAGTCCGCAGTGCCGAATGTACTGAAACTGAATCATTGTCGCTATATTGAGGAATGCCGTTATGCCGGTAGATAATCCCAGTTTTGCCAGTGATTCCTTTTTCTTTCAGCTTTTCCTTAAAAATGACATTGAAATCATTGGGTATGACGGGTGTAAATTGTGCGAGCATATATTGATCTACTAATTGGTGAGCGGTTTGTTCGTCTATGCTGTCTTTAAAAATGATATTTTCATTCTTTTCTCCGACTGCTGTTTTGATTCCTTTTATTTTTCTTCCTAAAGGTTTCGGAATGTATACATTATCTTGGAAGAACCGTTTGTGATAATCTATAGTGATTGATTCCTGTAGGGCCTGTATTATTTTTGACTGGATATTATGTTTTTCTTGTCGGAAATAAATTATTAAAGTTATGCTGAAACAACAGGTTACTATGAGCAGGCTTAATAAAAATGATCGTTTTTTTTGCATCTTGTTTTTTCTTTTGTACAAAAGTAAGAAAATAAGCTTTAAAACGTACTGTTTTTTATCTAAAATATTGTTTAGGCTCATTTTAGGTTCATTTTAGGTAGAATGTTTGTGCCTAATTCTGAAAAACACTTCCTTTGCGACAAAATAATAAAAACGATGAGAAAAATATTTTTGATGATTTTGGTAGTAGCAGGTATGACTGCTATGTTTGGTAAGTTTTCAAATAAAGAGAAACTTGTGGATAACTTGCTTTTGGAAAATATAGAGGCTTTGGCTTCAGGTGAAGGGGGAGGCACATGGTGCGTAGGCACTGGGTGTACTCATTGTCCGGCAACAGGAGAGAGGGTTGCTTATATAAAAGAACCCTATAATTTGAAGTAGTTCTTATGAAATGTTTTTCTTTACTATTGCTTTTTATCCTTTTTTCTTCCTGCAAGGAATCTGAGAAAGAAAAAATCGCTCGTTTGGTTGAGGAATGGGAGGGGAAAGAAATTTTCTTTCCTACCCATTCCATCTTTACTATTCAAGGGAAGGATACAGTGAACTTTTCTTTTGCAGATGCAGATTATAAGGTTGTAACATATATCGATTCTGCAGGCTGTACCAGTTGCAAATTACAATTGCCTCGCTGGAAACAGTTTATGCAGGAAGTAGATTCAACGCTGAACCGTCCGGTTCCCTTTGCTTTCTATTTCCATCCGAAAAATATGAAAGAACTTCGTTATATCACCCGTCGCGATGCGTTCACCTATCCTGTTTGTTTCGATGAAATGGACGATTTTAACCGATTGAACCACTTTCCGGATGAAATGACTTTCCAGACATTTTTATTAGATAAAGATAATAAAGTGGTGGCCATGGGAAATCCTGTTCACAATCCAAAGATAAAAGAACTCTATTTGAAGGTATTGACAGGTGGTGAATTAGGAAAAGCTGAAACGGCGATGACGAAAGTCTGTCTGGACGTAACAAGCATAAACTTCGGTTCATTCCCTCAGTCGGAGAAGCAGGAGCGCAAGTTCACGCTGACCAATACGGGACAGCATGTACTGGTGATATACGATGTCATTACTTCCTGTGGATGTACCAAGGTAAACTATAATAAGGAGGGTGTTCGTCCGGGAGAAAAAGCGGAACTGACCGTGATTTATGAAGCCGAAAAGGCTGAGCATTTCAGTAAGACGGTTACCATTTATTGCAATGCAGATAATTCCCCACTTCGTTTGAAGGTGACGGGGAA
>BLLV01000113.1 GCA_011959205.1 Bacteroidaceae bacterium
CAGACAAAACGCATTATAAACCTCCCTCTTCTCAACAATAAATATTGTTACATTTATTTTTGTCATTTATTCTTGTATACATCTAATATACAGAGGTTATCTTTTTGTTATATTAAATATTTTTGTATATTTGTAAAAATATAAAGATCTTATGGACAAGGAATTATTCGGGTCTGGGCCTCACGGATTGTTGGATTTTGCAATAGAAATCATCAAGCATGATAACCGTATCGACCGATGTAAGAAGCACGATGGCCGTACAATAGCCTTCGTTACGCTATGTGCGGTGTTGAGCGGCTTTCGCGGCTGGGAAGAGATTGGAGAGTACGGAAAATGCAAGCAGTCCCTGATGGAAGAGTATCTGGGTCCTCTGGATGGTATGCCTTCGCACGACACGATCTCCCGCTTCTTTTCCTTACTGAAGCCGGAAAGTTTTGAAGGTGTGTATCGTGAATGGATATTGGAGATATTCCGTTTGCGGAGCTCACCTCCTAAGGATGGTGGGTATAGAGCCCAGATAGCTGTCGACGGTAAGGAAATGTGCGGTGCACGAGACGACTCTCCTGTTCGAATGGTAAGTGCCTATGCTGTGAAGTCGGGCATTTCGCTGGGGCAGAAAAAAGTCGAAGAAAAGACTAATGAGATTCCTGCGCTGCAGGAGCTCGTGGCTGAATTGGATGTTTCGGGCTGCATTGTGACGGCTGATGCCATGCACTGCCAGAAAAAGACATGTAAAGCCATCATCGAGGGTGGCGGCAACTTTTTCCTTTTTGCCAAAGGTAACCAGGAGAAGTTGAAGCAAGCTGTCAAAGAAGCGGTGGAGGTGGCTATGGCGCATCCCCGCAACAATAATGACCGCTACAAGACCATTGACAAACCTGATGGCAAAGGCTGGTGGATACGCCAGTGCATAGCAGTGGGGGAACCGCTCTATCTGGGAAGACTTCACAAAGAATGGCCGGAATTGCACTCCTTTGGCATCATCATATCGGAAAGGCCGGGAGAGAAGGAAGTGATAAGGGAGGAAAGATACTTCATCACATCATTGAAGATGAACGCCGAACTGTTCCTTCAAACGGCAAGAAACCACTGGGCAGTGGAGAACGGATTACATTGGAGGCTGGATGTGGACTTTCAAGAAGATAAGTCGAGAAAGAAAAAAAATGCTGCAATCAACTTTTCCCTTATTAATAAAATGGCCATGGCTATACTCTCATTCGACAAAAAGAAAGAACCGCTCAGAAGAAAAAGACAGAGAGCCGCACTGAAAGAAGAATATCTCAAG
>BLLV01000114.1 GCA_011959205.1 Bacteroidaceae bacterium
AATGAATATCACGAGATTTCCACATCGGCAGAATAAAGAAAATGTTTTTTCTTTAAAGGAAAGATAAGGAATAAACTTTATAGGTTGATTAGTCATCGCTTCGTTTCTGTAGCGAGCTTTTCCGTCTTTTCCATAAGAACCAGCGGAACAGTTCGTCCCAAGTGTTGAAGTCTTTTTTATACATAAGACCTATTCCTTGAGTAGTCAGAGTGGATTTAGTGAAATAGCGGTCATTGGTCTGATTATATCCTCTCAAACGGAAATCTCCGTTTTTTGTCAATAACCATATCGCTTCAAAGTCTCCTACGAAGTTGCTATTTGCCATTACATTCTCCTTATAGCCGAAGTTTCCATTTATTATTAGCCTGTTGTTCAATAACCTGCCGGACAGCATGGCTTCTGCCTCTACATCTGTCCATCCTTTTTCACCCGTACTCAGGTTGGCACCTATGTTCCAGTTTTTATTGTCCATCCATTGGGACAACATATTGTTCAGCTGACCGGAAAGTGTGCTGAAGGCTAAAGAACTGGTTGCATTAGAGGATTGGTCATTATTGGCATAATCATAGGTGTAGAACTTACCGATTCCCAACAAATAAATAATCTGTGTATTCATTTGTTCTTCCGTACTGGTAGCACTACGTACCAACTCCCGGTCTTCCTCTCTTACAGTAGGCAGATCCAAATCAAATTTAATGTCCGGATTGGATAAATTTCCTGTCAGATTCATCAGACAGTTTACTTTCACCGTGCCTTGGTTACGCGAGGGGTCTACCACCAGATCACTTAAAGAAGCAGAGTTCACCGTGTATACCGCCTGTAAATCAAGATTCGCCTGATAAGGGTCACCAGAGAAAGTCACCGTGCCGCCCGATTTTAAAGCAAAGTCCTTACGTATTACTTCCTGCATGCTTAGTTTATACATACCTTGATCTATGACATAACTGCCGAACATACGGAAATCACCTTTATTGAAAAAGTTCACTTGCAGGTTTCCATTTCCGGTTGCTGTAATATTATCTCCCGCCACAGGATCCATGATAATTTTCATGGTAGCACTGGGAGTTGCTTCTATCAACATGTTGATGCGGAGATCCATAGGCGGTCCGTCGTCCTCTTTAGTTTTACGCACATTAGAGTGGTGGTAAAGATTGGTTTCCACATCATCGTGAATGCGCTTGGGAGTTTTGTCTACAAAGGTGATAAACTGGTTGCTCGCTGCTTCCGTGGTTACTCCGGTTATATAAGTGAAACCGGTATTACTGCCTGTGGTCAATGAGGCGTCCACTGTCATCGCATTATTTCCACCATCCAACACCACACTTCCTGTACCATATACTTTTCCGTAAAAAGGCATATCCCCGGTTTCGTTGGTATTGTACATCAACAGGTTGTTGCCTCGTATATTGAAGTGGTACATCAGATTTTTCAGCTTTGTGTGATGCAGATAACCATTAACCAGCCCATCGTGTCCCTCACGGTCATAGACTTTTACATTCCTGAAGTCCAGACTACCCGACGATATATGTATGGAGTCGTTCCGGATTTGGAAATAGGTGTTCAATACATCAATTTTGGCATCCATTTTGGCCCGCACTTCACCTTCCAGATCCAAATGCTTGAAATCACCGTACAAACGGACGTGCCCGTTGACACGACCGTCTATTTCACTAAAAATTCCTTCTATAAAAGGTTGCAGGAATCCCACATTCGTACTATCTGCCCGGATCAACAGGTCCAGGCCTTTTAACTTGGGAGAGACATACCCTGTCACATGAGTGGAGGAAATTCCTTTTTCCGCTATTTGGGCATCCAGTCGTACTCCGCCCAATTCCTTATCCCATATCCCTGTAATATCGGCTTCTCCTAATAAAGAACGGTTCAGACAGAAATTGTGTACATTTAGGCGGGTCCGCATCACGGGGTTCTTCATGACACTTTTCAGATGAACCTTTCCGGTTACAAGTCCGCCGAACTCCACATCGTCAAACTGCACGATGTCCAATACATAGTCCAGCTTGATATTTCTCAGATCCACCCGGCAGGAATCACTCTCTTTTTGGGTCAGTTTACCATCTATCCTTAAATGCTGGTCTTCATGTTCAAACAGGAAGTTATCAATGAACACACGTCCTGAGTCTATGGCGATATGTGATGGATGAATGTTCCATACCGTATCATTCAGCACTACTTTTGTGGGCTGTATGTTTATATCTGCCTGAAGAATAGGATGGGGGCCTTCTGTTTTGAAGAAACGGGTATCGGCGGCAAACTTACCCCCGTAGGTCACATCAGTATTGTTTCCCCAGTTAATTGTTGTTTCCAAATGATCGTTTTTGGCATTGGCTTCCACCGAGAAGTTAAGCATTGCACCACTTTTCATCAACATGCCGCCTCGCAGTGAGCATTTGAATCGGTCGGAAGGATTCTCACAAAATAAAACGCCCGAATCATAACGTGTTCCATTGTATTTGAACTCCGGAAAATGTCCTTCTACGTGCAATTTTTCCTCGCCATCGTTAAAATATCCTTTTAAAGATGCCGGCAGGTATAATTCCAGTGGAATCTGAAATAATTTGGATAGTACTTCGGTATTCTCCAGGCAGATATCAAACTGGAAGTTATTGTGAGGATCGGGCATATTATCCTTTATAGTCAGTAAGGACGGAATATAGCGTTGTACCGTCTTCACTACGCTGGCGGGAATGGTGTGGTAGGAATAGTCACCGCGTATCACAGCTGTCATGAAGGATGAATTTATGCACAACTCTTTTTCACCGCTTACCTGTCCGGCTGTAATAGTCAGATTGTCAAGAAAACATCCTCCTTCATCAGGAGCGTTTAATTGCAGGCTGTCCAATGAAATGCGCCCGTTCATGTCGTCAATGGATTTGCCGGTGAAGTCGGCCGTGAGTCCCAGCGATATACTGGCATTCTCATATTTGTCCGAC
Source organism: Bacteroidaceae bacterium (assembly GCA_011959205.1). GTDB lineage: Bacteria > Bacteroidota > Bacteroidia > Bacteroidales > Bacteroidaceae > Phocaeicola. Next base: position 2,952 of record BLLV01000114.1, read on the forward strand.
AGATGGAGATCGTGGGGGCGCAGGTCCTTTACGGATGCCTTCAGATTAAAATCAGGGATTGTTTTGGCAACATTGAAATTACCGTCTATCTGGACAGAGCCATTTTCGTCGTCCATGGACAAGCGCCCGTTAAAGCCTCCATCCTTATATACGCCATCCAACATGATATTTTCATATTGATATTGACTATATTCAAAAGAAGATATGATCCCTTTAATGTATGACTCCGGATATCGGTTCTTATAGTTGAAACCTTTCAGTTCCACATTGAAATCCACTTTGCCGAATTTCTTTTCCTGATTAAGTAATTTTCCCAAATCCAAGTCAACACTTGCCACACTGCCCGAATAAGTTCTGCTCATGCTTTGTTCATCAATGCTCATCATCACGTCCGTTTTCACCATGCCTGCCCCTGTATGGAACAAGCCTGTCAGTGTGATATCATGCAGATATCCCGCCGCTTCCCCGTTAAAACGAATATAATCCAAACGTTGCAAAATGGGAGGAACCTTTCCCGTCAGATTCGTCATCAGAACGTTTATGCCCTCTTTCGTCACGGCCAAGTTACCCAGTTTGCCATAAATGTACATATCCATGCCTGCATCCCAGTTACTCAGGGCAGCTTCCCCTGCAATCATCAATCCGTAGTGGTTAAGCCGCAGAGTGGGGCAGTCCAAATGCTTGCCATGACCGGAGAATACCAGATTTAGATCCAACGGTTCTTCAAAACGTAACAAAGCAGGTACAAAAGGAGTCAAATCTTTCAGTATAACCGAAGCCTTCAAAGAGCCATCATATCTTACATTTTCTGTCATTCGGGCCAATTCAGGCAGGCTGTCATACTTCAAGGTCAGACTATCTATCTTTAAAATGGTATTTGAAAGTTCCACGCCAAAATCCTTGATATCCAAACGTTTATTGTTGGCTGTAACTTTCATGGCGAATTTCTGCAATGAAAAGCCACACTGTTCGTCAAAGCTGACCCGCCGGATGGCGGCATTCAACGAGTCGCTGCGCAATGCCTTCAGTGAAAGCGTTGCAGCGAGATTCTTCACCGATAGATGATGGGCATTGAACTTTCCGGGAGTTTCCGGTTCCGATAATATGTCGTATGTCACTCTGCCACGCCTTATCAGTACGGAATTAATTCGTAAATCCAGATTAGATTTTGTTGTAACCGTATCTTTGGATGCGAAAGCGTCTAACACAAACTGGAAATTAGGGACAGATTCCGGAGTTTCCCGGTTTAAATTGACCGTAAATCCGAATAGCTGGACACTGCTGATGTGACCTACGGGGGGTAAGTTTGCCGCCGATACCCGTTTTGAAGAAACGGGTATCGGCGGCAAACTTACCCCCGTAGGTCACATCAGCAG
>BLLV01000115.1 GCA_011959205.1 Bacteroidaceae bacterium
GCCCTGCCGGAGAAGCTCAAAGAGCTTCAAACAAAAGGGAGAAAATTAACTCAAAACTCAAAAAACAATGGCACAATTCAGAGTCAGAACAGAGTACATATTCAGTGGCTTCTTCGACATAGAGGCTGAAAACGCGGCACAGGCAAGGGAGTATGTTGAAAAACACTGCGGATTGGTTATAGGCAGTGACATACATTCCTCACTTCCTGATGATGAAGTAAACTGGGAGTTTCCGGTTCACCCCGACACAAAAATTGGCAAGACCACAAGAATTAAACCGTAGTATAAAACGCTCAAACATCAAAAAGACTATGCACAGCACTATTTATCAAATCAGCACCGAGCCGATAGCCGAGAACGACTATCTGAACATCGACCGTATTGTGGCAGGAGAAAACGCCTCTATATCCTATGTGTGCGAAAACTCCGAGGACGGACGCAAATTCGACATCCGTTTTCTTCTTGAACATATCCTGCCGAAAGGTATGTTTACGTCCACCGATGAAAACGCCCTTACCTACAATGGTGGCTTCGCAATTTGGCGGAAATCCCATTTCGACAACATCAAGGCTATCTCTGCCGAACTTACCCCTGCAAACGTGATGAAATGGAACGGACCAATAGGGCAACTGAAAAAAGCCATTATCAATCCGCTTGGCGTTGACGCTCTTTTCGTGACCGAGTTCTATGGAGGTACAGGCACGGCTGAACGCTCCGCTGACCTAATGGATATTATCGCCCGACTGAAAAAGGGCGATAGACTATACATCGGAGCAATATTAGGGTATCACAACTAAAAACATACAGTCATGGAGTTCTTTATCGAGCCTATCCCAACATGGGCGTTATGCTATCTAATCAACGGAGACCCGACAGGGTTGACTGACGATGAAATTGCGATGATTGACAAATGGTATGCCGACAACAAAGTGCAGACCGTCACCACCGCTTCCGAAGCAGAGGGAGAGAGCAACCCATATTTCTCTCATTTCCCTGCTTTCGGACTACCTGCCGAGGTCACTGACTGCCATGTAATGACCTTTTAATCAACGGAATAATCAATAGCCACTGCGTCAGCACCAATGGCGCAGTGGCAAAAACAATCAAGATATGACAACGACTGAAATCAACTACAAGAGTACGGACTATACCTGCCGTATCGTGACAAGCAACGAGGGCGAGAGCCTTATTATCGGTGGACTGGAATTGCTTGACGCACTTATGCCTTATCCAATCACCGACAAATGCAACGGCTTCGCCGACAAGGAAGCGGAGCGTGTCGATGAAGAAATCTTCTACTATACCTCCGAAAATGATTTGAAGCTCCCCGACAACGAACTTGTCGCAATACTCAGAGAGAGCAACCCCGAATGGTTTGACTGAAAATCCAAATGGTTTCCAGTCCCGGAATGTCATAACGACCACCAAGCCGTCCTGCAACTACGCGGGGCGGCTTTTGCTCGTCACCTCACAAAAGCCGCCTCTATGGAAAACTATAAAGTACCAGGCGTGAGTAGGGAACTTATAGTCTTAGCATGATTAGCTGTTATCTGCGGAAATAATCTGCGAAATAATTCCGGCTATAATTTGTTGGGGTGGAAAAAAATAACTAATTTTGTGGTCACCATGCGGCAGTAATAATATACATACCAACACGAGTTAGGAATCCTGTAGCTCTCTCATGCTACGAGGAGGTATTAAAAGGTGCGTTCCGACAACGCATCTAATGCAGTATATTATTGCTTAATCCAAATGAATATTATAAATTTAGGAATTCTTGCTCACATTGATGCAGGAAAAACTTCCGTAACCGAGAATCTGCTGTTTGCCAGCGGAGCAACGGAAAAGTGCGGCCGCGTGGATAATGGTGACACCATAACAGACTCTATGGATATAGAGAAACGTAGAGGAATTACTGTCCGGGCTTCTACGACATCTATTATCTGGAATGGAGTGAAATGCAATATCATTGACACTCCGGGACACATGGATTTTATTGCGGAAGTGGAGCGGACATTCAAAATGCTTGATGGGGCAGTCCTCATCTTATCCGCAAAGGAAGGCATACAGGCGCAGACAAAGTTGCTGTTCAATACTTTACATAAGCTGCAAATCCCGACAATTATATTTATCAATAAGATTGACCGTGCCGGTGTGAATTTGGAGCGTTTGTATCTGGATATAAAAGCAAATCTGTCTCAAGATGTCCTGTTTATGCAAACTGTTACCGATGGATCGGTTTATCCGGTTTGCTCCCAAACATATATAAAGGAAGAATACAAAGAATTTGTATGCAACCATGACGACGATATATTACACGGCTGACGCATCTTAATTTTTTACAACATCAAAACTTTTTAAGGCATAAAGCAGATAGTCATTGTCCCATCCGGCTTTCTTTCGATGACCTTTTACGCCCATTGATGACACTTTTGCGTTCTTGATAATGTTCAGTCCGATTCGGTTAAGCAGTGAGAAGTTTTGAGCGGCATTATCCTTCTGTTTCCGGGAGGCATCATCTCCGAAAGCGACATCCAAAGTCCAGTGCAGCTGATTCTCCACGCTCCAGTGCGTTCTGATGGAGTGATTAATGTATTGAGCGTCAGCTTCAAGGCTCGACAGATAATATCGAGTCTCCTTGTGGATTTGTCCGGACATGACATCACGGGTGCGGGATTCTATTCTCACTATGCTTTTAAGTCCGACCCATCTGTCCTTGTCGATGATGTTGTCGAGGTCGGTTATGACCGAGCAGGTTCTTGTCTCCTCCCGTCCATGAGCCTTCCCCTCCATGGTGTGCTCCGACGATGGCTTAATATATGCAAAAGAACCGCTTACCCGGTCGAGCATTTCAGGCTGATTCCCTTTCAACGCAAGGATATAATCGGCTCCACGCCCTATTATTGTCCTTGCAATCTCTTTCTGACAGCCCATGGCATCGATTGTGACTATGCAGTTTTTCAGTTCGAGTATGCGGAGAAGTCTGGGTATGGCTTTAATCTCGTTGCTCTTTCCTGCAACCTTTTCCTGCGCGAGCAACAGGTTGTTCGCCGATGCCCATGCGCTGACAAGATGGGTATATGTGCCGGTGCCGTCATCGCTGCTTCCGCGCATACATTTGCCGTCGATGGCGACTACTTCACCATCGGTCAGTTCGGCTATGCTTCTGGTCCATGCGACAAAGGAATCGTTCAATTCCTTGGGGTCTAACATGCTGATTACTCGATTGAATGTGTCATGCGAAGGTATCCCGTTAGGCAGATGAAGAAACTTCTCAAGCCAGTCAATCTTAGCATTGCCGTAGTCCTCAATCTCGTTCCATCCCTCGGCCCCGCAGATGACCGCGCAAAGCGATATGAAAAGGATTGCATCAAGGCTGTGTTTCTGTGTGCGTTCCACGCGAGGGTCACTGATGGACGAGAAAAAATCTATGGGAGAGTTGGTATTGGTCATACAGAATTAACGGCTGTCAACCGATTTATATTGGTCAACAGCCGTTAAGTTTATTTAAGATGCGTCTGCCGTGCGATATATTAGAACGATATTTGTCGGATAGCGAAATTTCACCGGCTGATTATTGGAATACGATAATCGCTCTTGTGGCAAAAGCCAAAGTCTATCCGGTGCTACATGGATCAGCAATGTTCAATATCGGCATCAATGAGTTGATGGACGCCATCACTTCTTTTATACTTCCTCCGGAATCAGTCTCAAACAGACTTTCAGCTTATCTCTATAAGATAGAGCATGATCCCAAAGGACATAAAAGAAGTTTTCTAAAAATAATTGACGGAAGTCTGAGACTTCGAGACGTCGTAAGAATCAACGATTCGGAAAAATCCATCAAGATTAAAAATCTAAAGACTATTTATCAGGGCAGAGAGATAAATTTTGATGAAGTGGGTGCCAATGATATCGCGATTGTAGAGGATATGGAAGATTTTCGAATCGGAGATTATTTAGGTGTTAAGCCTTGTTTGATTCAAGGATTATCCCATCAGCATCCCGCCCTCAAATCCTCCGTCCGGCCAGACAAGCCCGAAGAGAGAAGCAAGGTTATATCCGCTCTGAATACATTGTGGATTGAAGACCCGTCTTTGTCCTTTTCCATAAACTCATATAGCGATGAATTGGAAATCTCGTTATATGGTTTGACCCAAAAGGAAATCATACAGACATTGCTGGAAGAACGGTTTTCCGTCAAGGTCCATTTTGATGAGATCAAGACTATCTACAAAGAACGACCTGTAAAAAAGGTCAATAAGATTATTCAGATTGAAGTACCACCCAACCCTTACTGGGCCACAATAGGGCTGACTCTCGAACCCTTACCGTTAGGGACAGGGTTGCAAATCGAAAGTGACATCTCCTATGGTTATCTGAACCATTCTTTTCAAAACGCCGTTTTTGAAGGGATTCGTATGTCTTGCCAATCGGGGTTACATGGTTGGGAAGTTACAGATCTGAAAGTAACTTTCACTCAAGCCGAGTATTATAGCCCGGTAAGCACACCTGCTGATTTCAGACAGCTGACCCCCTATGTCTTCAGGCTGGCTTTGCAACAGTCAGGTGTGGACATTCTCGAACCGATGCTCTGTTTTGAGTTGCAGATACCCCAGGAGGCGAGTTCCAAAGCTATTACAGATTTGCAAAAAATGATGTCTGAGATTGAAGACATCAGTTGCAATAATGAGTGGTGTCATATTAAAGGGAAAGTTCCATTAAATACAAGTAAAGACTATGCCTCAGAAGTAAGTTCATACACTAAGGGCTTAGGTGTTTTTATGGTTAAGCCATGCGGGTATCAAATAACAAAAGGCGGTTATTCTGATAATATCCGCATGAACGAAAAAGATAAACTTTTATTCATGTTCCAAAAATCAATGTCATCAAAATAATGGAGCGGTCAGGGAATTAATATAAGACGCTGTGGCGACAGGAGCGTGAGGCAGTGCGCCGGGCGTATTACCTCACACAACCTTATCACCACCGCTTGCGTCCAAATGATGTGATAATTCAGGCGATAAGCCGTGTCAGTGGCCCGCGGATCCACAAACACGGCACATCGCCTTGTGCTGTTTATCGGTTGCCCGACTGATTCCGTGCTGCACACCGATTCAGCTTCGGGCAGTTCTGATTTTGGATATGATGCCCGGCTGAAGCCGGAGGCGGCGACAACGCCAGAGCAAAGCGAGGGC
>BLLV01000116.1 GCA_011959205.1 Bacteroidaceae bacterium
CGCTGCCGACGAATAGAGAGGTGTAGATCTCGGTGGTAGCCGGATCATTAAAAAAACACTACAATACATGGTAAATCATAAACTTGGCTATAAATTATTGCTCTCAGACATATTGCCCCAATTTGAAGATATTAAGAACAGAATAGGTGTAACGGATGAGGTATTTATCGAGCATTTAGCAGAGTGGAATACCGATTTGGATAAGTATATCACTAAGAACAATATTAAAGATGTAATTCCTGACGCATCTTTTTACGATTTGACCACTAAAATAAGCAATGTCCTGACCGATCATATCAATAAAATAGCGTTCGAAGCGTTGTCTGAAATAAGTGTTGATACATTATACGCCCAAAGAACAGCACATACATCATATTATTGGTTTGTCGCAATAAAACATTTACTGGCTAAAATCAAATCCTTGCCAGATAACTTGACTGAATTTGGCAAAAAGATTCTGATGGATATTGCTTCTGGAACTCAAAGTTTGAATCCTTTCCCTAATTGTTTCAAGAATATAGTTGAAAGATTGGATAAACGAAAAATTAAATCGACAGTTACCGATATAAGAAATGATTTCTGCATCGGTAAAAAGACTATCAATGCAATAAAGTTTCAATTTTTCGAAACATGGCTTAGATCGCATGGTAATTTGAAAAGTCAAGCTGGAGACGTTATTGATAAAATAGTGAAACCTGTAATTTCCGATGGGGCATGCCGTTCATTGATTCTGCAAAACAAAGATTTTTATATGGATTTAATAAATACAGCAGGGGATGATGCTTATGAATTGAAAAAGAGTCTCCGAAACCTCATACAAAAAGATTCAGATCCGCAATTGGTTAAATTTGTCAATTCGATAGATTCAGTACCTGAGGTTGAAACCGCGTAAGTATTTGTCTAACAAGTCCGAATTTTACGATTTTACCCGTCAGAACTGAAGTGCCCCCCAAAAAAATTGTATCCAACTTTTGGGGGTCACTTCAAACTTCGATAGGGATAATTTTCAATTTTGGGGACTTGTTAGACAGTCTCATTATCTGGTAGCAGTTTACACAGCACCGGATCGTTTTTGATACGCTCCAGTTCCTCCTGCACAATCTGCTTCACCTCTTCCTTGATGCGCCGGTAGTTCGCCTGCACCGTTTCCTTCATGCGGTCGTTGCCGTCCTCGTCCGTGAAGTTTGTAATGACGGGAATTTTCTTGTAGGCACTTTCTTCCCGTTTCACCTTTTCGGCATCCACCACAATCTCGCAATGAAAAATCTTCTGCTCGATACGCTCGTTGAAGTTGTCGGATACAGAACCGACAAACATTCCCTGCGTAAGCCCGGAAATCTTACTCGGTGGAATGAGCGCGTCCATCTGCGTGTTGATGGAGGTGGAAACATCCTGCCGGTTGATGGAGATGGACTGCCGTTTCTGCAACACCTTACCGAACCGCTCGGAGAGCGTCTTGGCTGTTTCCCCCACCACCTGACCGGAGAAAATATTGCCGACAGTGTTCATCACCACTTTCGCCTCTTTGTCCCCGTAGTCACGCACTAACTGGCTGAAATCCTGAAAGCCCAGACACACGGCAACCTTGTTGCTTCGGGCGGTAGCTATAAGATTGTCCAACCCTTTGAAGTATATTGTGGGCAACTCGTCGATGATGACCGATGACTTCAGCATCCCCTTCTTGTTGATGAGCTTCACGATACGGGAATTATACAGACCGAGTGCCGCACCGTAGATATTCTGACGGTCGGGATTGTTACCCACGCAGAGGATTTTCGGCTCTTCGGGATTGTTGATGTCCAGCGTAAACTCGCTGTCTGACATCACCCAGTAGAGCTGCGGTGAAATCATCCTCGAAAGCGGGATTTTTGCCGACGCTATCTGACCCATGAGCTGCTCCGCAGCCCCTCCAAGCCACGCATCCATGAACGGCGAAAGGTAGTTCTCCAGCTCCGGATAAGAGGTCAGTATCGGAAATATATCCTCGTAACGGCGGTTCAGAAACTCGATAGCATGGGGAAACGTGCAAAACTTCCCGTTCTGATAGATTTTGAGATACCAGATAATACTGGCAAACAGAATGATAGGTGACTCCACGAAGAAGTCGCCCTGCTTGCTTATCCAACTGCGATTTAAGTTGAGCATTATCGTATAGCTGGCTTCATAGGCATCCGCAATGTCCGACATGAAGCTGGCGTTTATCGGGTTGCATCGGTGGCTCTTGCGGGGGTCGTCAAAATTGATAACGTAAAACTTAGGCTTTACCTTGTAACCGTCCAAGTTGGTAAGCAGATGATTGTAAGCGATTTCCGACAAATCGGGAAACTTATAATC
>BLLV01000117.1 GCA_011959205.1 Bacteroidaceae bacterium
CCATAAAGATCGGTTTATTGTTTTCCTTGGTTCGCTACTGCTTCAGCCGCTTTTTTAACGGCATCGGCATCACCTAAATAATAATGCTTAATCGGTTTCAGATTTTCATCAAGTTCGTAAACCAGCGGGATTCCGGTGGGTATATTTAATTTAAGAATCTCTTCTTCCGAAACATTATCCAAATATTTCACCAAGGCCCTTAAACTGTTGCCGTGGGCGGCAATCAATACTTTTTTGCCAGCCTTCACATCTTTGGCAATCACATCTTCCCAATAAGGAACAAAACGCTTGACCGTACTTTCTAAACTCTCGGTAATGGGAAGTTCGTCATCCGTTAAATCTTTATAACGAGGATCATGGCCGGGATAACGCTCATCGTTTTTTTCGAGTTCTGGTGGGCAAATATTGTAACTGCGACGCCAAATTAAGACCTGCTCTTCACCAAATTTCGCAGCCGTTTCTGATTTATCCAATCCTTGAAGGCCGCCATAATGCCGTTCGTTCAACCGCCAGGAACGATAAACCGGAATCCACATCAAATCCATTTCATCAAGCGCCGTCCACAATGTACGGATGGCACGTTTTAAAACAGAGGTGTAGGCAACATCAAAGGTATAACCTTCCGCCTTCAGAAGTTTTCCGGCTTCACTAGCCTCCATCCGTCCTTTATCAGATAAATCCACATCGGTCCAACCGGTAAATTTATTTTCCTTATTCCAGGTGCTTTCTCCATGCCGAAGAAGAACAAGTTTCATACTGCTCATACCATCCCCTCTCTAATATAAATATTAAATTAACAAAGTCATCCCATTGTACACAAAAAAGTGGAAATGTTAAATGATTTTTACCTTAGTTAACAGGTGCGGGAAAAGGCAATTTTAAAGTAACTTATTTGGATTTGAGGCGGGATTTTGCTTTGTTTGCCGCAGGTTTGGTCTGACCATTTTTTTGGGGCATATGATAGTCCATCCATGCCTTGGAAAACCGTTCTAACCAATCGAGAGAGGCTGTTTCAAAACCAATGTCATGGCCGGCCTTTTCACTTTCAATCCAGCGGTGACGATTGATCTCTTCAACAGCTTTTTTATTTTTGAGAAGCTTTTCTTTATAATCGAGTGACATGGATAACCTTTGAAATGTGTTTTATTATAGCATCTGTTTTACGAGTCTGTCAAATTTTCCAGAATTTATTTTTCATTTTTTATAATATGGTATACTATATTAGACACTAATAATAATATTTACCGATAATAGCCGAGAAAAAGATGACGAACAACATACATAATAAAGCTTTCACATTGACAGAACTATTAATTGTAACAATTATTATCGGTCTCCTCGCCGCTTTTGGCATCCCAAATTTTAGCAAAAGTTTAGATAGAGCAAAAGAAAAGGACGCCTTTTATAATATTCA
>BLLV01000118.1 GCA_011959205.1 Bacteroidaceae bacterium
AAATCAAGTAATTCCGAATATTAAGTTCCCCCGGAACTACTAGGATGACTATGTAATTGACAATCAGTATGTTTTGTTACTTCATTTCAAAAAGAAAAATAGTATCTAAAAGTCTGTAAAAAGGCTTTTAAATACTATTTTCTATCTATTTTCTACCGAAAAGAGTACTAATATAGAAAACCGAATAACCATAATGGTATTTTATTATCCATTCCATATTCTATATCATCAGCAACAATATATGCATCAGAAAGTCCATCTATTTGTTGTTTACCTTTGTTTTTACCTCCTACCTCAAAAGTATAGCGCCCGTCAATGAAGAAATCACTCTCTTTAGAAGCATTTATTTTGTGGCGATAACGCAATTGGTTGGCAAAAAAAGTTTCCCTGACATTTCCAATATCAATTTGACTGGCAGACAATGCATACATTAAATTAGGATTCTCTAAAAACAGTTTATCAGGTTTTTGCAAGCGGCTTATGCCGGAGCCTTCTTTTTGGAGATTCATAGTCAGACAGCTATCATGGAGGGCGTCCAGATAGGCCAATAACGAATTACGCGAGATTCCTATCCGTTCGCTTAGTTTGCTGACATTAGGGATAAAAGGTGCCGACTCTGCAATGATGTATAGCAACTGCTTAATTTTAGTTGTATATGAAATATCAACCCCTCTTAACTGTGGAATTTCCAATTCTACAATCAGATTGACCACTTCATTTATTTTTGAATAATAAAGAGCAGGCAATTCCTTATAATAAGGATAATATCCATGCTTCAAATAATCAGAAAAATGTTTCAAAACTTTAACTGTGTCTACTATCCCGACGGACAATGACAGATGATTCTCCAATATATTATTTAAAGTTAATACCGGCAATGATAGTTTTTCATTCCAGTTTAAGTACTCGCGAAAAGAAAAACCTTGCATTTCATAAACGATAGCCCGCCGGCTCAAATCTGATTTGGCATTTAAGATTTCAAGCAAGGACGAACCTGTAAAGACTACATGAAGTTCAGGTAAGTCATCATAAATATTTTTCAGCTCTTGAGACCAGTTGGGGTATTTGTGTACTTCATCCAGAAATAGATATTTTCCTCCCCGTTTTACAAAATCGGAAGCAAAATCATAAAGTTTATGTTCACTGAACCAGATATTATCCACACTGGCATAAAGCACAGTTTTATCCATTGGAAAGTTCAGTTTGATATACTGCAACAATAAAGTTGTTTTTCCAACTCCCCGGGCTCCCTTTATACCTATAAGACGGGCTTTCCATTCTATTTCATTCATCAGACTACGCACAAAAGAAGTATTTGTTATAGCCAGTTTCTTGATAAAGGATTCAAATAATCGTTCCATTTTTTTCTCTTTTTGTTTATCATACATTGCAAAAATAGTAATAATTTGTTTACTGTGCTAAACATTCTTTTGGCTTTGTGTGCCTGTTTTTACATTATTGGGGAAATTATGAGAACGATAAGGAAGATATGATATGCTCATCATACAACAGAATGGCGGACCTTACTAATAGATCCGCCATTCATTTTATTTAGAATTAGACTTTTGGCTATCGGTTTAGTTCACTTTGTCTGCACCTTGTCCAGCCACTTTCGGCCATCCCGGATTCTGATAAACCACAGAAGTTTCCAAATCAGTCTTGTCGCCATTTGCGGTCTGACGGAATGCACTCTGCGGAAGCGGAGACAAGTAATGAGCTTCGGTAAAGTTATATCCATCAAATACGGAGTTGTTTACCGAGCTTATCTGGTAAGGACGAAGATAGACACCACTGATTTCAGGGTCTGATATATTGCCTTTACCATCCGCTACACTGACAATAGCTAAATCATTACCATTATCATCGGTCAATGCACCTTCATAAATGGAGCCCCAGTAACGCATACCTTCCATTTGCACGTTTCTCACTTGGTCACAAGCTCTCCAGCGTTTCAAGTCCATCCAACGCAAACCTTCTGCAATCAGCTCGTTACGACGTTCGCGGCGAATGTTATACAAGGTAGCATCAATCAACTGGCCGTGTGAGTAAGCGCCAAAGTCACCTTTAGCTTCTTCAGCCATGTTAGTAGCAGCGATAGTGACATTATAATCTTCGTTTACATAAGCACGACGACGCAATGCACGCCAGTAGCTATTGGCTGTACCGTCAATGCTTCCTGTCTTTTCGTAACAAGCCTCTATATAATTCAACAAAGCTTCCGTTCCACGGAATACCAAACTTCCGGTAGTACCTACGTTATGAGTCACCTGCATATAACTGTCATAATGCTTTCCTTTCTTGATAGCAAAACCTGTAGTCATACGGGTTTCGTTGTTACCAGATACAATCCAGTCGAAATCCACCTGAGTAAAGGTGCCATCGGTAAAGTAACTTTCTATATCGCCATCTTTTTTGGTAAACAATTGGATACGTGAGTCACGTTCCTGCAAGGTAGCTGCAACGCCTTCTTTCTCCCATTCTGACTGATAACCAGATCCAGAAGCATAGATAGGCAAGCCATTACGCATCAAGAAAGAATTAACCAATCCGCGGCTATAACCTGTACCGCCTCCACTATGCTGAGCCTCTTTCTGAATATTGTGAGTAACGCCCAACGCTTCGTTGTATGCACGCCACATCAACACTTCACTATAGCCCGACATATCTACATCACAGAACATGGTGTAATACGGATTCAAGTTAGCCAAACCAGGAGTCATACCTTCTGGCGTGTCGGTATTCTCCACCAAGTTACCAACCAATTTGTCTCCTATTACTTTAGCAGAAGCCATTGCTTCTGTCAAGAAGTAATCTATTTCGGTTGCAGCATTGAAACCTTCTGAATCCGTTCCAGGCCATCCGGGACCACCCGGAACCATTGCCGTACCTGCATGATATTTCAACCAAGTAGCTTCATAAAGAGCCACACGAGAACGAAGCAAATAAGCTACGTTTTTGCTGATGCGATTCTTGCCACCGGGAGCATTTTCCAACAAATAGCTAATAGCTTTATCCAAATCGGACAAGATGAAACGTGCCACCTTATGACGAGGACGGCGCTTGGAAGCCTCCACTAATGTTTCTTCCACATCCGGAAGAGGTGTTTCTACAATGGGACAGTCACCTATGTCTTGCAATTTCAAGAAATAAGCATAAGCACGAAGTACATACATCTCGCCTATGTAATGACGGACATTTGCATCGATACCTGTAATGCTTCCAGCTTCATACTTCGGCAACACCCGTTCAAAGAAATAGTTACAGTCACGAATCTGGAAGAAGTTCCAAGCTTGCCCACGCTGGTCATCAGCCGTTGAGGAAGGAACACGCCATTCGCCCGGCACCCAACGGGAAGAATAATCCATGCCGATTTGGTTATCTGTAGCATTGTCATTGGTAAACGTACCCAGACCATACTGTCCCGGATTGAAAGAAGTAAAGTTATACAAATTAATCGTATAAGCCGCCAAGTCTGCTTCCGTTGAGAAGTAAGCATCTGGAGTAATGGCACTTTCAGGTTCTTTATCCAGAAAGTCATTACAGCTTGAAAGGCAAAGCAATGAGCCGCCTAACAGCAATATATTCAAGTTTTTCAATTTCATAGTTTTTTTCATTTAGAATGTTACACTTAAACCTAAAGAGACAGTCTTTGACAACGGATAGGTCTTACCGAATCCCCAACCGCCAGCATCTATCAATTCAGGGTCTGACAAGTCTGAGAAGCTTGTGATAGTGAACAAGTTTTCAGCAGAAGCAAACACGCGAAGGTTCTGTACATAGAACTTTTCAGTCAAACTTTGCGGCAATGTATAGCCCAAAGTAATGTTTTTCAAACGGCAATAAGCCGCATTCTGCAAATAGCGGGTTTGCTTGTTTTGGTTCTTGCCGCTATCCCATGCCACACGCGGATAATAGCTGTCCAAGTTCTGACCCAATGGATCATCGGCATCCGGACGGAAGTAATCCAAATGAGCTGTAAAGCCTGTAGCCTGCCACTTGTTCACATTACCCCCCCAGAACATGGCGTCACCACCACCTACGGCGTAGTCACGTTTCAGCGTACCTTGGAAGAACAATTTCAAGTCAAAGCCTTTCCAAGCTGCATCCAAATTCAAACCAAAGTTGTAACGCGGAGTCGTATTACCGATTACACGTAAGTCGCCTGAATCATTGGCTGTGTTCTGTCCGTTGTTCACCTTGCCATCGCCATTCAAGTCGGCATACATAATATCACCGGCTGTCCAGTTGCTACCCAAAGCAGATTGGTCCGCTTTGGCAAGATGCGCATCCATTTCCTGTTGGTTCTTAGCGATACCTATTGTGGTATATCCCCAGATATCTCCCAATTTGGCACCATCATATACAGAAGTTCCGAAAGAAACCACACCTAAGTTTTTAGACGGGTTAGGATATTTGTCGATAGTAATCTGGTTATCACTCAAGGTCAGGCTTACCCCATAACGGAAATCGTTAATTTGGTCACGCCAGCTGATTTGCAAGTCCCAACCCTTGGAAGTCATATCCAAGTTGTTGACATTCGGTTCTTTGGCACCCAATATATCAGGAAGTTCCTGTGCCGGTCCCACCATATCATAAGTCTTGCGTTGGAAATAACCGAATGAACCTGTCAAGCGGTTATTGAATGCCCCCCAGTCCAAACCAATTTCCCAAGTACGGCTCTTTTCCCAAGTCAACAAAGCAGATACCAATTTGGGTTGAGCGGCAGTATTAGGTTTCTTTCCATCTACCAACCAGTTGCCATTATCTGTCTTATAATCAATGGTAGGATAGAACGGATACCAGCTATCGGTATTTTGATTACCCAGCTCACCCCAAGAAGCACGCAATTTCAAGGTATTCACCTTTTCTGCCAAATCTTCCCAGAAAGCTTCCTGTGCGATATTCCAACCGGCAGATACTGAAGGGAACCAATTCCAGCGGTTGTCACGAAGGAAACGTGAAGAACCGTCGTAACGCAAATTTCCTTCTACCAAATAACGTCCCTTATAATCGTAATTGATACGTCCGAAGAACCCGGCAGTTGTCCAGCTGTCATAGCCACCCGAAACGCGAGCATTATCACTGGTTGTATCCAATGAAGGAAGACCTGCCTGAATACCGTCTCGCTGTGCAGTGAAAGCACGCTGGCGCAACCATTCGCTTTGGAAACCGACCATAACCTTCATATTGTGGTCACCCAACGAATGGCTGTATTCGGTAAAAATATTGGGGTTAAAATAATTGCTCTTGTAATTCTTTTCCCAAACACTGGAAGTATTGTTTTCAATAATATAAGGATTATTATCTACATCATAAGCATAAACCGGCAGCCAGTCCTTATGATCATTTCCGTTTTTAATACGGTAGTTCAATTCTGCATTGATAAGCCAGCCATCCAACGGAGTAATTTGGAATGACAACTGCTGGGCTAAGATGTCAGTTTGTGTCTTATAACGTCCTCCATCAGTCAAACGAGCAATATTTGATTCGGCAACATACTGTCCATTCGGGTCTTTCACCGGAATAATCGGCCAGTAACGTGCCGCGTTATGATAGAATAAGCCACCATCCGTACTGATATAAGAAGGGTTCTCAAAGTCTGTGCGGTTAAAGCGTACGCTATAGTTCATCTTCAACCATTTTGCCAATGTGGCATTAATCTTTCCGGTTACAGCATAACGGGTCTTCTGTTCGTCTGCCCATTTCATGATACCCTCTTGATCCAAGTAGTTGGCTGAGAAATAATACTTGATCTTTTCAGAACCGCCGTTCACACTTAAAGTATGTTCCTGTGAGAAACTGTTGCCAAAGTGTTCTTTGAACCAGTCAGTGTTACCCAAAGGTAAAATATCGTTCACATCCCATACTTCCCAACGATTGCTGCTGTTGGCAAACATCTTTTGCATGTTGGGATCACTTTGAGCCTGCTTGATCTGTTGCAGTTTGGTATCACTGAACCAAATACCGCTACCAGCATTGATACTAGCAGCATTCATGTAATTCGCCCATGTCCAAGAATCCATCATCTCGGGCATATTCAACGGGGAATTAAACCGGAAACTGTTGTTGTAATTAATAGAAGTCTTTCCTTCTTTACCGCTCTTGGTAGTTACCAAAATCACACCTCCGGCTGCACGTGAACCATAAATAGAAGAAGCCGAAGCATCTTTCAATACAGAGATGTTTTCAATGTCTTGTGGATTCAGCGTATTTATGTCTCCTTCCATGCCGTCAATCAGCACCAATGCTTCTACCGAAGAACCTGCACCAATAGTACCTGTACCACGGATATTGAATTTCTTGTCCGAGTTCAATGCACCACCCTGGCTACCTACCGAGAAGTTCATACCGGCAACAGCCCCCTGCAACGCATCTACGACCGAATTGACCGGGCGGGCAGATATGGCCTTAGAGTCAACTGTAGAAACGGCACCTGTCAAGTTCACCTTTTTTTGCGTACCGAAACCTACTACAACCACTTCCTGCAAGGTCTGTGTGTCATCTTTCAGGATAACATTCAGCGAGGTTCCGTTCCACACTATTTCTTGTGTGATATACCCCACAAAAGAAATCTGGATAATATCCCCTTTCTTCACTCCTGACAGTGAG
>BLLV01000119.1 GCA_011959205.1 Bacteroidaceae bacterium
AATTGGAAGCACCGTGTGCCATACGGTAAATATATTCCGTCTTATCTATATAAAGATAGTTTCCCTCTATGACTTTCTCAAAAGTCTGTACCCCTATCGGGCATCTCTTCAATTGCTGCTGTTCCATCACTTTTCCATTTTAGCATTACCGCTACGAAGATAAACAAATTCCGCCACTTCCGGTTGCATTTACCACAAAATTTGGTTCCTTTTCCTTCCGGCAAAGATTTCCCATCCACAAGTTTCAACACAGCCCCATGATCTCTCTCACCTTTTCCTTCCACTCCGCCAGCTCGCGTTCCGCCTCGTGCGATAGCGGCGGATTGCCATATTTGTAAAAATGGATGCGCTTTTCATAGGCTTCTTCTATAACCGCCTTCACCTCGAAAAAAAGAAGAAGCGTCATGTTACTTTTTTTTCTCCAGATTAGTAAAAAAGCCATGAGCCACATGTAACTCACGCTCCAACTTCCGTTTCTGAAGGTTCAACAGATCTATACGTTTCGATACTTCGGCAGCCAATTGGCGGATCTGTTCCATAGAATTTGAATGTTTCATCGGATTAAAATTGTTTTTTTTAATTATATTCATTTACGTGTCCCCATTCAGGACAAAAACATGCGAGTCTCAATTATTATAGCGATCTTTGTCATATTGAAAATCAATAGCCTGATTCACCCATATCAGAGTTTGCAAAATTAATAAATTAAAACGTATGAACCAATTTAACATGTCACTGTTTCTGCCGCCCATATCGCCGGTAAAGGACAGTGCAACCGGACGAACCCTCCAGCCGCCCACCTTAACGCCCTATAAGAAAAAAACCTTACAGGAAGTATATGAGCTGATCACATCCAGCAAACGCCTGAAAGCACTGACCGAGGCCGTGCGACGGGCTGCGGAAAGCGGGGATGAAAAAGCCTATCGCATGCTGAAGCAGCAGACGCTGCCCTACGTCACCCCCTGCGGCGTCTTTTCCTACCGCAAAAGCGACAGGCTGACCGAACCGTCGGGGCTGGTCGTGGCGGACATAGACCATCTGGACTCACGCCAGGAAGCGGAAAAGCTGAAAAAAGAACTGTTCAACGATCTCTTCCTCTGCCCCGTACTGGCATTCACCAGCCCCAGCGGCCGTGGAGTGAAAGCGTTCATCCCATACGACACGGCACGCATGGCCGATGCCAAACAGAATGCATCCGAAAACATCTACTGGGCGATGAACTACATAGAAATGGTCTATGGCTCACACAGCTGCCAACCGGACAGGGAAGCCCCTGAAAAGACACATCCCGACAAGGGCGTGGACCGTTCCGGCAAGGACTTGGTACGGGCATGCTTCCTTTCGTATGACGAGGAAGCACTGATACGCAGGGATATGTAAAATTAAAGATTAAAACAGACACTAACAACAACCATCATGAACATGAACCATCCTTTGGAAGAGTTGCGGCATCTGACCGAAGCCGTCCGCATGGCAGGCGCAGATATCGCCCCCACCTATACCGAATATGTACAACTGGCTTTCGCCATCGCAAACGATTGCGGGGAAGCGGGACGCAACGACTTCCTCTCCCTCTGCTCCCTTTCCTCCAAATATAACGAACGCAATGCACAAACGCTATTCTCGAACGCGCTTCGTGCCAACAAAAAAGATATACATCTGGGAACCGTATTCCATCTGGCCGGACAATGCGGCGTGAAAATTCCCAACTGCACCGGCACTCACAAGGCAGGGTCAACGGGGACAACAGGGACAACCCCAAATTTCTCACACACGTACGCGCGATATAATAAGGTGGAAAACGACTTCCCCGATGACGGCAACGAAGAGGAACAACTCATCGAAGGCCCCGAACCTTATTCCCCCCTGCCTACCTTCCCGCAAGACTACGTATGGCCGGAACTGCTGGAACGAATCATCTCCTTCGGTAAAAGTCCCGAACAGCGCGACGTATTGCTGCTGGGGGCGCTTACCGTGCTAGGTGCCTCCCTCTCGCACGTAGTGCGGTGCCAGTATGGCCGGAAGTGGCAGGCCCCCTGCATGCAGACCTTTGTAGTGGCCCCGTCCGCCTCGGGAAAAAGCTCGTTGACGTGGGTGCGGCTCCTCATCGAACCCATCCACAACAAGATACGCGCCGAGGTGAAAGAAGCGATGAAAACCTACCGCCAGGAAAAAACGGCCTACGACTCCCTGGGCAAGGAACGGAAAAACCAGGAAGCACCCGTGTTGCCCCCCAACCGGATGTTCCTCATCTCGGGAAACAACACCGGAACGGGCATCCTGCAAAATATCATGGACTCCAACGGAACGGGCATCATCTGCGAAAGCGAGGCAGACACCGTATCCGCCGCCATAGGCACCGAATACGGCAACTGGAGCGACACGCTGCGCAAGGCGTTCGACCACGACCGCCTGTCCTACAACCGGCGCACCGACCGCGAATACCAGGAAGTGGAGAGAAGCTACCTCTCCGTGCTCCTTTCGGGCACGCCCGCACAGGTAAAGCCCCTGATCCCCACGGCAGAGAACGGCCTGTTCTCCCGCCAAAACTTCTATTACATGCCACGCGTCACCCAATGGGCGGACCAGTTTGGCGAGGATGAGGTGGACGTGGACGAGGAATTCCGCCGGATGGGCCATGAATGGAAAAACACGCTGGACGAACTGACCCTCCGGGGAATGTTTACCCTGAAGCTGACGGTTGCCCAGAAAAAGCAGTTCAACCGCCTGTTCGACAAGCTGTTCCATCGTTCCGGCAAGATCAACGGCGACGAGATGAGCAGCTCCGTCCTCCGCCTTGCCGTCAATGCATGCCGCATGATGTCGATAGTCGCCCTCCTGCGAAGCCTGGAGGACGCTTCGTTGGTGAAACCCGACGCGCATATCTCTTCCGACAACCTGAAGGACCGCATCATCACGCGTTGGGACATGGTGATCACCGACCCTGATTTCCATGCCGTGCTTGCCTTGGTGGAGCCGCTTTACCTGCACGCCACGCATATTCTTTCGTTCCTCTCCTCCTCCGTTATCAAGCGCCAGAGCACTGCAGACCGTGCGATGCTCTTTGCCGACATGGAGGACGAGTTTACCCGCCGGCTGCTGCTGGAAAAAGCACACGACAGGGGGATACCCGAATCCACCGCGCTTACCTGGCTCAAGCGGCTCACCAAGCAAGGCGCGCTGGTGAGTGTGGACGGCAGGGGGACGTACCACAAGAGCTGACCCGTCCGCCTAAATAAGTACGCGCATGCGTGTGTGAGGAAAAGAGGGGGTGTCCCCACTGTCCCCGTGTCCCCGTGTGTGCCCCCATAAAAGTTAGCATAAAATCCATATCATAACAAAGAAACCATTTATGAACAAGACCCAAACAGCCCTTCTTTATTTTCCGGACAGCACGCCGAAAGTAGCCGTGCGCCATCTGATGCGCTGGATCGCCCGTTGCACCCCGTTGCTACACGACCTGGAAGCCACAGGATACCGTTCCAGCCAAAAATCCTTCACCTGCCGCCAGTTGCAACTCATCTACCTCCACCTGGGAGAGCCGTGATTCTGCCGACAATGCGCCAAGGGGTCAAAAGGGGCCGGAAGGGGTCACGCCGCACGGACGTGAAAGTATCTTTGCACTGTCAAAAGGAACCGGCCGCACCCCGGCACAAGATTACCAAAATCCTGGTACAAGATTCCGCGGATCTTGTACCAAGTTTCACCGGATGTTGCAGCAGTGTGCGCCTTGCTCCTCCCGACACTTTTCCGATAATAATAACCCCTTAAAACCCCAAAAACGATGATCAACTACAGTATCTCCCTCCGTGCCAACCCCAGTGACAAGGATGCCCCCAAGAAGGCATACGCCAACGCCCAGTACTCCGAAATCATGACACTGGAGAAGTTTGCCGAACATATCTCGGACCACGGCTCCAAATACAACCGTGCCGACATCCAGGCGGTGCTGATCCAAGCGGTGGACTGCATGCGCGAGCAGTTGCTGGCCGGACAGCGCATCCAGCTGGGAGACCTCGGCACGTTCTCCGTCCACATCAACAGCATGGGAGCCGAATCGCTGGAGACATACAATCCCGCCATCCACGTGAAAGACCTGAACGTGCGCTGGAAAGCCGGAACCCGTTTCCTCAGCCTGCTGGACGAGACCACATTCAACCTGGTACCCACACGAAAAGCCGCCAAGCTGGTGGTCAAAGCCCTGAAGGCGGGAAAGACCTCTGTAGACCTGACAGGAGAGGACGCCGGAACGGCAGGCAATCCGGAAGAAAATGCCTAGGCTTTCCTGAGTTCCGAAATACGGAAAGCATCTTTTCTGTAATGGCGCTGTCTTTCCGTAAAGAGCTGTCTTTCTAAAATGAACCTGTCATTCTGAACAAAGTGAGGAATCCGGATGCCATCGCCCTCTTTTTTAGGGCCACGGATTCCTCCCCTTTGTCCGGAATGACAGAAAAAACAAATCCTTTAAAACAAATATTCTTATGAACCATTCCAATAAAATCACCTGGCAGCAAATTCTGCGCGCCATTATCCAAGCCGCCGTAGCGGCACTCAC
Organism: Bacteroidaceae bacterium; assembly: GCA_011959205.1. GTDB lineage: Bacteria > Bacteroidota > Bacteroidia > Bacteroidales > Bacteroidaceae > Phocaeicola. The sequence continues at coordinate 4,556 of BLLV01000119.1, forward strand.
CGCCTTGGGCATAACCAGTTGCAGCACCCTTTTTTAAAAAGCCCCCATTAGCAGTATGATTCAAGAAACTTTCCCTATGATAATCGGTGAGGAAGAGGTCCCGAACGAGCGTTCCCTCCTCACACTGGAGGACGGCCCGATGATGGCCTCCCCCGCTTCCGTGAAATATATCGTGATTCATTGCAGCGCCACGCGCTGCACCCGGGATTACACCGCCGAGCAACTGCTCCGCGACCACAAGGCACGCGGTTTCCGCACGGTGGGGTATCATTTTTATATCCGCCGCGACGGAAGTGTGACGCAACACCGCAAGCTGCTGGAAGTGGGGGCGCACTGCCGCCCGTGGAACCGTTGCAGCATAGGTATCTGTTATGAGGGCGGCCTGGATGCGGACGGGCATCCGGCCGATACCCGGACACCGGAACAGACGGAGCAGTTTATTTTGTTGCTGATGCGGATGGTGAAAATCTTTCCCGGTGTCCGGATCAGGGGGCACAGGGATATGCCGGGAAGTATCCCGAAGGCTTGTCCGTGTTTTGATGCGGAGAGGGTGTTCGGGTACTTGGAGGGATGAGAAAGAATGTGGCGATTCTCCATGCAGCTTCTTCTTTGGGAGAGGCTGCATGGAGGATGCCCTTACGTATGAAAAGCAATCAAGATATCATACATAAATACCTTCTTTTTGTATCCTTTCACGTAAAAACGAATCCATCTTATCGCGCAAGCGTACAATATCCACCTTGCAGCCCAGCAACTCTTCCAACTCTTGCTTTATACCTGCCAAAGCAAAAAAGCCATGGAGCCGGCCTTCCACACACACATCCACATCACTGCTCTCGGTCTGTTCGCCACGTGCCACTGATCCGAAGATTCTCATGTGGACAATGCCATATTTATGAGCATTCTCAGCCATATATTTACGTAATATTGCAATGTATTCAGATGTTGTTTTCATATTGCTCCTCCCAGTAGGTTTTCGCAAATATACGATTTATTTTTCTTTGTACAAGGCTTTTGCAACGAAGAAACGCTTTTTTCGTATCTTGGTTCAGTCAGGATGCCATAACACTCTATCTATTTCTTTTACTATTTCAGATGGAGTTTGAAGACTAAGCCGCCGGAAAAGTATTGACAGCGGTTGAACTCTATCACCGCATTGATGTAGTCTTTCCAGAAGCTGTACTCAAAGCCCAAATTTATCGATTTACTATCGTATTCTGCCATCAGATTCAAGTTATTTACCGCTTTGTTGATAAAAGAAGTCGAGGGCAGAGAGAAGCGAAAGTTGGCACCGATGGCGGGACCGTTTAACGGGTAATCCTTCCGTCTGTTATAAA
>BLLV01000120.1 GCA_011959205.1 Bacteroidaceae bacterium
CCGACGAATAGAGAGGTGTAGATCTCGGTGGTCGCCGTATCATTAAAAAAGCTGACTCTCGACAAAACAAGCCACAATAAGCCTATATTTTCATACTACTTTGACAATACTTTCTACGAATAGAGCAGCGCCTTGTCACGGCTCTTTCATTTAAAAAATAGACGAATATTGAAAATAATTCTTATTTTATCGAGCAAAATCGGTAAATTTGCGCACAGCGATGCCGAAGCACCGCTTTCGGTGTTTCTTTTCAGAAGGATAAACAAGGGGAACCTACGTCATAAACTTAGCGACATCATTGTGCTGATAATACTTGGGCGTTTGTCCAAATGCGTAGGGCGTACGGAAATAATCGATTTGGGCGTCACAATCTCTTGATGACAGAGTTTATTGTCATTATCCAAAAGGAATTCAATCCCCAAAACGAATCTGACATAATCAGTATTGACGGAAAAGCCGAAAGAGGTACAGTCCGGGAAAACGGACGCAATCCGGATATTGATTAAGCGGAATGGCTTTCTTGATAAAGCTAAAGCTCCCTTAATTCTCCATTCTTTGCACAGAATTTCAAAAAATGTGCTATTCTTCATCACTTTTATCTCTTTTCGAGAACAAAGATTGGAAATAATCGTTAACTTTGCCCCCAATAACAGAATATAGAAAAGGAGTTAATGTCTAAGCTTTATATAATAGCGGGGTGTAACGGCGCTGGTAAGACGACAGCTTCGTACACAGTATTACCCGAAATTTTAGAGTGCCGCGAATTTGTCAATGCCGATGAAATCGCTAAGGGACTTTCTCCTTTTAACCCCTCAAGTGTAGCTATCGAAGCCGGACGACTGATGCTGAAACGCATCGGGGAGTTACTGTCGGCAGGAGTCAGTTTTTCTGTTGAAACCACCTTGTCCACCCGTTCTTATATCAACCTTATCCGGCAGGCGCAAAATCAAGGATACAGCGTCAGCCTTATTTATTTTTGGCTGAATTCGCCTGAGCTGGCTATAGAGCGAGTGAAACAACGTGTTGCCAATGGAGGACACGATGTGCCTGCTTCCATCATCCGTCGCCGTTATCGTTCGGGGTTGGAAAACTTTTTCCGTATTTATATGCCTTGTGTGGATTATTGGATGCTTGCGGACAATAGCTGCACACCGCGTGTTATTGTGGCGGACGCTTTCCGCTTGGGAGATGAAGCCCATATCTATAATCAAGAACTTTTTACTAAAATCAGAAACTATGTCAACTGAAGAAGAATATAAGGAATTAAGTGCAAAGTTGCGTTATGGTTTGGAATTGGCTGAACAGCGGTTGATTGAGGAGACTGCACGGCGCGAAGGAACATTGTGCTATGGCTGTCCTGATGGAAAAGTGGTGCGGGTGTCGGCAACCGAACTTTTAAAGCTTCGTCAGTCTGGTGAAAACAACGCCACATCTGTAGCAGTTTGTGGCTGCTCTGAGATGGAGAGCGGATGGGATTGTTGAATATAATATGAATAGCTGTATATGCATAGGGAAGAATCGGAATTTCTTCCCTATGTTTTTTAGTCCGTTATTCGAAGTCTAGATGTGGTTATATCAGCCTTTTGTATGCGAAAAGCGGGAGGAAAAAATATCTTAATTTGTTTGTCAGTTCAAAGAAAAGCCGTACCTTTGCAAGCCGATTATTATCAAAAGTTTATAAAGGATTAATTCTTAGCGTGTTAATAGTTCTTTGTCCGGGAACGGTTAGAAGCGCTGGGAAGAATTGTTTTTTAGTAGTTAACATTTAAAAAAGAATTTAAGAGTGGATACTTTAAGTTACAAGACCATTTCTGCAAACAAAGAGACAGCTCATAAAGAATGGGTTGTTGTCGATGCAACCGATCAGGTCGTAGGCCGTCTCGGTTCGAAAGTTGCGAAACTGTTGAGAGGAAAGTACAAACCAAACTTTACCCCTCATGCTGACTGCGGTGATAATGTTATTATCATTAATGCAGACAAAGTGAAATTTACCGGAAACAAGTGGAACGACAAGGTTTACTTGCGCTATACAGGTTATCCCGGTGGCCAGAGAGAAATGACTCCTGCCCAGTTGATGAAGAAACCTAACGGTGAAGAAAAACTGTTGAAAAAAGTAGTAAAAGGTATGCTTCCTAAAAATCGTTTGGGAGCACAGTTGCTGGGCAATTTGTATGTTTACGCTGGTAGTGAACACAAACACGAAGCTCAGACTCCGAAATCAATTGATATAAACTCACTTAAATAATAAAGAATGGAAGTAGTAAATGCATTAGGCAGACGTAAACGCGCCGTAGCACGCGTGTTCGTAAGCGAAGGTACAGGAAAGATTACTATTAACAAGAGAGACCTTGCACAGTACTTTCCATCAACTATTCTTCAGTATGTAGTAAAACAGCCTTTGAACAAGTTGGAGGTTGCTGAAAAATATGATATCAAAGTAAACCTTTACGGTGGTGGTTTTACAGGTCAGTCACAGGCCTTGCGTTTGGCTATCGCTCGTGCGCTGGTTAAAATCAACCCTGAAGACAAAGCAACTCTTCGTTCGGAAGGCTTCATGACACGTGATTCTCGTTCTGTAGAACGTAAGAAACCGGGTCAGCCGAAAGCACGTCGTAGATTCCAGTTCAGTAAACGTTAATATCCGGTTTTACTTGGAACTGGTTAAAAAGCGTTTAGTATCTAAACCAGCGGGACTCTACTTGGTAGCAGACTACCCGATGGTTGGTTGAGATAAACAAAAAAGAAAGTAAACGATTTAAAGAATAACAAAATGTCTAGAACTAATTTCGATACATTATTGGAAGCCGGTTGCCACTTCGGACACCTTAAAAGAAAGTGGAACCCTTCAATGGCTCCTTATATTTTCATGGAACGCAATGGTATCCATATCATTGACCTCCATAAAACTGTTGCTAAAGTAGATGAAGCTGCTGACGCACTGAAACAAATCGCAAAATCAGGTAAGAAAGTCCTGTTTGTTGCTACTAAGAAACAAGCTAAACAAGTAGTAGCTGAGAAAGCTGCTTCTGTAAATATGCCTTATGTAATCGAGCGTTGGCCGGGTGGTATGTTGACTAACTTCCCGACTATCCGTAAGGCTGTGAAGAAAATGGCTACTATCGATAAGTTGACCAACGATGGTACTTATTCAAACCTTTCCAAGAGAGAGGTTCTGCAAATCTCTCGTCAGCGTGCTAAATTGGAAAAGAACTTAGGTTCTATCGCTGATTTGACTCGTCTGCCGTCAGCACTGTTCGTTATCGACGTGTTGAAAGAAAACATTGCAGTTCGTGAAGCCAACCGTCTGGGTATTCCTGTATTTGCTATCGTTGATACAAATTCAGATCCTTCAAACGTGGATTTCGTGATCCCTGCAAATGATGACGCTACTAAGTCTGTAGAAGTAATTCTGGACGCTTGCTGCGGTGCTATCGCTGAAGGTTTGGAAGAAAGAAAAGCTGAAAAAGTAGATATGGAAGCTGCCGGTGAAAATGCTCCTAAGGGTGCTGGTAAGAAGAAAAATACCAAGGCTCGTATGGATAAAGCCGAAGAAGAAGCTATCAATGCTGCTAAGGCTGCCGCTTTCTTGAAAGAAGACGAAGAAGCTTAATAGTATAAATTGAGAGTTGAGAATTGAAAATTGGGAAAGAGGCAGATTATGCTGTTAATTCTCAATTCTCAATTTTCAATTCTCAATTCTGTTTTAAAGATATTACTAACAATTAAAAAATAAAGGAATATTATGGCTGTAACTATGGCTGAGATAACCAAGCTTCGTAAGATTAGTGGAGCTGGTATGATGGATTGCAAAAACGCTTTGACTGAAGCAAACGGCGATATTGATAAAGCAATGGAAATTATCCGTAAAAAAGGACAGGCTGTCGCTGCAAAACGTTCTGATCGTGAGGCTGCCGAAGGTTGTGTGCTGGCAAAGAAAGATGGCGAATTCGCTGCTATCATCGCTTTGAAATGCGAAACAGACTTCGTTGCTAAGAATGCTGATTTCGTAGCTTTGACTCAAGCTATCCTGGATGCTGCTGTTGCCAACAGATGTAAGACTCTGGAAGAGGTAAAGGCGTTGCCTATGGGTAACGGTACTGTACAAGATGCAGTGACAGACCGTAGCGGTATCACGGGTGAGAAAATGGAATTGGATGGTTACAACGTGGTTGAAGGTGCTTATACTTCTATTTATAACCACCAGGGAAACAACCAGCTTTGTACGATCGTTGCTATGAATAAGGAAGCTGAAGCTGCCGCTCACGGAGTTGCCATGCAGATTGCCGCTATGAATCCTATTGCAATTGATGAAGCCGGTGTTCCTGAATCTGTAAAAGAAGCTGAAATACAGGTGGCTATTGACAAGACTAAGAAAGAACAAGTAGACAAGGCTGTTGAAGTTGCTTTGAAGAAGGCTGGTATCAACCCTGCACATGTGGATAGCGAAGAACACATGGAAAGTAACAAGGCTAAGGGCTGGATCACTGACGAAGATATTGCCAAGGCTAAAGAAATTATTGCTACTGTTTCTGCTGAAAAAGCTGCCAACTTGCCGCAACAGATGATTGAAAATATTGCTAAAGGTCGTTTGGGTAAGTTCTTGAAAGAAGTTTGCTTGCTGAACCAAGAGGATATCATGGATGGTAAGAAGACTGTAAAAGAAGTGTTGAAGGAAGCTGATCCTGAATTGCAGATCGTTGCTTTCAAACGTTTCACTTTGCGTGCTGAATAAAATTTCCGCAATGATAGAATGAAGGGACTGTGTGGCAACAGTCCCTTTCTTTTTCCTGATTTATTTGGTCTGGCTATATCCTTCCGCTCTCAACAACTCGATGACCCGTTGCTTGAATTCTCCTTGGATAAGGATTTCCCCGTCTTTGACTGAACCGCCTACTCCACATTTGGTTTTCAACAATTTACCCAACTCTTTCAAGGCGTCTTCTGTGCCGATGAATCCGTTGATTAATGTCACAGTTTTGCCACCCCGTCCTTTTTTTTCTATATTGACACGGAGCTTTTGTTGTTTTTTATCTAATGTCTCAGCCTCTTCCTCTTCAACGTTTTCATACTTGAAATCAGGATTTGTGGAATAAACCACATTCAAACGTTCTTTCCAATCGTTATTTTTCATGTGAATTTTGCTTAAATGAATACTCAAAGATAAGACTTTTTTTATACTCTACCCGTCAATGTAACAAATAAAAGTGTACTTTTGCAAATTACCTAATGATAATACCTAAAGAAAAAGATGGATATACGTATGCATAAATTCTCGGATAAAGTGCCTGAGCCGACTTTGCGCAGACTTCCGTGGTATCTTTCGAATGTGAAACTGATGAAAGAGCAGGGAGAAACGTATGTGTCTTCTACCCAAATATCCAAGCAAATCAACGTCGATGCTTCCCAGATAGCGAAAGATCTTTCTTATGTAAACATATCCGGCCGTACGCGTGTGGGGTATGAGATTGATGCGTTGATAGAGGTGCTGGAGCGTTTTCTGGGATTTACCAAGATGCATAAAGCTTTCTTGTTTGGTGTTGGTAGTTTGGGAGGTGCTTTGCTGCGCGATTCGGGTCTGCATCATTTCGGATTGGAGATAGTAGGTGCGTTTGATATTAATCCCGAACTGGTAGGAAGGGAAATAAATGGAATTCCTATTTATCATTCGGATGAATTTGAAATAAAAATGAAGTCCTGTGATGTGAATATCGGGGTGCTGACAGTACCCATTAATATAGCACAGGAGATAACAGATAAGATGATAGCGGGTGGCATTAAGGCGGTATGGAACTTTACGCCGTTCCGTATTCGTGTGCCGGAAAATATTGTGGTGCAGAATACATCGCTTTATGCCCATCTGGCTGTAATGTTTAACAGACTAAATGTAATTCAAGAATAATAATATGAAGATTATAGCCGTAGGAATGAACTACGTTGCACATTGCCACGAGTTGCATGCTGATGAAAAACTGCCGGAAGAACCGGTTATTTTTATGAAACCGGATTCGGCTCTGCTGAAAGACAGCAAGCCGTTTTTTATTCCCGATTTCTCCCGCCAGGTGGATTATGAAACAGAGCTGGTGGTGCGTATTAATCGTTTGGGAAAGAATATTGCTCCGCGTTTTGCTAGTAGGTATTATGATGCGGTGACGGTAGGAATTGATTTTACGGCGCGTGATCTTCAGCGGCGGTTTCGGGAGGAAGGCAAGCCTTGGGAACTGTGCAAAGGATTTGACAGCTCGGCTGCTATTGGTGATTTTGTGCCGGCAGACAGATTCAAGGATATACAGAATTTAAGTTTTCATCTGGATATAGATGGGAAAACGGTGCAGAGAGGTAATACTGCGGATATGTTGTTCAAAGTGGATGAGATAATCGCCTACGTCAGCCGGTTCTTTACATTAAAGATTGGAGATTTGATCTATACAGGAACTCCTGTAGGGGTAGGTCCGGTCAGTATAGGACAGCATTTGGAGGGGTATCTGGAAGGTGAGAAATTATTAGATTTTTATGTAAGATGAAAATAAGGGTAGGATTCGGGTTCGATGTGCACCAATTGGTGGCAGGGCGTGAGTTATGGCTCGGAGGAATAAAATTGGAGCATGAATTGGGATTGCTGGGGCACTCGGATGCCGATGTGTTGATTCATGCCATTTGCGATGCCTTGTTGGGAGCTGCCAATATGCGTGACATAGGTTATCATTTCCCTGATACTGCGGGAGAGTTCAAGAACATTGACAGTAAGGTCTTGTTGGCTGAAACGGTGGATCTGATTGCGACGAAAGGGTATAAGGTGGGTAATGTGGATGCAACAATCTGTGCCGAGCGTCCCAAGTTGAAAGCACGGATTCCAGAAATGCAGTCGGTGCTTGCCCGCTTGATGAGGGTGGATGTGGATGATGTTTCCGTAAAGGCTACCACTACAGAGAAACTTGGGTTCACGGGCAGAGAGGAAGGTATTTCCGCTTACGCCACTGTATTGATAGAGAAAGCGGAATGAGTTGGGTTATAAGATAAGCCCGGATGCTAGTAGCGTTCCGAATAGCAGCATATTGCGGGAGGTTTCTCCCAATATGCTGTTTAATTCTTTTCCCTTTTTGATTTTTACCATTCTTTGCCATGCCATGAAATGAGGTAACAGATAAATTTGGGGCAGTAAGGCAGCCCAGATGTGCCCTGTCGGAATAAACAACAAGCAAAGCCATGCGGCAGCCAATCCCAAAAATAAGTATAACCGCTGTCCTGCCTTGGCTCCCCAGCGTACTACGATTGTTCTTTTTCCGCTTTTCGCATCCTGATCGCGGTCACGGTAATTATTTACCATCAACAAGGTATCTATAATCAGTCCGCAAGCCAGGGAAGCGAGAGTCACGTTCCAAGTCCAGTCACGACACATCACATAGTAGGTGCAGCCTACCGGTACAAACCCGAAAAAGACAATGACCAGTATGTCTCCCCATCCGTGATAAGCCAGCGGATAAGGCCCTGCTGTATAAAGAAAGGCGAATAAGATGCATAAGATTCCGACGGGAATCATTTCAAATCCTCCATAAGCCAATAGGCATGCTCCTGTCAGGCAGGCTGCTGCTGTGGTCAGGGCGATTCCTTTCCTCATGGCGTCCAGTGTGATCCAGCCTTGTGCGCAGGCACGTTCGGGACCCAGACGGTCTTCCCGGTCGCTGCCTTTCAAGTAATCAAAGTAATCATTAATGAAGTTGGCGTCTATCTGCATCAGAAAAGCGAATAGAAAACAAAGCAATGCCGGTATCATCTGAAACCGGTCCTCTGCATAAGCCAGGGCACACCCCAGCAAAACCGGAGTGGCGGCTCCTGCCAATGTCTTGGGACGGGCGGCCAGAAGCCATGCTTTTATTGAATTGACTTGAACTGTTCCCATGTCTTTTTATAATAAGGTTATGCAAAGATAAGACAATTAATTTCATATCTTTGTCTCCAAATAGAAAGGATTATGAAGAAACAGCTTCTTTTTCTGCTTTTGGCGGTTGTTTTATTGTCTTCTTGCGCTACAGCCACCTTGTCCGAGTTCCCGGGAGTAGGCCGTGTGAAGCGGTATGATTTTTATAGTTATGATCTTCCGCCGGCTTTCGACGGGTTCAGGATAGGGTTTGCTTCGGATTTTCATTATGAGAGCCGTTTGAAAAAAAACGATCTGAATAGTGTTGTGCGGGCATTAAAGTCTGTACATGCCGATGCTTTGCTGTTGGGCGGGGATTATCGTAGCAAGAAAGGTGGAAACCTGGACACTTTGTTCGCTGCGTTGAGCAGGGTTTATACACCTTACGGAACATTTGCCGTGATGGGGAATCATGATTATGACTATTGTTATTCTGAAGTAGTGGAGGCTATGCGGAAGAATCATGTGCGGCTGATGGAACACAACAGCTATAAGCTGGTGAAAGACGGTCAGCATATTATAGTGAGCGGGGTGCGCAATCCGTTCGATTTGAAAAGAAACGGTGACTCTCCCTCCCAGCATTTCCCGGTGGATGACTTCGTGATATTACTCACCCATACACCGGATTATGCGGAAGATACGAATGTTTCGAATGCCAATCTGGTGTTGGCGGGGCATACGCATGGCGGTCAGGTAAGTTTGTTCAAAAAGTATTCGCCGGTAAAACATTCCATTTATGGAAACCGTTTTCTTACTGGTTGGAAAGAAAATAGCAAAGGTACTCCCGTTATTATAACCAACGGGTTGGGAACCTCACGCATTGACGTCCGTTTGTTTACTCCCAGTGAAGTGGTTCTAGTGGTTTTGCATCGCGTTGAAAAACAGACGGAATAAGTGGGACTGTTCGCCGACAACATACAGGGTGTTCATTATCGGACACCCTTTTTCTCGTTTATATATGCGGATTGCCGGTGACTTATTTCTGTAGTACATACTTTGCTTTTAATAAGATGGAAGCTGCTCTTACTCCGGAGTATCGTTTTGGATTGTGTCTTCCCGGGGATTTTTATTTGTTAATCGTTTATATACTGCCGGATGCAGGAAATATTGTACATCTCGTCCTTCCGTTAGTGCCTGTCTGATAAAAGTAGAACTGATTTCCAATAATGGAGTATCTACTAATCGTACGGAAGGAGGAAGGGCTGTTGGATCAATAGTGAAATTCGGACGGGGGTAGACCATTACTTGATGATTCTTTAAAATCTCCTCTGCCTTGTACCAACGGGGGAACAATATCCAATTGTCCGCACCGATGATAAGGATAAATTCCCTGTCGGGATAGGCTTTCTGTAAAGCATCCAAGGTATGTATGGTATAGGAGGGGCGGGAGAGATGAAATTCGAAGTCGGAAGCCCGGAATTTGGGATAATCCGCAATGGCCAGTTTTACCAGTTCCAATCGCAGATTATCATCCCATAAATCCGTCTGTCGCTTTAATGGATTGTGAGGAGAGACCAAGAACCATAATTCATCCAGCCCGCTATATTCACACAGGTAATTGGCAAGTGCCAGATGCCCTATATGAACAGGATTGAATGAGCCGCCAAAAATGCCGGTTTTTATCTTACTCTTTTCCATTTATTGTAATTCCATATTTGTCCTACAGTGACAATACCCATGGCTATGGCAATAATGTATTTTTCCATTGCCATTGCAATGATGCCCACAGCTAAAGCTATAAAACCAATGAGGATACAAAGTATCAACATTCTTCGAGCCAGTTTTTTCGGATCTTTGATCATCATCTTATTTTTTTATAAAATCTTGAATAACTTTCAGTGCTTCCGCTTTTGCTTTCTCCAAATCATCATTTACTATCACAGTGTCGAATTTATCGGCAAACCCCAATTCGAATTCCGCTTTTGCCACCCGGCTTTCAATCACTTTGGGGGCATCGGTGCCGCGACCTGTCAGACGCTTACGGAGCTCTTCCACACTGGGGGGTTGGATGAAAACAGACAGTGCACGGTCTCCATAGTATTTTTTGATATTACATCCGCCCACCACATCTACGTCAAAAACCACATTTTGTCCGGCTTCCAGTTGCTTCTCCACCTGTGCTTTCAGCGTTCCGTAGAAACGGTTTTCATACACTTCCTCATATTCCAGAAACTCGTCATTGGCAATGCGTTGTTTGAATTCTTCCGGAGATAGGAAAAAGTATTCCACACCATGTCGCTCTTCTCCGCGGGGAGGGCGGCTGGTGGCGGAAATAGAGAAGGACAGATTCAGGTTTTGTGTCAGCAGATAGTTGATAATGGTTGATTTGCCTGAGCCCGAGGGGGCTGAAAAAATGATAAGTTTTCCTGTTGCCATATTTTACTTTTTTTATAAAAAACATCCGATGTGTGGGACGGCTACATTACGTTTAATACCTGCTCTTTGATCTGTTCCAATTCATCTTTCATCTGCACCACGATGTTCTGCATTTCGGCATGATTGGATTTGCTGCCGGTGGTATTGATCTCGCGCCCCATTTCTTGTGCTATGAAACCAAGTTTCTTCCCTTGGCCGTGACCGCCGGCCATGGTTTCACGGAAATATTTCAAATGATTGGCAAGACGTTGCTTTTCTTCGTTGATATCCAATTTCTCAATGTAATAGATCAATTCCTGTTCCAAGCGGTTCTTATCATAATCCACACTGATGGTTTTTTCCAATGCATCCGTAATGCGCTCACGTATCTTGGCTACACGTTCTGTTTCGTAGGGTTCGATGGATTTTAATAAACTCTCAATGTTGTCAATCTTTTCGTTGAATTTCTTTTCCAGGGCGGCACCTTCCTGTTTACGGAAATCTACCAGATGGCTGATGGCCTCTTCCACTACCTGGCGGACTACTTCCCATTCTTCTTCCGAAAGCTCCTGTACATCGACTTTGGTCAGTACATCGGGCATACGCAGAAGAGTTGCGAACCAATCTTCGGGCATAGGGATATGGGTGGTTTCGGAGATGGCTTTTATTTGATTGTAGTAGTTTTCTACAAGGGCGGCGTTGATGGGAGTGGCTGTGTCCGAAACGTCTTTCTCTACCCACAGGCTGAAATCAACTTTGCCGCGCTCCAGTGATTTGGAAATCATATTGCGGATTTCTATCTCTTTCTCACGGTATAAAGGAGCGATCCGTGTCGATAAGTCCATTGCTTTACTGTTCAGAGACTTGATCTCTACATTAATTTTCTTTTCTCCGAATATAGCGGTTGCTTTACCGTATCCGGTCATTGACTGTATCATAACTAATATGTTTTTTTGCAAAAGTAATCTTTTTATGGAAATGAAGTATAAATAAAAGTGTATATTTGCACATTATATTATATAAGTAGAGCATTATGTCGTGTATTTTGCATATTGAAACTTCAACAGAGGTCTGCTCTGTTGCCGTCAGCGAGGATGGATTGGCGGTGTTTTCCAAAGAAGATTTGAAAGGACCTTCACATGCCGTGCAGCTGGGCGTATTCGTAGATGAGGCTTTATCGTTTGTCGACAGTCGTGGCATGCCGTTGGATGCAGTGGCTGTGAGCAGCGGGCCTGGTTCGTACACGGGGTTGCGTATTGGCGTTTCTATGGCGAAGGGCATTTGCTATGGACGTAATCTGCCGCTTATCGGACTTCCTACCTTGGAGGTACTGTGTGTGCCGGTGTTGCTGCATCATTATTTGCCCGAGGATGCGTTGCTCTGCCCTATGATAGACGCACGTCGCATGGAGGTATATGCGGCTGTTTATGACCGTGCGTTGAATGTGAAAAGAGAAATAGCTGCCGATATTGTTGATGAGCATTCTTATTTGGAGTTTCTGAATGAACACCCGGTTTATTTCTTTGGCAACGGGGCTGCCAAATGCCGTGAGAAAATTACTCATCCCCATGCTCATTTCATTGATGATATCCGTCCGTTGGGCAAATGGATGTTCCCATTGGCGGAAAGGGAAATGGTAAGACAGAACTTTAAGGATGTGGCTTATTTTGAGCCTTTCTATTTGAAAGAGTTTGTAGCTTCCAAACCCAAAAAACTTTTGTAACAGCGGTAAGCAAATTAGTGCATAAATCATAAATTTTAAAATATATGGAGTATAATACTCAACAACGAACTTTACCCCTTCCCGAATATGGTAGAAGTGTACAGAATATGGTAGATCATGCTTTGACCATTGAGGACAGAGCTGAGCGCCAGCGTTGTGCGAACACGATTATCAACATTATGGGTGGCATGTTTCCGCATTTGCGGGATGTGCCCGATTTCAAACATAAATTATGGGATCATTTGGCTATTATGGCCGATTTTAAGTTGGATATTGATTATCCGTATGAAATTGTGAAGAAAGAGAGCCTGGAAGTGAAACCCGATATGTTGCCTTATCCACATAATGAAATCCGTTACCGCCATTATGGCCGTATTTTGGAGAACATGATTAAAAAGGCAGTGGACTATCCGGAAGGTGAGGAGAAAAAACAACTGATCAGTCTGATTGCAAACCACATGAAGAAATGTTTCCTAAACTGGAATAAAGACGGAGTGGAAGATCAGAAGATCTTGGATGACCTTCGCGATTACTCTAAGGGGACGATTACTCTGACCCCTGAAGATCTGCATTTGAATGAACAACAACGGGTTTATGTTCCACGCAGACCGCAGCAGAACAATCAGCGCAGACCGCAACAAAACAACAATCAAAGAAAGAAATATTAATTCCTAAAAAATTGATACCATGGCTTCGTTTGTAATTGAAGGAGGACATAAATTGCACGGCGAAATACATCCGCAAGGTGCTAAAAATGAAGTGCTACAGATCCTTTGTGCTACTCTGCTGACCTCAGAAGAAGTGACAGTAACTAATATTCCGGATATTCTGGATGTGAACAACTTGATCCAGTTGTTACGTGATATGGGGGTCAAGGTGTCGAAAATAGGAATTGATTCGTATGTGTTTAAGGCTGATACAGTGGATCTAAACTATCTGGAGAGTGATGAATTCTTAAAGAAATGTTCCAGCCTGAGGGGGTCAGTCATGTTGGTTGGTCCGTTGGTGGCCCGTTTTGGAAAGGCTTTGATTTCAAAGCCGGGTGGTGATAAGATAGGACGTCGTCGCCTGGATACTCACTTTATAGGTATTCAGAAGTTGGGAGCTTGTTTCAATTATGATGAGAAACGAAGTGTTTTCAGTATTTGCGCCGACCATTTGGAAGGTACTTATATGTTGCTGGATGAAGCTTCTGTCACCGGTACGGCTAATATTGTGATGGCTTCTGTTCTGGCAAAGGGCAAAACAACCATTTACAACGCTGCCTGTGAACCTTATTTACAGCAACTTTGCCGTATGTTGAACGGCATGGGGGCGAAGATTTCCGGTATCGCATCTAATTTGCTGACTATTGAAGGGGTGGAAAGCCTGCATGGCTGTAATCATCGGGTATTGCCTGATATGATTGAAGTAGGTAGTTTTATCGGAATGGCTGCCATGACAGGAAGTGCGCTTACCATCAAAAATGTGTCGCATGAAAACCTAGGTATTATTCCGGACAGTTTCCGTCGTTTGGGAATTAGAGTGGAGCAGCGGGGGGATGATCTTTTTATCCCCGAGCAGGAACATTATCAGATAGAATCGTTTATTGATGGCTCTATTATGACCATAGCGGACGCTCCCTGGCCGGGGTTGACTCCGGACTTGCTCAGTGTGGTACTGGTGGTGGCAACACAGGCAAAGGGTAGCGTACTGATTCATCAGAAGATGTTTGAAAGCCGTTTGTTCTTTGTTGACAAGCTCATAGATATGGGAGCACAGATTATATTATGTGACCCTCATCGTGCTGTTGTGATAGGTCATGACCATAATTTTCTGCTTCGTGCCGGAAATATGACTTCACCCGACATCCGTGCCGGTATCGCTTTGCTGATAGCGGCAATGAGTGCCGATGGTACCAGCCGCATACACAATATAGAGCAGATAGACCGGGGATATCAGAATATAGACCAGCGTTTGAATGCGCTTGGCGCACGCATTACTAGAATTTAGAGAATCATGATTAAGAAAGATGAAGTTTTCAAGATTGGTATATTCAACAAACCGCATGGAGTAAAAGGAGAAATCTCATTTACTTTTACGGATGATATTTTTGACCGTGTGGAAGGTGAGTATCTGGTCTGTCTGTTGGATGGTATATTTGTGCCTTTTTTTATTGAAGAGTACCGTTTTCGTTCGGATACCACCGCTTTGGTAAAGCTGGAGGGGGTGGATACTTCGGAAAAGGCCCGTATGTTTACGAATGTAGAGGTTTATTTCCCGAAGAAATATGCCGATGAGGAGGAAGATTCGGAGGATATACCTACTTGGAACTATTTTATTGGTTTTAAGGTGGAAGATGTGAACCATGGTGAGCTGGGCGAAATTGTAGCGGTGGATGACAGTACGATGAATGTCCTTTTTGCCATTGAGAAAGATGGTGAGGAACTTCTCCTGCCCGCCCACGAGGAATTTATCATCCAATTGGATAAGAAAAAGCGTTTGCTGAAGGTGGAAGTACCTGATGGCTTGATATAAATCATAGAAAGTGCGTGCAATGAAGAAAAAAGGAAAGAAAGCATTTTGGCATAATTTCAAGTTTAAGTATAAACTGACCATTACCAATGAAAATACGTTGGAGGAGATTGTGGGACTGCACGTTTCCAAACTCAATGGTGTGTCTGTATTGCTGTCTGCCGTAACGGTAATTTTCCTGATTTCGGCAACGATCATTGTATTTACTCCTTTACGTAACTATTTGCCGGGATATATGAACAGTGAAGTGCGTGCGCAGGTAGTGGCCAATGCGTTGCGGGCTGATTCACTGCAGCAAGTGGTGGCACGGCAGAATATGTATATCATGAATATTCAGGATATATTTAGTGGAAAAATAAAAGCAGATACGGTTCAATCTATTGATACTTTGACCATTCTCCGTTCTGATTCTTTGATGGAGCGTACCAGGCGGGAAGAAGAGTTTCGCAAACAATATGAGGAATCGGAACGATATAATCTGACGGCTGTAAATGATAATAATGCCGCTTCCGGATTGATATTTTATCGTCCCACACGTGGCATGATGTCATCTAATTTTGACTTGGAGAACAGGCATTACGGAGTGGACATTGCCGCCAACCCCAATGAAAGTGTGTTGGCAACATTGGATGGAACAGTGATTCTGTCTACTTATACGGCAGAAACCGGTTATGTTATTCAGATACAGCACGGACAGGATTTTGTGTCGGTATATAAACATTGTGGTTCGTTATTAAAGAAAGAAGGCGACCCGGTGAAAGGTGGTGAAGCTATTGCATTGGTAGGAAATACCGGTGAAAAAACTACCGGACCGCATCTGCATTTCGAATTGTGGCACAAGGGACGTGCGATTGATCCCTCAAAATACATTGTATTTTAAAACATTATGAAAAAACAAATAGCGATATTAGGTTCTACCGGCTCTATCGGTACACAGGCTCTACAGGTAATAGAGGAACATCCTGATTTATACGAGGTATACGCGTTGACGGCCAATAATAGTGTCGATTTATTGATAGAACAAGCCCGTAAGTTCATGCCCGAAGCGGTGGTGATAGCCAATGAGGAGAAATATCTTCAACTGAAGGAGGCACTGAGTGATCTGCCTGTCAAGGTATATGCGGGAGCGGATGCGCTCTCTCAAATTGTAGAATCACAACCTATTGACATTGTACTGGCTTCTATGGTAGGTTATGCCGGGTTGCGTCCTACTATAAATGCGATAAAGGCAGGTAAAGCTATTGCTTTGGCCAATAAAGAGACCCTGGTTGTGGCCGGAGAGTTGATTAATGCATTGGCAAATCAGTATCACACAGCTGTACTTCCCGTGGATTCGGAACATTCGGCTATCTTCCAGTGTTTGGAAATAAATAACCGGTTGGAGAAAGTGATCTTGACAGCTTCGGGAGGACCGTTCCGTACTTATACTATGGAACAGTTGCAAACAGTGACCAAAACACAAGCTTTGAAGCATCCCAATTGGGAGATGGGAGCGAAGATAACCATTGATTCGGCTTCCATGATGAACAAAGGGTTTGAAGTGATTGAGGCTAAATGGTTATTCGGAATGCGTCCGGAACAGATTGAGGTGGTAGTTCATCCGCAATCTGTCATTCACTCTATGGTGCAGTTTGAGGATGGAGCCGTGAAAGCACAATTAGGCATGCCCGATATGCGTTTGCCTATTCAATATGCTTTTTCGTATCCGGAACGTGTGAAATCTTCTTTCGAACGGTTGGATTTTGCCCATATAACAGACCTGACTTTTGAACAGCCTGATACCAAACGTTTTCGTAATTTGGCATTGGCATACGAGGCTTTGCATCGGGCCGGAAATATGCCCTGTATAGTGAATGCTGCTAATGAAGTGGTGGTGGATGCTTTTCTGAAAGACAAAATATCTTTCCTGGGTATGAGTGATGTCATAGAACAGACTATGGGTAAAGTTGCTTATATCAAGGAACCGACTTATGAAGACTATGTGGTTACTGATGCTGAAGCGCGTCGGGTTGCGTCATCTTTTTTATCACTTTAAATGATAGTTGACAGAGAATTATGTTAATTATAAATTATAAAATAGTAAATAGCTAGATGGAAACATTTTTGATTCGTGCCCTTCAACTGATAATGAGCCTTTCATTATTGGTCATTATTCATGAGGGAGGACATTTCCTTTTTTCACGTCTTTTTAAAGTAAGAGTAGAGAAGTTCTACATATTTTTTGATCCGTGGTTTTCTTTGTTCAAATTCAAACCGAAGAATAGTGATACGGAATATGGTATCGGCTGGGTGCCTTTGGGGGGGTATGTGAAGATCTCGGGGATGATAGATGAGTCCATGGATATCGAGCAGATGAAGCAGCCTGCTCAATCATGGGAATTTCGTTCAAAACCGGCTTGGCAGCGTCTGCTTATCATGGTGGGCGGTGTCTTGATGAATTTCTTGCTGGCTATCTTCATCTATTCCATGATTTTATTTCATTGGGGGGATTCCTTTGTCTCGCTGCAGGATATGACATACGGAATGAAATTCAACGAGCGTGCTCAGGAAATAGGTTTCCGTGACGGTGATATCCTTCTTCGTGCGGACGAGAAACCATTGGAACGTTTCGGGATGGATATGCTTCGTGATATTGTTGAGGCGCGTACGGTGACTGTACTGCGTGACGGAAAGGAAGCCGAAGTATACATGCCTGAGATCAGCCTGCTGGATATAGCAAAGGATGATCCGATGTTTGTTACGGCATTAGTTCCTAATGTCATTGACTCGGTGATACCGGGCGGTGGCTTGGATAAGGCCGGTATACAGAAGGGAGATAGTTTGATTGCAGTCAATGGTGAAATGTTGAACTCATGGAATGCATTGGTAGAGAAACTGGATAATATGCAGGCTGATGCGGAAACTGCCGGAGATAAAGGAGCTGCTATGCAAATGGTTTATTCACGTGGCGGATTGCGCGATACGGTTACCGTGCATACGGACTCACTGTTTAGAGTGGGGGCAATGTTTCCTTCATTGGCCGGTTATAAAGAAACTATCCGTGAATATGGATTCTTTGAATCTTTCCCCGCAGGAGTGCAATTGGGGGTGAATACATTGAAAGGATATGTGAACGATATGAAATATGTGTTCACCAAAGAAGGAGCCAAGAGTGTAGGTGGTTTCGGAATGATAGGAAGTATTTTTCCGAAAGTATGGGATTGGCATCGTTTTTGGGAAATGACTGCTTTTCTGTCAATCATCCTTGCGTTTATGAATATTCTGCCTATTCCGGCATTGGATGGCGGACATGTATTATTTCTGCTTTATGAAATCATTGCCCGTCGTAAGCCGAGTGACAAATTTATGGAATATGCGCAGATGGTAGGTATGTTTCTATTGTTTGCCTTGCTTATTTGGGCGAACTTTAATGATATCATGCGATTCTTGTTCTAGGTTTGCATGACAGAAAAGGACACGGCATTTTTATAAAAATGCCGATAGATACGGATTTCCGCAAAGATTGAACCAATCGTCTTTGCGGAAATTTGCGTTTATTGTTATATTGTTTCTTTCCCGTGGTGAAAAAAAGACATAAAAAAAGAGCGAAAGTTCTTATCAAACCCGCTCACATCCTGAAGAACCCCCCTCCATAAATGGGGTTCTTTTCATCTTTCTCGTCTCAGTTGCGTTATCCTCTTTCTCTTGTACCTAAAAAACAACTTTTTTAATACCTATAAAACTAATTTCCTGAAAACTTTCTTTTTCTAATTACCTTAAATCTTATCTCCTAATACCTTTCTAAATCAATCTTTTTTCACTTAAATCTAATACCTTAATTAAAATCTTTACCTTAATACCTAATTTTGTTCTTTTCTTTATTATCTTAGTATGTGGTTTCACAACCACGTTGCAAAAGTACAGCTTTTCTTGATATTAGCAAGTGAATAGATGCTGAAAAACATAAAAAAGGGTGAATTCATGATATATATCAAGAAAACGCCCTTCTCCTGTTTTTTGCGTTACCGAATACGGATAATATGTTGATTGCTACTTCCGCGAAAATCCAAGTAAGGAGAGTACAAATCAGGTTCGAATCGCCCGTCTACTATGACATCCACATAGTCCAGTATCGGTTTTAATATTTCATCGTTTTGTATCTGTTCAAATGTATATCCTGTATAACACCAGATGTTTTGTCCGGTAGCTTCTTTGATCTGTTTGACAAGAACCAAGAATTCTTGAGGATGATAAAGTGGGTCTCCACCGGAGAAGGTGATGCCATCCAGCAATGGGTTGGCGTTTATTTCACAGATTATTTTTTCTATTTTTTCTGGTGTGAGCGGAGTGCCTGCCGATGGGTTCCAGGATTCGGGATTCTGGCAACCGCGACAATGGTGACGGCATCCGGCTAGATAGATAGAATAGCGGATGCCCTCACCGTCGACTATTGTTTCAGGATAGGTAAATAACAAGTTCATGCTGATTATCCATGCTTTACCCGGTCACGTTCTTCGGCACGTTTGGCTGAATTCCAAGTGCTGAGATCTCCTGTCAAATAGCCGGTAATGCGGCGCATGCGCATTATGTTTTCGCTTTGGCAAACAGGGCATTTGTCATAAATGACCCCTTTGTAACCGCAAGCTTGGCAAGTATCAACAGGATGGTTGATGGAACCGTATCCAATGCCTTCGTCATGCATTACTTTTACGATCTTGGCTATGGCTTTTACATTTTTTTGAGCTTCTCCGTCCAATTCCACATAGGTGATGTGCCCTCCTCGGGTAATGGCATGGAAAGGAGCTTCCTTTTTTATCTTTTCGGCGATAGTGATGTGCTCTTTTACATCTATGTGGAAAGAGTTTACGTAATAGTCATTATCCGTCACGCCGGGAATGATGCCATATTTGCGGCGGTCCATGCGAGTGAATCGCCCAGAGAGCCCTTCAGCGGGGGTGGCAAGTACAGAGAAATTCAATTGATATTTTAGTTTGTATTCGTTTGCTACTTTATTTATTTCTGTAACGGCCTCGAATAATGTATCCCATGCTTTCTGGCTATTTGCGTGGCTTTCTCCATAAAGAGCCATCATGGCATTGTGCCCGCCTATGAAGCCTATGCCTAATGTGCCTTGACGTAATACATCCCCTACTCGGTCGTTGGGGGAAAGTTTGCCTCCGCCTTTCCACACGTCATTACCCATCATGAACGGGAACTGGCGTGCCAGGGCTGTCCGCTGATATTGGTAGCGTGCATACAGTTGCTCGGCAATCAGTTTGGACAAAGCATGTACACTTTCCATAAAGATTGCTTTCGCTTTTTTTTCTATGGCCTCTTTCTTGCCTGATTCTTCCAGGCTTTCCGCCTTGATGCGTGCTTCGATGGCCAGCCGGGGCATATTCATCGTGGTGAATGACAGGTTGCCACGCCCTAATGAGGTTTTTTCACCTGCTATGTTTTCGTATACGCGGGTACGGCATCCCATAGTTGCCAGTTCATAGCGGTAACGTTTGGGGTCCTTGATATCCCATTTCTCATTTTTGTTATAAGGAGTATCCAAAAACATAAAATTAGGGAACAAGGCTTTTGCGGTGGTACGGCAAGCTTTCAGAAACAAGTCGAAATTGGGGGCTTGGAATTCCATTTTGCCTTCCATCGCCGCTTCGAAATTTGCCATGGCTTTCTTATAGTCCTCTTCAGAGTAAGACACTCCATCTTTGATCTTGAATATCTGTATGGGGAAGACAGGTACTTCGCCACGGGTACCCAGGCCTTCAATGGTAGCTTTCAGCAGTTCCTCTATGACCATGCGGCCCTCAGGAGAAGTGTCTGTTCCATAATTGATGGAGCTGAACACCACTTGATTTCCCCCTCGCGAATGCATGGTGTTCAGGTTGTGGATGAATCCTTCCATGGCCTGATGGGTATCTTTGCGCGTCATGGCGTATGCTTTCTCTTCAATTTTCTTGAGAGCTTCTGTTCCAGGTTCTTTTCCTTCTACTTCTATATAAAACTCGGTTAACGTTTTCAGATGTTTGCGGAATGTCTTTCGTACGCCTTCCGCCATAAAGAAGTCGAAAGCGGGAATAGCCTGACCGCCGTGTTGTTCGTTCTGGTTTGTCTGGAATATGATGGTGGCCAGAGTGGCGTAACTTTGAATGGACTGGGGGGTGCGGATACTTCCGTTCTTGGTGCGGAAGCCGCGCTCGAACAAGTCTTCCAGGTCATATTGGATACAAGTGGTAGTCTTGGTGGGATAGTAATCCAGGTCATGTATATGTATGTCGCCCAACTGATGTGCTTCGGCATATTTTTTAGGCAACAGATATTTGTAAGTATAGTCTTTTGTAACTTCCGAGGCAAAGGTCATCATTTGTCCGGCGGGAGTATGGCTGGACATATTGGCATTGCTCAGGTTTACATCATTTTTGTCGATGGCTACAATGCCGTCCATGATATGCTTCATTTGCGTTTTACGGTCGCGTTCCGTATTCCGCCATTCGCGATAAATGATGTATTTTTTGGCCACTTCGGGGCGTACTTTCATCAGTTCTTTTTCTACCAGATCTTGAATCTCTTCCACACTGATGGTGGGAGATGTAAAATTGCTGATAACCCGCATGGTAATTTCGGCAATCAGCTTGTCCTCATTATCAATTCCGGAGGCATGGAATGCCTTGCCGATTGCATTTTTGATTTTACTGATGGAGAAGTCTTCCCGCTTTCCATCACGCTTAATGATACAAATCTCAGCGTAGTTCATTGTTGAAAAATTAATTGTTAGTTTTTAATAAATTGTCCTTTTAGGCAGGTCTTCTGACTTGTCTCTTCCCCGAAACGCCTTCCCGCAAATATTTTGTAGTGGCATATAGTTTCGGCTCAACGAGAGTTACAGCAGCGGGTACTGTTGCTGATTTTCACGGCATTCCCTTTTAGAAGTGGTTAACTTTACCTTGGTGGACGTTTGCAAAGATATAACATTTTGGGAAACTTTTAGCTTAAAAAATGAATAAAAGTTTCCCAAAACGGATAACTCTCTGATGGAGGACTGGTTATGAAATGTACTTTCGTCAGTTATAAGTTGACCGGAGTTAGTCCCATACTTTTCGCTTTATTCAACATGTATTCTAAAGCGGCATCATGTTCATTAGGAATGATACCATCCAGTATGGCATCCTTGATGGAACTTTTCAGACTGCCTATTTCGCGGCAGGGCTGCATGTCGAATATCCGCATGATTTCTTCTCCGTCTACCGGAGGTTGGAAATTGCGTATCCGGTCTTTCTCTTCCAGGTCTTTCAGCTTCTGGCGTACCAGTTTGAAGTTATCCAGGAATTTTTGTTTTCGTGCTTCATTCTTTGAAGTGATGTCCGCTTCGCACAGCATCATCAAGTCGTCAATGTCATCTCCGGCTTCAAAAAGCAGACGCCGTACGGCGGAATCCGTCACGATATCGTCAGCTATGACAATGGGACGCATGTGCAGGCCTACCAATTTTTGGACATATTTCATCTTCTCATTCATAGGTAGCTTCATCTTGCGGAAGAGGTCCGGAATCATTTTCTCACCGATAAAGTTATGATTATGGAAAGTCCATCCTATACGTGGTTCCCAGCGTTTGGTACGCGGTTTGCCTATGTCATGCAACAGCGTGGCCCAACGCAGCCATAGGTTGTCGGTATGTTTGGAGATATTGTCCACAACTTCCAGCGTATGATAGAAATTGTCTTTATGGGCACGGCCGTTCTGGGTTTCCACTCCTTGCAACGCCACCAGTTCGGGAAAAATCAAGGGCAGCAGTCCGCAACGGTCCAGCTCTATAAAGCCTTTGGACGGTATGGGGGCGAGCAGAATCTTGTTCAGCTCGTCGGCAATGCGCTCTTTGGAGATAATATGGATACGTTCCTTGTTGCGTGCCAGTGCTTCGAAAGTGGTGTCGTCAATGTAGAAATTCAGTTGTGTGGCAAACCGGACACAACGCATCATGCGGAGCGGATCGTCACTGAAAGTAATGTCCGGGTCCAGTGGTGTGCGGATGGTTCTCTCTTTCAGGTCATCCAGACCGTTAAAAGGATCTACCAGTTCCCCGAAACGTGCTTTGTTCAAGCACACTGCCATGGCATTGATCGTGAAATCGCGCCGGTTCTGGTCATCTTCTAACGTACCGTTTTCGACCACAGGTTTACGGCTGTCATGGCTATATGATTCCTTACGGGCACCGACAAATTCCACTTCCGTATCATGGTATTTAACTTGTGCCGTGCCGAAATTCTTAAAAACGGAAACGTGCGCTCCGCGCCCCAGCTTCTTGCCGAAGGCCTGTGCCATTTCAATTCCGCTTCCTACCACTACAACATCTATATCTTTCGAGGGGCGTTTCAAAAATATATCTCGTACATAACCTCCTACAACGTAACATTCCAATCCCAGTTCGTCTGCCGTTTCGGAAATTAACTTGAATATCTTATTATTAAAATGTTCTTTTAGTTCCATATTCATCTTAAAGAGGGGCAAATTTACGATTTTTTGTGCAGGATAAGGAGAAATCACGCAATTAAATTGTATTTTTGCCTGCATATAAAACGATCAAATACATGAAAAAGATAGGATTAGTAGCATTATTTGCCTTGTTGCTGGCCGGTTGTGATGATGGCGGCGAGAAGAAAGCGCAAGAAAATTTGCGTAAGGCTGAAGCGGCTTTGGAAAAAGAGAACTTTAATGAAGCCAAATTGCAGATAGACAGTGTCCGCATCCTTTATCCGAAAGCATTTGAAGCCAGGAAACAGGGAGTCAAGCTGATGCAGCGGGTGGATTTGAAAGAGCAGCAGAAGAGTCTGGTTTACCTGGACAGCATGATGGTGCTGAAACAAGCTCAGCTGGATTCCGTCAAAGGTAATTTTGTTCTTGAGAAAGATACTGCATATCAGGAGGTGGGCAACTATTTTTATCCCACCCAGACGGTAGAGAAGAACGTAGGCCGTTCATTCTTGCGCGGACAAGTGAACGAGCAGGGGGAAATGTCTCTTACCTCTATTTATTGTGCAGGCGGCACTTTGCATCACACAGCGGTGAAAGTGAGTGCGGGGGATACTTTTGCCGAAACTCCCGCTTCGAAAGACAGTTATGAAACCACTGACTTGGGCCGTGTAATTGAGAAGGCCGATTACAAGATGGGGGAAGACGGCGGCGTCATCGCTTTTATTGTAGCGAATAAAGATAAGAATATCCAACTTCAGTTTATCGGAGACCGTACTTACAAGACGGCCATGCAGCCCAATGACCGTAAGGCAATTGCGGAACTGACGGAATTGGCACGCATCCTGTCCGGCATGGAACAGATCCGTAAAGATAAGAAAGAAGCGAACTTGAAGATAGAGTTCGTGACCCGCAAAATGCAGGAACAGGAGGAAGAGAAGTGATGTGAATCGGAACACAAACAATGCGGATTTTGAAGATATTCCCCAAAGTCCGCATTGTCCGTGTTCCTTGTTTCATGTACACCCCTTACAATCGCTTCAGTGCCAGCTTGATCACTTTCTCCACCGGGGCGGCAGGCTCCTCTTTCAGTATGGCGGCCACTACCTTTTGTGATGCGGCCTGTGCGAATCCCAGCATGGTGAGTGCGGCGACAGCCTCGTCGTGAATTTCGGTATTGGCCGGGTTGGCAAACATTTCGCTGCTCACGGTTTCCATGCCCGAAGTGGCGATCTTGTCCTTTAAGTCCACGATGATGCGTTGGGCAGTTTTCAGGCCGATGCCTTTCACTGTTTTCAATAACTTGTCATTGCCGGAACTGATGACTCCGCACAGTTCGGAAGGGGATAAAGCCGACAGAATCATACGTGCCGTGTTGCCGCCGATGCCCGATACGGAAATCAGTAACAAAAATAACTCCCGTTCCTGTTTGGTCGAGAATCCGTAGAGTATGTAGGCATCTTCCCGGATCGCTTCATAAATATATAATTTCGTATTGCTCTGATTCTGAATGGCCGAATACGTATTCAATGAGATATTGATGCCATATCCCATCCCGTTACAATCTAAAACTACCATTGCCGGAGTGATCTCCGCAATGTCTCCTTTAATATATTCTATCATGGTTGTTTCGTTTGAAAATTTACAGTTCTTTGCAAAAATAGGACATCTATCTTTTAAATTATAAGTTCGGCAAGAATATTTTTAAATTATTAGGCCGGAGTAAACAAAAAAACGAGGCAAAATGTTTATTTTTGCAGCCAATTAACAGATAATAGTAAACTAAAACCAATAAAAGATGAGAAAAATAAGAGCGGCCGTGGTTGGATACGGTAACATTGGTCAATATGTAGTGGAGGCTTTGGAAGCTGCTCCCGATTTTGAGATTGCAGGTATCGTCCGTCGTAGCGGTGCGGAAAACAAGCCTGCCGAGTTGGAAGCATACGCTGTGGTGAAAGATATAAAGGAATTGAAAGATGTGGATGTGGCTGTGCTGGCTACTCCGACCCGTAGCGTGGAAAAATATGCCAAAGAGATTCTGGCAATGGGTATCAATACGGTGGATAGTTTCGACATCCATACGCAGATCACTTCCCTGCGCCGTTCGTTGGACGAATCGGCAAAGGCCGGTAAGGCTGTCGCTATTATTTCTGCCGGATGGGATCCGGGAAGCGATTCTGTAGTCCGTACGCTGCTGGAAGCCATCGCTCCGAAGGGTATTACTTATACCAATTTCGGTCCGGGACGCAGCATGGGGCATTCCGTAGCAGTCCGTGCCATTGATGGAGTGAAGGATGCTTTGTCCATGACTATTCCTGTGGGAACCGGTATCCATCGCCGCATGGTGTATGTGGAACTGGAGGAAGGTGCGGACTTCAAGACTGTGGAAGCTGCGATCAAGTCGGATCCTTATTTTGTAAATGACGAGACACATGTGAAACAAGTTCCATGTGTAGACGATTTGAATGACGTGGGTCATGGTGTCAATCTGGTTCGTAAAGGGGTGTCGGGCAAGACTCACAATCAGTTGTTCGAGTTTGATATGAAGATCAATAATCCGGCTCTTACCGCACAGGTACTGGTTTGCGTGGCACGCGCTTCCATGAAACAGCAGCCCGGATGTTATACCATGATTGAGGTTCCGGTAATTGACCTGTTGTGCGGTGACCGTGAGGAACTGATTGCGCACCTGGTATAAAGAGGTTTCCTCAAAAAGAACGATATTCTGAAAATCTCTTCTCCATTTTATTCCGGAGAAGAGATTTTTTTATTTCCTTTGTGCTCATAAACAAAGAAATAGAACAATGATAGCAAGTATTGTATGGGATGTGGATCCTATCTTATTTAAAGTAGGTAGTTGGGAAGTGCGTTGGTATGGGCTGATGTGGGGCCTTGGTTTCATATTAGCTTATGAAATAGTGAGCCGTTTATTCAAAAAAGAGAAGTATCCGGAAGACTGGGTGGACAAGCTTTTCGTCTATTGCATTGTCAGTACGGTCATTGGCGCCCGTCTGGGGCACTGTCTGTTTTATGAATGGGACTATTATGGCGCCCATCCTGTTGAGATATTCAAGATATGGAAAGGCGGTTTGGCAAGTCACGGAGGGGTGTTCGCCATCATTCTGGCTCTGATGTGGTATTCAAAAAAAGTAACCCGGAAAAGTGTGTGGTGGTTGTTCGACCGCATGATACCTGCTGTGGCGATTGTCTGCTTTTGTATACGTTTTGGTAATTTAATGAATTCCGAGATATTCGGATATCCCACCACGTTGCCTTGGGGCTTTGAATTCGTCCGTTCCCGGGAGTGGCATCAGCTGTATGAAGGTTTGCCTTGCCATCCTACCCAGATTTATGAAATGCTGTATTGCCTGGTTGCCGGTGTGACTGCCTGGGTGATGTACCATACATACCATTTGCAAAAAAGAGTGGGATTGATAACCGGAGTCAGTTTGCTCATCTTTTTCGGCTCCCGCTTTGCGCTGGAGTTTATGAAGAATCCGCAAGTTGCCGAAGAGGTGGATATGACTCTTAATATAGGGCAGTTGCTCAGTCTGCCGCTGATTCTGTTGGGGGCGTATCTCATAGCCACCAGCCGCGCACGGAAGGAATAATAGAATTCTTCCTTCGGGGTTGTCTGGCGGGACTGAATTCACTCTGCTTTTTCCGGAGGCAGGGTGTACATTACGTGCGGTGCCCGTCCCTCCCTTACTATCCGTTTCTTGTCGCTCCAGCGACGCAGTTCTTCGCTCGCCTTTGTACGCAGCAGGCCTGTCAGTTCGGAATACTCCTTGCGGGTGATAACAGTGTGCTCCTTTAGGTGGTTGGCAAGCAGTGTGAAACGCTCTTCTTCCGAGTAACGGGTGGAGGAAGTCAGAAAGCCATATTCTGCACGCTCCAGCTTTTCACGCGAGCGTATCATCTTGCAAAGCCGACGAGTGGGGTTGAATTTCACGCTGTCGAAGTGTACCGATGCGGCGCGTATTTCTTTCTTGTCGGTCACTTCGCGGCATTTTAGGGTTGTGGACAGGGTGCCCAGTTCCCCCAGTTTCACATGGTAACCGTCCGCCAGATACTCGGCGACGAGGTCCTCCAAGTCGCAGAAAAGTCCGATGACGGTTCCTTCGTGGAGGGTGGTTCGTTTAGCGAGTTCTTTTGCCAGTGCTTTCAGATCTTTGGTTCCTGATGCCACAATCTGCGGATAGAGGGTGGGTTGTTCTTTTTTCCCCTGCACATCGGGGGCCGTTTTGAAATCGTACTTTGCTGCCATAATTGATGTTTGTTTTTAATGTTTTCTTGCCCTTGTCTGTGGCAAGCCTGTAAAAGTAGGTATAATTGTTGGTTTGTGGACTATCGGTTGGCTTTTTTATTTTCGTGGATGCTTTTTTAAAATAAAGTCAAATGTGTGTCACTGTTTTTTTTTACTTTTGTGTTACCTATTGTTTGATAAATATAGAACGAAATGAGAAACAAAAGAAAAATGTCACAAGTGTTAGCGGTGGCTCTGGTTGTCGTATTGGTTGTTTGTATGACAAGTTGCCGGGGCTGTTGCTGTTAATTTAACCTTCCTGAGTGTTATTCCTAAGGGTACTTAAGCTTTTTTGATAGGAAGGCTAAGCTTTTTTGACAGGAAAACTAAGATCTTTTTCCTTAGTTGTTTTTACTGCCGCCGTCAGGCGGTTGTAAGACCGCCTATAGTAGGTTCTACTGCCGCCTATAGTGGGTTGTACAACCGCCTTGCGGCGGCAGTAAAAACAAACGGGAAGAGGAACCTTGAATATACAGTGTAAAATGCTTAGCTGAAGGGGAAAAATTGGTTGGCTGGTAGTACGCCGGTCTCAAATGTTATGCCATAAACGATAATATGCCAAAAACCTGATACATTCTGAAATCAGAAAGTATCAAGTTCGCTTCATCCTTTTCTTCGATGAAATGGGAGAAAATGAACCAGATTTGTGTGAGAGCGCTTTCGGGGAGTGTTACATTTGCAAGTACTTTTGATACATTGTAACATTTTTCTTATTCAATGCAACATTTGTTATGAAAGCTTTCCGGGTTTTCGTGCATCTTTGCATCGCGATCGGGATACGGCAGCATGCAATTGCGACCCGAGGCAACGAGAATGTTAACAAACAAGTGTAAATCTAAAAATGGAAGGCATGAAAAAAACACTTCTATGTGCACTCTTTCTTATAATGTGCACGATTGTTCAGGCTCAAGACCTGACAGTACAGGGAAAAGTTATTTCCAAAACAGATGGTGAACCGATTATCGGTGCTACTGTAGTCGAATCGAATCAGACAACAAATGGGACCATCACCGATTTTGACGGTAATTTTATATTGATGGTAAAACAGGGGGCGATGCTTACTGTTTCGTATGTTGGTTTCAAATCGGTGCAGGTGAAAGCGCAAGCTACAATCAATGTGACACTGGAGGAGGATAGTGAAATGTTGGAGGAAGTGGTGGTTACCGGATATTCCACTCAAAAGAAAGCTGACTTGACCGGTTCGGTGGCTGTGGTTTCCACCAAGTCGTTAAAGACTACCTCGGACACCGACCCGATGAGGGCTTTGCAAGGCAAAGTGCCTGGTATGACTGTTACGGCTAACGGTTCGCCCAGTGGTACAGGTACAGTCCGTATCCGTGGTATCGGTTCCTTTAATTCATCACAAGATCCGCTGTACGTAGTCGATGGAGTACCCACCACACGGGCTTTGAATTCTTTGAACATCAATGATATCGAGAGCATGCAAGTGCTGAAAGATGCGGCTTCCGCTTCTATCTATGGTTCCCGTGCGTCGAATGGTGTGATTATTATCACGACAAAGAAAGGAAAGAAAGCTGATAAAGTGAAAATTGATTTTTCTGCTAACCTGACGGCTCAGTTCTATACCTCACAGTCTTTGATGAAGTTGTCTGATACATCGGAATATGCCACTGCCATGGCTCAAGCGGCATTGAATGATGGACTGGATCCGATTGCATACGCCAGTAATTACGGTTTGAACCTGAATGCCGCCACAGGTACTCCTGTTACTGTGTGGAATCCGGCAACCGGAAGTTACGTAAACTATACTGTCAACGGTTTGTATGATGGGTATATTAATCAAAAGAAAACTATGCGGTATTCGGATACCGACTGGCTGGATGAGATCTCCCATACAGGCTTTTCTCAGAATTATGACCTGTCACTGTCTCATGCTAACGACAAACATTCTACTATGTTTTCATTAGGATATAAAAAGAATAATGGTATTTTGAAATACACTGATTTTGAGAATATATCAGCTCGTATGAATTCTTCTTATAATGTGAATAAATATATTACCATTGGTGAAAACTTTACGGTTACTTATACCAGCCAGGTGGATTGCGCCCCAATGGAGAATGCGCTGAAGATGGCTCCCACAGTTCCTGTCTATGAAGAAGATGGCAAGACTTTTGCCGGACCGGTAGGTGGAATGAGTGACCGCCAGAACCCGTTGCGCGAGTCTTATCATAACCGTGACAATCATTTGGATTATTGGCGTTTGTTTGGTAATGGGTATGTGGAGTTGAAACCGATTAAAGGCTTGGTGCTCCGTTCCAATTTCGGTATTGACCATTATTCCTCGTTTATCAATGCAATGACCAATACCTTTCATTCCGATATTGTGAATAATGATATTGCGAAAACAACGCTGTCTCATAACAACGAGACAAACTGGACATGGTCCAATACGGCTAATTATAATTTCCAGATTGCGAATGGGCATGACTTTACCGTCTTGCTGGGTACTGAAATGTCCAAGCAGTCAGTCATTGATTTTTCTGCTTATTCAGAAGAATATGCATTGGAGGACAAAGATTATATGTGGCCGAATGCCGCCACAGGCACCATGCGGAATTCTGGTGCGAAAGTAGGTTACAGGCTGGCGTCTTTCTTTGGCAAGATAGATTATAATTATGATGATTTGATATTGGCTTCATTCACTCTTCGTCGTGACGGGTCGTCCCGTTTTGGAAAAGATAACCGTTGGGGTACCTTCCCGGCAGCTACTTTGGGTGTGCGTGTGTCAAAATGGTTGCGAAAAGATTGGATGGACGACTGGAAAATTCGTTTCTCATGGGGAAAGACCGGTAATCAGGCTATTGACAACAATGCGCAATTTGGCTTGTATGTCGCCGATTATGGATTAGACCGTGTTACTTCTACAGCTTATGACCTGTTGTTGCAATATTCGGGAATGTTTCCTTCCGGATATCGTGCCACACAACTTGCCAACCCTAATTTGAAATGGGAATCGGCCGAGCAGTTCAATGTCGGTACAGACTTCACTTTGTTTCAAGGCAGTCTGTATGGTTCTATTGACGGATATGTAAAGGATGTAGATGATATGTTGATTAATCCGGCTTATTTGGGCGCTATGGGTGAAGGCGGTGCATCTTGGGCAAACGGCCCCTCCTTGCGCAACTGGGGTATGGAGTTTGCTTTGGGATATCGCAAGACTTTGGCTTGTGGATTGGGGTTTGACGTAAATGGCAACTTAGACTTCTTCCGTAACAAAGTGACTTATCTTCCGGAAACTTCGGCAGGGTCTTATGCGCATACTACTACAGAAAATTTGGTTCAATCCGGCCGGCCTTATGGATCTATCGTAGGATATGTGGTTGAAGGTATTTTTCAGAATCAGGCGGAAGTTGATGCTTCGGGACAGCCCAATGCGCGTGTGGGAGGACTGAAGTATGCTAATCTGGATGGCAAGGATGGAATAACAGCTGATGATCAGGATTGGATTTATAATCCCGTTCCGGTTTTCTCTTATGGCTTGAATGTAGCGTTGAATTATAAAGGGTTCGACTTCAGTATGTTCTGGCAGGGAGTATACGATAAGGATATATATAACAATCAAAAATTCCAGACTGATTTCTGGAGTATTACAGATGCCGGTTCAAACAAGGGAAGCCGTCTTTTGGGTGCGTGGACAACAAATAATACAAGTTCCGGCATTCCGGCTTTAACAACGAACAATACCGCTGATGAGGGGCGTGCTTCAAGCTATTTTGTTGAAAACGGTTCTTTCTTGAAACTGCGTAATTTGCAGTTGGGATATAATCTGCCTGAATCATTTTTGAAAAAAATCAAGATGAACAGTGCGCGGGTTTATTTGTCGGGACAAAACTTGCTGACTATTAAAAGTAAGAGCTTGACTTGTTCGGATCCGGAAAATCCCGACTGGAATTATCCGTTGGCTACTTCCGTTTCATTTGGCTTACAACTTGGTTTCTAATACTTAAAAAACAAAAAATATGAGAAAGATATATACTTTGGTAGCAGCCTGCTTGATGGGGCTGACATTGACAAACTGTGATGATTTCCTGGATTACAATCCCACTGCGGTTGTTGATGAGGACAAGGCTTTTGAAGAACCCGATAAAATGGTAAATGCCGCTTATGCCATGTTGGGAGACTGCTGGTATGCGTATCCGTTCAATTTATTTCCGTATGGTGATATTACTTCGGATGACTGCTTGAAGGGCGGTTCGGGAACCACAGATACCGGCTATCATCCGCTTGAAATCTGGTCTACATTGACAGCTACCACTCCGGGAGAAATGGATGAGCTTTGGTATCGTCTGTATTGCGCTGTCTCCCGCTGCAACCGTGCGCTGGTGGCTTTGGACAGAAATGGAGAACGCATACTGGGTACTCGGCTGAAAGAGTGCCGTGTGGCTGAAGTAAAATTCCTCCGTGCTCATTTTTATTACAAACTGGTGACGTTGTTCCGTCAGGTGCCTTGGATTGATGAAGTAGCGTATGCCAATAATACGATTGAACAAATTCGTAATGATGAGTTCTCCTATAAGGAACTGTTCGGAAAAGTGATTGCCGATTTTGAAGAAGCTTATAACATGCTGCCTGAGAAACAGACCGATGGTGGTCGTGCGAACAAGGTGGCGGCGGCAGCTTACTTGGCTAAGTGTTATTTGAATTTGGCATGGGGGGACGGTTATGAGGCTACTACGGGTGAAAGCCATATCAACGCAGAATATATGCGGAGGGTAGTGGAATATACGGATGTGGTATTAAGTTCGGATTACGGTTATTTGGAAGATTATGGGGATATCTTTTTGCCGGAGTATAAAAACAGTAAGGAATCTGTATTTGCCGTACAATGCTCTGATTACCAAGATGACAATACAACCTTTGGTCGCGCAAACTGGTCGAATATGCTGAACGGATGCTGGGGTATGTGGTCTTGTGGATGGGATTTTCACAAGCCTTCGCAAAACTTGGTCAACGCATTCAAGACCAAGAACGGTCTGCCTATGTTTGATGATTATAATGAGGAAATCGCTTATCCTGTGAACGGACAGATGAACGGCCAGAAGTGGGATCCGCGCTTGTTCCACACGGTAGGTATGCCGACTTATCCGTATAAATACGAGGCGGAATATATGATGACAAAAAATAATTCACGCACACCGAATACATATGGTTATTATACTTCCTTGAAAGAGGTTCCACAACGTTCGAAAGGAGAAACCTACAATGGTTCTTGGCAGGCCTTTGCAATGAATGACTACGTGTTCCGCTATACGGACGTGATGCTGATGCGTGCGGAAGCTTTAGTTGAATTAGATAAATTGAGCGAGGCCCGTACCATTATTAATGACATCCGCCAACGTGCTGCGAACTCTATTGACAAGCATATTGCTTATGCAAAGAATCAGTGTGAGATTGCTCTCTATCCGGAAACTTATTTTCAAAACAAGGGAATGGCACGCCAATGTCTGCGTTGGGAACGTCGGCTTGAAATGGCTATGGAAAACGGGCGTTATTTTGATTTGCGCCGTTGGGGGGTTGCTTCAAAAACACTGAATGCTTATTTCGTCACAGAACAGCATAGTATATATGATGGACAGACGTATGCGCAATATTATAAGGATGCCCGTTACGAAGCAGGGAAGAATGAATTCTTCCCGATACCTTATAATCAGTTGTATTATATTCCCGGATTGTACACTCAAAATAAAGGATATTGATAGGTTAGGTTGATTGAAGGAGAAGGTAGAATGTTTTTTTCAGGATGAACCGCATTATTCATTTTAAAAATAAAATATCATGAAATACAGAGTAACATTGCTTTTAATGTTTATGAACATCGGTATCTGCCTGGCGCAGCATGCCGGATTGAAAGTCCATCATTTGGGCGCGAACCATACTTTGATACAAGTGCTGGAACCACAGAAATACCTGTTGCTGCCCATTGAAGAGGCGGCTCCCGAAGCTACGGTGAATGTGCTGGTGAATAATCAATGTGATCAGACCTTGAACGTAAGGCTGGCGATGAACCGAGTGGATTACTTAGTGCCTTTCAATTTGGAGGAATATAAAGGAAAATGTGTTTCTTTTAATATCCATACAGGAAACAGCCGTGCTAATGTACGTGATGCCATGGAGGATGCTTGTTGGGGTGAAATCGTACTGAGTAATACATACCATGCGGAGAATACGGAGAAGTTCCGTCCGCTTTATCATCATACCCCGTTGTGGGGATGGATGAACGATCCTAATGGAATGTTCTATAAAGACGGGTTATATCATCTTTGTTATCAGTATAATCCATACGGTTCCATGTGGGGGAACTTGAGTTGGGGACATTCTACCAGCAAGGATTTGGTGAACTGGAAACATGAACCGGTGGCATTGGTTCCCGATGGGCTGGGACTGGTATTCAGCGGAAGCTGCGTGGTAGATAAAAACAATACAGCCGGATTTGGAAAAGACGCTGTTGTCGCTATTTATACTTCTGCAGGTGCTAGCCAGATTCAAAGTTTGGCATACAGCTTGGACAATGGAATCACCTTCCAGACTTACGAGGGAAATCCCATTATAACTTCGGATAAGGAGTGTCGTGATCCGAATATGTTCTGGCATGAAAAGAGTGGAAAATGGATTTTAATTCTAGCCGCTGCATTAGAAAAGGAAATGTGGATTTACTCTTCGCCTGACTTGAAAAACTGGACGAAAGAAAGTTCCTTTGGCAAAGGTTATGGAGCACAGGAAGGGGTATGGGAATGTCCGGATTTGATGGAACTGCCTGTACGCGGTACAGACAAGACGAAATGGGTGCTGATTTGTAACATCAATCCCGGAGGACCTTTCGGGGGCAGTGCGGCACAATATTTTGTAGGTGATTTTGACGGAAAGACATTTACTTGTAACTCCAACCCCGAAGTAACTAAATGGATGGATTACGGCAAAGATCATTATGCAACCGTATCATGGAGCAACGCTCCCGAAAATCGTCATACGGTCATTGCGTGGATGAGTAATTGGCAGTATGCCAACAATGTACCTACGCAGCAGTATCGCAGTGCCAATTCTCTGCCACGTGACTTGGAATTGTTCCAAGGTGAGGATGGAGAGTGTTATCTGGCTACTACGCCGGCTTCCGAAATAGAGTCTTTGCGTGCCGGGGCAGCCATGAAGTATGGTTCATTCTCAGCCGGAACCAGAAAAGTGAGCAAGAAGTTGCCGATTGTCAATAGTGGTGTTTGCGAGATTGCTTTGGAACTGAATGCCCGTTCGGCGGAAATGGTTTATATCACTTTGGCAAATGCAAAAGGAGAGGAAACGGTGATGAGTTATGATTTGGGGAAGCAGGTTTTCAGCATGGACCGTACTAAAAGCGGGCTGACGGAGTTCAGTAAAGATTTTCCGGCGGTGACAGTAGCTCCTTGTCCGAAAGGAAATAAACAGGCTTTGCGTTTATTTATCGACCGTTGCAGTATCGAAGCTTTCGAAGGAGAAGGACGATTTGCCATGACAAATCTTGTTTTCCCCGATGAACCTTATACCACTATTGCCATATCTACGGCTAAAGGTACATGTAAGGTAAACAACTTGATTGTATATCCATTGAATGTTAACAAATAACCAAGATTTATATGAATAACAATAAAAATCTGTATGCCAAATTAATTCCGGTGATGCTGTGTTTCTTCGCCATGGGATTTGTAGACCTGGTGGGGATTGCATCGAATTATGTAAAAGCGGATCTGGACTTGACAGACTCTCAAGCCAATGTCTTTCCTTCCTTGGTCTTCTTCTGGTTCCTGATTTTCTCCGTACCTACAGGAATTCTGATGAATAAGATAGGGCGTAAGAAGACAGTTCTTCTGAGTCTGATGGTCACTTTTGCCTCTTTGCTGATCCCTATATTTGGTGACGGCTATACGCTTATGTTGATTTCTTTCTCTTTACTGGGTATCGGTAATGCGTTGATGCAAACCTCTTTGAATCCGTTGCTGAGTAATATTATTGCGGGAGAAAAGTTGGCAAGTACATTGACTTTCGGCCAGTTTGTAAAAGCTATTGCTTCCTTTCTTGCCCCTTACATTGCCATGTGGGGAGCGATGCAGGCTGTTCCTACTTTCGGGCTTGGCTGGCGGGTATTATTTCCTGTTTATATGGTGATAGCCGTTTTTGCCATCGTGTGGCTGGGGCTGACCCCTATTGAGGAAGAGAGACCCGATAAGGCGTCCGGCTTCAAAGCGTGCTTTTCCTTGTTGGGAAAACCGTTTATTCTCTTGTCTTTCATTGGGATCATGTGCCATGTCGGCATTGATGTCGGTACGAATACAACGGCTCCTAAAATCTTGATGGAGCGTTTGGATATGACATTGGCTGAGGCCGGTTTTGCCACAAGTCTTTATTTTATTTTCCGTACGGTGGGTTGCTTCCTCGGAGCCTTTATCTTGCAAAAGGCTTCTGCAAAGTCTTTCTTTGCTCTCAGTGTCGTGTGCATGTTGCTGGCAATGGTGGGATTATTTATATTCCATTCGGAAACAATTATTTATATTTGCATTGCCCTGATTGGTTTCGGTAACTCCAATGTGTTCTCCATTATCTTTTCGCAGGCACTGTTTGCCCTGCCCGAAAAGAAAAATGAAGTTTCTGGATTGATGATTATGGGTTTGTTCGGCGGTACGGTATTTCCTTTGGCTATGGGAGTTGCCGGTGATGCCATGGGGCAGAGTGGCGCTGTGGCGGTGATGACTGTCGGAGTTGTCTATTTGTTAATGTACACGTTGAAAATAAAGAATTAAACAGTAAATAAGATCATGAACAACATTATTGTAGGAATGGGTGAGGCACTATGGGATGTGCTGCCCGAAGGAAAGAAAATTGGTGGTGCTCCGGCAAACTTCGCTTATCATGTGTCACAATTCGGTTTTGACAGCCGGGTGGTCAGTGCGATTGGCGATGACAAGCTGGGTAATGAGATACTTGAGAATTTTGATGGTAAGAACTTGAAGTATCAGATAGAGAAAGTGCCTTATCCCACAGGAACCGTACAGGTGGAACTGGACCCTAATGGGGTACCTATGTATGATATAAAAGAAGGGGTGGCTTGGGATAATATACCTTTTACGCCTGCTTTGGAAGAGTTGGCAAAGCATACCCGTTCCGTATGTTTCGGCTCGTTGGCACAGCGTAGCGTGGTTTCAAGGGAAACAATCAACCGTTTTCTGGATGTGATGCCCGACGGAGAAGGACAATGTAAAATTTTCGATGTGAATTTGCGCCAAGGCTTCTATACGAAGGAGATTCTTTGCAACTCAATGAAAAAATGTAATATCTTAAAGATCAATGACGAGGAACTGGTCACAGTGAGCCGTATGTTCGGTTATCCCGGCATAGATTTGCAGGACAAATGTTGGATTCTGTTGGCGAAATATAATCTGAAGATGTTGATTTTAACGTGTGGTGTCAATGGCAGTTATGTCTTTACTCCGGGTGAGATTTCATTTGTAGAGACTCCGAAGGTGGAGGTGGCCGATACGGTAGGTGCGGGCGATTCGTTCACGGCGACTTTTGTGGCTGCTATATTGAAAGGAAAGCTGGTTGCCGAGGCGCATAAACTGGCTGTCGAAGCTTCTGCATACGTGTGTACGCAGAATGGGGCTATGCCTGAGTTGCCGGCCCGTTTAAAGAATGAGTTGATTTAAATGAATGATTGCGGATAATCATTCAAATTTGATTGGAAATCATATCGTATGAGGCTGTATCGCGAAGAATCAGTAAATACAAAGTAGATGTAATCAGGTTCTTCGCGATGTCCTTTTTTTACTTTCTCTTGCAGATGTTTGTTTTATTAGCGGTTACCTTTTATCTTTGTTATCTATAAATACCTTGAGGAACATGAAAAAACATCTTTTGTTTTTGATTTTATGCCTTATGGGAATTCTGGCATCGTGCAGTCAGAAACATACGCGCTATTACATTGGTGTCTCACAATGTAGTGATGACGAATGGCGGCATAAAATGAATCATGAAATAGTACGTGAAGCCTTATTTTATGAGGGGGTGGAGGTGGAGATCCGTACTGCGAAAGATAATAACCGGAATCAGATAGAAGATATCAACTATTTTATTGACAGGAAAGTTGATTTATTGATTGTCGCTCCGAATGAGGCGGCGGCTGTCACTCCTGTTGTGGAGAAGGCATACGGGCTGGGAATACCTGTTGTGGTCATGGACCGTAAGATTCTGTCGGACCGTTATACAGCTTTTGTGGGAGCTGATAATTGTGAGATTGGCAAAGATGTAGGACAGTACATTGTGAACCGTTTGGGTGGAAAAGGGAAGATTTTGGAGATAACGGGACTGGAAGGTTCCACTCCGGCTGTGGAGCGGCATAGAGGATTGGCGGATGCCTTGAAGGAAGAGCCTGGAATAGAAATTGCCGCCAGCGTGGACGGAGCCTGGCTGCAAAGTGTGGCTGGGGAGAAAATGGACTCCATGCTTCAAGACAATAAGGACATAAATCTGGTTTTTGCCCAAAATGACCGTATGGCTGTCGGGGCTTATTTGTCGGCCCGGCAACGACAGTTGGAAAAGGAAATGTTGTTTGTCGGTATTGATGCGCTGCCCGGCAAGGGGTATGGAGTGGAGCAGGTACTGGAAGGGGTGTTGGATGCCACCTTTATTTATCCTACCGGAGGAGATAAGGTGATGCAGGTGGCGATGGATATTTTGGAGAAGCGTCCGTATGAGCGGGATACTAAGTTATCAACAGCCCTTGTTGATAAAACGAATGCCCGTGTCATGCAGTTGCAGACAGACCACATTGCCGAACAGGACGGAAAGATAGAACGCCTGAATAATCAGGTGGACGAATATTGGTCAAGATACTCTGTCCAGACCATGTTTTTGTATGCATGTTTGATTATCCTGTTACTGTTTGCTGCTTTATTGGCGATCATCGTCCGTGCGTATTGGACAAAGAACCGGATGAACCTGGAGTTATCCCGTCAAAAGAAACAATTGGAGGAGCAACGCGACCAACTGATCATCCTTTCCAAGCAGTTGGAAGAGGCGACTCATGCCAAACTGGTCTTCTTTACGAATGTTTCTCATGATTTCCGTACTCCGCTTACTTTGGTTGCCGATCCGGTGGAACAGCTTTTAGAGGATAAAGGATTGACTTCTAAGCAACAATCCTTATTGAAAGTAATACATAAGAATGTGAATATTCTGTTGAGGCTGGTCAACCAGATTCTTGATTTCCGGAAGTATGAGAATGGTAAATTGGAGTTGGTGAGAACCAATATGGACCTGCGGGTGCAATTACAGGAATGGAGCCATGCATTTCAAACATTGGCTTTGAGAAAGCATATCCATTTTGTTCTGGACGTGAACGATGACCGGACAGACTATCTGATGGCGCTGGATGCCGAAAAGATGGAACGTGTCTATTTTAATTTATTATCCAATGCGTTTAAGTTTACTCCGGAGAATGGAACTATCACTGTCACACTTTCTACTTTAGTAAAGGAGGAAAATAGAAGATATGCCCGTCTGGTAGTTGCTGATACCGGTTCGGGAATCTCTGTCCAGCATATCCGGCATATTTTCGACCGTTTTTATCAGATGGATGTGAACCATGCTGGCTCAGGTATTGGTCTTGCTTTGGCAAAGGCTTTTGTCGAGCTGCACGGCGGGGTGATAACGGTGGACAGTGTGGAAGGAAAAGGAACTGTGTTTACGGTGGATATTCCTATGGAGGTCATGGAGGCCGTAGATCTGATGCAGGAGCCGCACACTACACAACCGACGGTGGTGGAGGAATTGGAGGAGATGGAAACAGAAGAATGGCTCCCGGATGAGCATAAGGAATGTATCTTGGTCATTGACGATAACGCGGATGTACGCGGCTATGTGAAATCATTACTAAAAGAGGAATATACAGTGATAGAGGCTGCCGACGGACATGCCGGATTAAAGAAAGCGATGAAATATGTGCCCGATGCCATTATCTGTGATGTGATGATGCCGGTGATGGACGGACTGGAATGTTGCAGGATGTTGAAAATGGAATTACAGACTTCTCATATTCCGGTGATGTTGCTTACTGCTTGTTCATTGGATGAACAGCGGATACAGGGATTTGAATGTGGAGCGGATTCTTATATTTCCAAACCTTTTAATTCCAAATTGTTGCTGGTGCGTCTTCGGAATCTGATTGATAACCACAAGCGGTTGAAACAGTTTTTCGGAGATAAGACTGCTTTGGCTAAAGAGCCTGTAAGCGAGGTGGATAAAGGTTTTGTAGACCGTTTCAGGCGGCTGATAGAAGAAAACTTGTCGGATGCTGAGTTAAGTGTGGAAGAATTAGGCAGTAGGATGGGATTAAGCAGGGTGCAGCTTTATCGTAAGATCAAGGCACTTACCAATTATTCTCCCAATGAATTGGTGCGTATTGCTAGGTTAAAGAAAGCTGCTTCTTTGCTGGCTTCTTCGGAGAAAACCATATCCGAGATAACGTATGAGGTGGGTTTTACCTCTCCTTCCTATTTTGCCAAGTGTTATAAAGAATATTTCGGAGAAAGTCCTACGGATTTCTTAAAACGAAGGGGGTGATGCCGGGGCTGCGTTATTTAATATTTCGGTTCATAAGTGGTAATCCGAAGAATAATCACTACCTTTGCAACATTCGTTTTCAAAAAACAAATAACATGAGATTGCTTGTTCCCAAAGTCGTCCTGGTCATCAAACGTGTTGTTGGTGAATATTCCGGCTTGGTGATTTTAAGATCCTAATTTATTCTTTTATATTTTTGTAATTTAGAAATGTAATGAAA
Organism: Bacteroidaceae bacterium; assembly: GCA_011959205.1. Classification (GTDB taxonomy): domain Bacteria; phylum Bacteroidota; class Bacteroidia; order Bacteroidales; family Bacteroidaceae; genus Phocaeicola. Next base: position 40,094 of record BLLV01000120.1, read on the forward strand.
AAGATGTTGCTTATAATCATGCTGTTGCATGCGTTTTCACTGCATGCTCAGGATATGAAATCGCTTTTTATTGCCATGCCCGACTCGGTGGCTCCTTTGTTGACCAAAGTAAATCGTGAAGATTGTGTGGACTTTTTGGCAAGTGATATGAAAGCGGAAGTGAAGAATCGTTTTGGAAAAGTGTCCGAGTTGAAGAAATTGACGCATGATTATTTGTTTATGCAAACCACTCAAAGCAGTTCCATGGAAATGAAGTTGTTGCCGTTGAATGATTCCGTTAAAGTAATTTGTATGGTAAATACAGTTTGCGGTCCGGCTTGTGACAGTGAAATCCGTTTTTATGATACACAGTGGCGGCAGCTGACGAGGAATGATTTTATTCAGGTTCCTTCAGCAGGTGACTTTTTTTTGCAGGTAGATACATTGGTTGACGAAACGTATGTTGCTATTAGGAGAAAAGCGGATATGGAATTGGTGAAAGCAGCTTTGGCGGAGGACAAATCAATCCTTTCCTTTATTTATACTACTCCGGATTATCTAACGAAGGAGGAAAGAGAAAAATTGGTTGTATATATAAGGCAACAACCGATTATATATGAATGGAAAGCAGGAAAGTTTCAATGGGTTACTTCGATGTTGCAGAAATAAAAAAGGGGCTGTTCACTTTGGAACAGCTCCTTTTTTTGCTGATTTTGGTGGAAAAATTACTCTATATTAATAGAACAACTGCTCCGGTTTGATAGAGGTGAACTTTTCTTGGTCAGCTTTGCGGATATTAATGCTGGCACTGTCCCACAAAGAAGGCCAACCTCCGATGATATGTCCTAAGAACACTACTTTTATTTCATGCAATCCTTTTGCCAAAGCCATAGAAGCATCGGTGCGCGGGAAACGTTTTACTTCACCTTCATTATTGATGAGGCATTTGCCGTCAATCCATACTTCATCGTTGTTCGAAGAGAAATAGTACACACCATCTTCAGGTATTTCCACATAGCCTGTAGCGATAGCGCCGTATTGTTCTACACCGCGCATACTTTCGGTAGAGTTTACTTGGCTGCGGATATCACGCAATGACTTTATGGTCAGTTCTTTCCAGTCTGTTACCTTATCCAGTTCGCTGGCTTTTAGGAAAGTACCCATAGCCATCTTCATCTTCAGTCCCGGAGTAGTGTTTTCTATAGTCTTGGCAGGTGACAATGTTTGTTTTTCCACAGTGATGACACGTGTCGGACTCATTTTTCCTGAAGGAAGTGCAGTACGTATTTTCAGGGTGGTGGTTTCTTTCACTTTAATAGGCTCGGTATACGGAGTAGAAGTCGGATTCGGCTCGCTTCCATCTAAGGTGTATACCATCGTTTCTGGGCGTGTAGTGGTGAAGGTCAGCGAAGTGGAATCGGTAAATGCTACAAAGTTACAAGAACCGTTGGGTTGTTCAGGCTGCGGAATGTGATAGTTGATGTCATGGCCGTCCAGACGAACGTATGCGTTGTTGATACGGCGTTCGAAGTCTTTGTAATCTTTTCTGTTTAAGGGAGTCCATGCAATTTCGGATACGGCAATCATACGTGGATACATCCGGTATTCCATGATGTCGGTGGTGTACATGTACTCAGACCAGTGGTTGGCCTGTACTCCCTTGATGTAATGGTCTTTTCCCATTGCTACCAGGGTATCGGGTACAGGGTTATAATTATATACTTTGGACAATAAAGTATATCCGCCTATGCTGACCGGTTCTATTTTAGAGTCGCCTTGGAAAGTATCCAAATACATGCCGTTTCCACCAGGGGTCATAATCACATCGTGATCCTGTAAAGCGGATGCAATACCTCCACCTTCTCCACGCCATGACATGACAGTGGCTTCGGGGCTTAGGCCACCTTCCAATATCTCATCCCAGCCAATGATTTTTTTTCCGTGTTTGGCCAATACCTTCTCCATGCGACGGATGACATAGCTCTGAAGACGTTCTTCCGCAGTATGCTGTTTGTCGCTTTTCAGACCTTCGGCCTTAATGCGCGCCTGGCAGGCAGGACAGGCTTTCCAACTGCTCTTGGGGCATTCGTCGCCGCCAATGTGGAAGTAAGTGCCGGGGAATAAGGGAACCATTTCTTCGATAACATCTTCCAGAAATTTGAACATGTCTTCTTTGCCCGGACACATTACAATATCCTCTACTCCCCAAATGATGCGCGGAGTGATGGGTTCGCCTTTACATGAAAGTTCGGGATAAGCGGCGATAGCAGCCAGTTCGTGACCTGGAAGTTCTAGTTCGGGAATCACAGTGATAAAGCGTTCGGCAGCGTATGCTACTACGTCTTTTATCTCTTCTTGTGTATAGAAACCCCCATATTCATGTCCTTCGCCTTCTATGCGTTTGGAACCGATTTCGGTTAGTTTGGGATATTTCTTGATTTCGATCCGCCAGCCTTGGTCTTCCGTCAGGTGCCAATGGAACGTGTTGATTTTGAACAGTGACAGTACGTCGAGTTGTTTCTTTATATTCTCTACCGGAATAAAATGGCGGCACGGGTCCATCATTACACCACGGTAAGCAAAGCGGGGAGCATCATCGATGGTCACACAGGGGACACTCCATGTTATGTTTTTTATTACCGTAGGGCTTTCTACCTCTGCTGGCAATAGTTGTAAGAAACTTTGCATTCCATAAAATATGCCTTTAGGTGTTTTGGCCTGAATTTTTACCCCTTGTGGAGTAACATCCATCCGATAGCCTTCATCGTTGATTTCCATTGTTTGGTCCACCAATAATGAAATGCCGGACGCTGCCTCCGTGTCGGTTACGGCAAGGTTGAATCCGGTAGAGGCTTTCAGTTTGGCTGCAAAGAATTCGGCTATGGTTTTTGTTTCCGGAGTAGGAGCATAAAATGTAGTTCCGGAACCAAGTTGGAAGCGACCGTCCTGCTGTTGCAGGGAAACCGGCATCGGGATAATGTTTATTCCTTCGTTGTAACTTCTTTCTGGGGCGGTCTGGGTGCCGCATGATGTCAGTATGCCCAGCGTAGCGGCAACGCACATCGTTGTAAAAAGCTTTTTCATGTAGGTGAATTTGTTTGTATAAAGGTTATATATAATCAGGCAAATTTGCCCAATGTGTGTAATATTTTGCTAAGGTAGAGGAAAAAAGCCGGATAGGCAAATTTTTGTCAATCTGATTTTAGGAATATTCTCTTCTTGGGGAGAGGCAAAATAAAAGGCTGCAAAACCGGAAGGGGTTTGCAGCCTTTTATTTGGGTACTTGTATATAAGTTACAAATTACTTTTTCATGCGATTTCCGTAACGGCTCATAAACTTGTCGACACGACCTGCTGTATCCACTAATTTAGATTTACCAGTGTAGAACGGGTGTGATGTGTTAGAGATTTCCAGTTTTACCAACGGATAAGTCTCACCTTCGAATTCGATGGTTTCTTTTGTGTTACAAGTAGAACGTGATAAAAATACATCACCGTTTGACATGTCTTTGAATACTACGGGACGATAGTTTTCAGGATGAATACCTTTTTTCATTGCTATATGTTATTTTATTGTTATTATTTTACTTGTTTGTTTGGTAAACAATATTGGGTGTAATGGTTCATTTTGGACTGCAAAGATACTGCTTTTCTTTGAAATAGAAAAAACTTCGGGCTGTTTTTTCTTCTAAAAGCCTTATTTTCTTCTTTTATAGTATTGTAAGGTAGACATTACAATATAATTAATTTGTATGTTTGGAGGAAGAAAATAGTTAATAAAATCATTTTTTATGAGATATTTTTGGTGTGAACTTGCCATAGTTAGCGCATTTATGATTACTTTTGCGGTGGAATTTAATTCACTAACAATTATAAATATTAGAACAATGGTTAATTACAAGGATTTAGGTCTGGTAAACACTAGAGATATGTTTGCTAAGGCTATCAAGGGTGGATATGCAATTCCTGCATTCAACTTCAACAATATGGAACAGATGCAGGCTATCATCAAAGCTGCGGTAGAAACAAAATCTCCGGTTATTTTGCAAGTTTCAAAAGGTGCTCGTCAGTATGCCAACGCTACTTTGTTGCGTTACATGGCTCAGGGTGCTGTGGAATATGCAAAAGAATTAGGTTGTGCAAAACCTGAAATCGTTCTTCATCTGGACCACGGAGATACTTTCGAAACTTGCAAGAGCTGTATCGACTCAGGTTTCTCTTCTGTAATGATCGACGGTTCTCACCTGCCTTACGAAGAAAACGTAGCTTTGACAAAGAAGGTAGTTGAATACGCTCATCAGTTTGATGTAACAGTAGAAGGTGAATTGGGTGTATTGGCCGGTGTGGAAGATGAAGTTTCTTCTGACCATCATACTTATACTGACCCTGAAGAAGTGATTGATTTTGCTACTCGTACAGGCTGCGACTCATTGGCTATCTCTATCGGTACTTCTCACGGTGCATACAAATTCACTCCGGAACAATGTACAATCGATCCGGTAACTGGTCAGATGGTTCCTCCTCCTTTGGCATTCGAAGTATTGGATGCTGTCATGGAAAAACTGCCGGGATTCCCCATCGTGTTGCATGGATCTTCTTCTGTTCCTCAGGACGAAGTGGCTACTATCAACCAGTATGGCGGTGCATTGAAGGCTGCTATCGGTATCCCCGAAGAATGGTTGCGTAAGGCTGCTACATCTGCAGTATGCAAAATTAATATTGATTCAGACTCTCGTCTGGCTATGACTGCTGCTATCCGCAAGACATTTGCAGAAAAACCGGCTGAATTCGACCCGCGTAAGTACTTAGGTCCGGCTCGTGACAATATGGAAAAACTGTACAAGCACAAAATTATTAACGTGCTGGGTTCAGACAATAAATTGGCTGAATAATTAATTCATCCTATATAAACAGAAAAAAGCTGCTTTCTTTATTGGAGGCAGCTTTTTTTGTTTTAAGACCGGTTTCGGTATTGAAGAGGGGACTTGCCTGTATGTTTCTTGAAATAGCGGCCAAAAAAAGATTGGTCAGGGAAAGATAATAGGTTGGAGATCTCTTGAATACTTAGAGATGTGGATTGTAGTAATGCTTTAATCTCAAGAATTACATGTCGGTCAATAATGCTTTTGGCTGTGTTGCCGGATACGTTTTGTACGATTGTGGAAAGGTAACGGGGAGTGATGAATAGTTCGGCTGCATAGAAAGATACCTCACGTTGGGTGGTGCAATGTTTATGAATTAATTGGATGAAACGTTTGAATATCTCTTCCTGGCGATTTATTCCTTCGGTCTTTTTTTGCAGGAACAGGTGTTGGGTCTTGTCATAGAAGTCCAGAATGAAGTTTTGAATGAAATTTTTGAAGATCTGAATGCGGAAACTATTATCCCTGTCTTCATAAAGATCTTTCATGACCAAGCTGAGTCCGATGAATGGTTTTACACGTTCTTCAGGGATGACAATGCATGGATGCTCTTTTAGAAAGTGAAAGAAGGAGGGATCCAGACGTGAGGTGATCTCCCTGAAAAGGGTGTCGGAAAAAACAATATAGGAAACGGTAAAATCATGGCTGGCGCAGGTGCAATTGAAGATACTGCCGGGGAGAAGTAGAAGTTGGGTGTTCTCCGTTACTTCGTATGCCTGCAAATCAATTTCTATGTGGGCTTTTCCGCTACGGCAATGAAAAATAGATGCGTCTGCTAACTTCATGATCTGATTGGAGCATATATCTATACTTTCTTCTATTCCGGTGATAAACGGTTCATTCTCTAGTAAACTCAATATTTCCATATTTATTCTTGTTTTGATGCAAAATTAACTATTATTTTTGTTATAATAGGAAATCTATTCCGAATTTGAATAATGGTAGCTAATAATTGAATGTGTCGGCTTGAAAAATTCCATCTACCTTTGCGTCCGAATTTAAAAGATTGGAATATGATGACATTGAACAAAAAATGGATGCGACTAATGGTATTGGTTGGTTGTGCTGCTTTGACAGCGTCGTGTAAACAGGCGCCTGTTGCACAAATGGAGGCGGAATATGCGGTATTAAAGGTATCACCGTCGGACAAAGTTTTGTCTACTACTTATTCGGCTACGATCCGTGGCCGCCAGGATATTGATATTTATCCGCAAGTTTCCGGTTTCCTTACCCGGCTTTGTGTGGAGGAAGGACAGGCAGTGCGTAAAGGGCAAGTCTTATTTATTATTGACCAAGTGCCTTATAAGGCGGCATTGGAAACTGCTGTCGCCAATGTGGAATCGGCTAAAGCCGGTCTTGCCACAGCCGAACTGACTTATAACAGCAAGAAAGAATTGTTTGCCAAAAAGGTGGTTTCAGAGTTTGATCTGAAGACTGCGGAAAACTCTTACCTGACCGCTAAGGCTGGATTGGCTCAGGCTAAGGCGCAGGAAGTCAGTGCTCTCAATAACCTTTCATATACCGAGGTGAAAAGTCCTTCGGACGGGGTGATTGGTACATTGCCTTATCGGGTAGGTGCATTGGTTAGTGCCAGTTTGCCACAACCGTTGACTACGGTTTCTGATAATTCGGATATGTATGTCTACTTTTCGATGACTGAAAATCAATTGTTGGCTCTGACCCGTCAATATGGTTCCAAAGCAGAAGCGTTGAAAAATATGCCGGAAGTGGAACTGCAATTGAATGACAAGTCTATGTATGGCGAAAAGGGGCGCATTGAAACCATCAGTGGGGTGGTAGACCGTAATACGGGTACCGCAAGTCTGCGTGCCGTATTCCCGAATAAGAATGGGTTGCTGTATAGCGGAACATCGGGAAATGTGATTCTTCCGGTTACGATGAAAGGAAGTTTGGTTATTCCTCAGGCTACCACTTTTGAAATTCAGGATATTACATACGTATATAAAGTCGTGGACGGCAAGGCACAATCAGCTCCTGTCAGTGTGACCCGTGTAAATGGAGGACAGGAATATATCGTGAACGATGGATTGAAAGAGGGGGATGTCATTGTAGCGGAAGGCGTAGGTTTGCTGCGTGAAGGTACTCCCATTAAAGTAAAACAGAACTAAGAAAGACTATGAATTTAAGAACCTTTATAGAACGCCCCATCCTGTCGGCTGTTATTTCTATTTCGATAGTGGTAGTGGGTATCATCGGGCTGTTCACTTTGCCCGTCGAACAATATCCTGATATTGCTCCGCCTACCATTCAGGTAAGTACCTCTTATTTTGGTGCCAGTGCGGAAACTCTTCAGAAGAGTGTTATCGCTCCGTTGGAGGAAGCGATTAACGGTGTGGAAAATATGACTTATATGACTTCTACCGCTTCAAATGCCGGAGTTGTGGATATCACTGTGTATTTCAAACAAGGGACAGACCCCGATATGGCAGCGGTCAATGTGCAGAACCGTGTATCGAAGGCTACCGGACAGTTACCGGCAGAAGTAACGCAGGTGGGTGTGACTACCTCAAAACGGCAGACCAGTATTTTGCAGATGTTCTCACTATATAGTCCGGATGATTCGTATGATGAGAAATTCTTGTCCAACTATATCAGTATTAACTTGAAACCTGCTATTCTTCGTATCCAGGGTGTGGGTGATATGATGATTATGGGGGGTGATTATAGTATGCGTATCTGGATGAAGCCTGACGTGATGGCCCAGTATAAATTGATTCCATCGGATGTGACTCAAGTGTTGGCTGAACAGAATATTGAATCGGCTACCGGTTCATTCGGAGAAAACTCTGATGAAACTTATCAATATACAATGAAGTATAAAGGGCGTCTGATTACTCCGGAAGAGTTTGGGGAAATTGTGATCCGGTCTTCGGATAATGGCGAAGTGTTGAAGCTGAAAGAAATTGCCGATATAGAGATGGGCGAGGAAAGCTATGCCTATCATGGGGATATGAATGGTCATCCTGGTATTTCCTGTATGATTTTTCAGACGGCAGGATCGAATGCGACAGAAGTAAACAATAATATTGATGCCTTTTTGGAAGAAGCAAGGAAGGATCTGCCCAAAGGGGTGGAGATGGTTCAGGTTATGAGCTCCAATGACTTTTTGTATGCATCTATCCATGAGGTGATAAAAACCTTGTTCGAGGCCATTTTTTTGGTAATCTTAATTGTATATGTATTTTTGCAGGATATCCGTTCTACTATTATTCCGTTGGTGGGGATCATCGTGTCCTTGATTGGTACATTTGCTTTTATGTCCATAGCAGGATTCAGTATCAACCTGATTACCCTGTTTGCTTTGGTGTTGGTGATCGGTACGGTGGTGGATGATGCCATTGTTGTCGTCGAGGCGGTGCAGGCGCGTTTTGATGTGGGATATCGTTCTTCTTATATGGCTAGTATTGATGCGATGAAGGGAATCAGTAATGCGGTCATCTCTTCTTCGTTGGTATTTATGGCTGTGTTTATTCCGGTTTCGTTCATGAGTGGGACTTCCGGCACGTTCTATACTCAGTTTGGCTTGACTATGGCGGTTGCCGTAGGTATCTCTGCCGTCAATGCACTGACTTTGAGTCCGGCGTTGTGTGCTTTGTTCTTGAAACCGTATATCAATGAGGATGGAACGGAAAAAAACAATTTTGCAGCACGTTTCCGTAAAGCGTTCAATGCTGCTTTCGATGCAATGATTGAACGATATAAGAAAGGGGTATTGTTCTTTATCAAACGCAAATGGATGGTATGGACACTTCTTGCGGCCTCGGTAGTACTATTGGCTTTCTTGATGAATACAACTAAAACCAGTTTGGTGCCTGATGAAGACCAGGGGGTTGTATTTGTGAATGTCAGCACGGCGGCAGGTAGTTCATTGAAAACGACTAATGACGTAATGATGCGTATTGAAAAGCGCATGATGGATATTCCTCAGGTGCTGCATGTGCAGCGTGTGGCAGGTTATGGTCTGCTAGCCGGACAGGGTAACTCTTTTGGTATGTTGATTCTGAAACTGAAACCTTGGGATGAGCGTGAAGGAAAGGAAAATGATGTTCAGGCAGTAATCGGACAGGTATATGGCCGTACGGCAGACATCAAGGATGCCAGTATATTTGCTATTTCTCCGGGTATGATTCCGGGGTATGGTATGGGTAATGCGTTGGAACTCCATATGCAGGATAAACAAGGTGGTGATGTGGGCACTTTCTTCAATACCACTCAACAATATCTGGGTGCTCTGAACCAACGTCCCGAGATCGCGATGGCATACTCTACTTTTGATATCCGTTATCCGCAATGGACGGTAGAAGTGGATGCGTCCAAATGTAAGCGTGCCGGTATCACTCCGGATGCTGTGCTAAGCACATTGTCCGGCTATTATGGTGGGCAGTATGTTTCAAATTTTAATCGTTTCTCTAAAGTATATAAGGTTATGATTCAGGCAGATCCGAAGTATCGTGTGGATGAAAGCTCGTTGAATAATATCTTTGTGCGTATGTCTAATGGCGAGATGGCTCCTCTCAGCCAGTTTGTGACATTGACCCGCAGTTATGGGGCAGAATCGCTGAGCCGTTTCAATATGTTCAATTCTATTGCTGTAAATGCAATGCCTGCCGAAGGGTATAGTACCGGTGATGCCATCCGTGCCGTTCAGGAAACTGCCGTACAGGCACTTCCCAAAGGTTTTGGGTACGACTTTGGTGGTATTACCCGTGAAGAGACCGACCAGGGAGGTACTACCATTATCATTTTTGCTATCTGTTTCTTGATGATTTATCTGATTTTAAGTGCACTTTATGAAAGTTTCCTCATTCCGTTTGCGGTGTTGTTGTCTGTTCCGTTTGGGCTGATGGGTAGCTTCCTGTTTGCGAAGATGATGGGACTGGAGAACAATATTTATTTGCAGACCGGTTTGATTATGTTGATAGGTTTGCTTGCTAAGACTGCCATTTTGCTGACCGAGTACGCTACCGAGCGTCGTAAGGCAGGTATGAGCCTGACTTCCGCTGCACTTTCTGCCGCCAAAGCCCGCTTGCGTCCTATCCTGATGACGGCACTGACTATGATTTTCGGTCTGTTCCCGTTGATGGTTGCCAGTGGAGTAGGTGCTAATGGAAACAGTTCGCTGGGAACAGGTACTGTGGGTGGAATGGTGATCGGTACGCTGGCGTTGCTGTTTATTGTACCTTCTTTGTTTATCGTATTCCAATATTTACAGGAAAAGGTACGTCCTATTCAGTTTCAGCCGGCGGCCGATTGGCAGATTCAAGAGGAATGTGTAGAAGCAAAAGAAGAGAGACAACACCACATCGAAAGCAAAAACGAAGAGAAAAAATGAAAAAACAGATCATCACTCTGACTGTCGCAGCGCTCACACTGAGTAGCTGCGGCATATATACCCAATATAAACCTGCAACCGAAGTGCCCGATAATTTGTATGGGGAAGAGGTGGCAGTTGCTGATACCGTGGATAATATCGGCAATCTGGGCTGGCAGGAGATTTTTACAGATCCGCGGCTTCAGGAATTGATAGAGCAAGGCTTGCGGAACAATACGGATTTGCAGTCAGCACAATGGCGTGTGAAAGAGGCGGAAGCTGCTATGCTGTCAGCCAAATTGGCTTATCTGCCTTCTTTCGCTCTGTCACCTCAGGGGACAGCAAGTAGCTTTGACAAAGGAAAAGCTGCACAAACTTATACTTTACCGGTGGCGGCAAGTTGGGAAATTGATATTTTCGGCCGCATCCGTAATGCGAAACGCCAAGCGAAAGCATTGCTGGAACAGAGCCGTGACTATAAACAGGCTGTCCGGACACAGCTGATAGCCGGTATAGCTAATACTTACTATACCTTGCTGATGTTGGATAATCAGCTGGACATTTCTGTCCGGACTGAAAAGTCCTGGAAAGAAACCGTAGATGCAACCCGTGCTCTGATGGAAGCCGGATTGGCAAATGAAGCTGCTGTTTCACAAATGGAAGCTACATATTATACTATATGTACTTCAGTGCTTGATCTGAAAGAACAAATTAACCAGGTAGAAAACAGTTTGTCGTTGTTGTTGGCTGAATCTCCTCATGCTATTGAGAGGACGGGCACATGGGACAGTTCTTATATGCTGAAGGAGCATTTCCCGGTAGGCATCCCTGTGCAAATGCTTGCCAACCGTCCCGATGTACGCAGTGCGGAGCGTTCGTTGGAAGCAGCTTTCTATGCCACAAATCAGGCTCGTTCCGCCTTTTATCCTTCTATTGTTTTAAGTGGAAGTGCGGGATGGACTAATTCAGCAGGAAGTATGATTGTCAATCCGGGCAAGTTCATTGCAACGGCTGTAGCTTCGTTGACCCAGCCACTGTTTAATAAAGGTGCGAACATAGCACAGCTAAAGATAGCTAAGGCTCGGCAAGAAGAAGCAAAACTGGGTTTTCAACAGGCTTTGTTGAATGCCGGAAGTGAAGTGAACGAGGCTTTGGTGAAATATCAGACGGCCCGTGATAAATCAGTTTATTATGATAAACAAATAAATTCATTAAATAAAGCTTTGGAAAGCACCTCTTTGCTGATGCAGCATGGAAATACGACTTATCTGGAAGTCTTGACGGCTCAGCAGACTTTGCTGAATGCGGAGCTGGCCCAGGTTGCCAACCGCTTTGCTGAAGTGCAGGGCGTGATCAATCTCTATCAGGCATTGGGCGGAGGTTGTGACTAATTTAGCATACTGTTATCTTCAACGTGTTGAAGGAAGAGAAAGCCGCTCTCCGTGAGGAAAGCGGCTTTCCTTTATGGGTATATCAGGGTTCCACTATGGCACAAACCGGATTGGAGTCTTCATTGATTTCTTGTAAGAAGCTTAGCTTCCCTTCTTGTACAACTCCCGGATTTTTATCCATCCATTCATCTATCTTCTCGATTTCCAATAAAGTGGCATACTCTCCCTCTTCTGTACAAGTGATGGGATAGAAAGGCATGAAATGCGTCAGGTCATCTGTCAGCCCCACATTGGCATCATTCATATAAGTAATATGTTTTTCTTTGTCGTAAATACCGTAAAACGGTTTTTTCTTATCATATAATCCTTGTAGAGATATAAAGAAGAGATGTTTGGGAGTTTCCAGAATACTGGTTATAACGATGTAGTTGTCTGTGTCTTCTTTTTGTCCCATTTTTTCAGCCGGGAAATGCCATTGTCCGGTATGGAAAGTGGTGTGGACAGTAGCTTCGTGTCCTTTGATGTCATAGATCGTGTCATTGAACGCTTTTCTGAAACGTATGCTGCCGTTGCTTTGCCAAAGTGAAGGCTGGTCTATGGGAAGGGCGGTCCTTGTTCCATTCTGGTAATTTATATAGATTAATCCTCCTATACCGGTGTTGCCGGGTAGTTGCTTGAATACGTTGATGCTGGATATCTGGTCCATGCCCATGGGGTTTCCCGGATTGGCAAATTCCGGCAAGGAGTCTTTTATTTCTCCCTGCTCGTTGAAGTAAAGTAACGCACTTGCTTGCGGTTGTCCTATTCCCTCTCCGTAATGGGCAAGGACCAGGGAGTCGGCGAAAGTGAAGTAAAGAGTCGAGGAGATATTTTGTGGCAGGCTTGCTTGTCCTAGATAGTTGCCTTTTGCATCATATTTTACCAACTTGTCGGGCTGGCGGTAAAAGTAGAGGTGGTTGGTCTGGGGGTGAATAAAGCAACTGGCATCGCTGTATCCTTGTGGATCTTCCCCTTTGTGTCCGATGTTGCCAAGATATTTCCCGGTTTGCTTGTCGAATGACAGGCATCGTCCGTTGGTGGAGACAAAGATACGGTCTTTAGACAGTTTGATGGAATAGGAGTTGCCAATCAGGGATGAGTCTGTTGTTTCCAAAGGGATATAACGGATTTGTTTTCCCAATTGGGAGGTCTTTAATTCTGTGAGGTGTTCCAGACTTGCGGCAATGTCAATAGCATTTGGATCATTCGCCTTGTTTTGGGGGGCACAGGAGCCTAATAATAGGAGCAGGCCTCCTAGCATGATTTGTTTCTTCATAGTAGTATTGTTTTATGCAAAGAAAAGAAGTTGTTTGTATGAGCAACCTCTTTTCTTTGTGTTTGAATAACATTGTGTCTGTTATCTTGCTGCAAAGAACAAGGAACTTCCTGTAGCCATTCTTGCGGTGGCAATGCCTTGTACATCAGGGGTAACTGTCATGGAGGTGCCGTTTTGCAGGCGCATGGTAGCAGTTCCGTCTTCGTTCATTTTTACCAGTTCGAAGCTCTGTCCGCCGGCAACGGCGTTCCATGTATTGTTTTCTTTGTTGTAGACCAAGTCTACAGATTTGTCTTCTCCTTTTTTGGTAATGGTATAACCGTTCTCGTTGGTTTTAACCAAATATTCGCCATTTTCTCCTTGCACTGTTTTTACTTCACCGATAGAAGCTATAGGGTTGGAGCCGCTCCAGAATTCGATGGAGTTTAAAACCAATACATCTGCCAGATAAGCGATTTCATAAACAGGAACAATATGGAAAGCGAGAAAGATAAGTTCGTTGACAAACTTGTTGCTTACCCCTTGGTTCCAGTCTTTCAAGCTATTCCATAATCCGAAAGAACCGATGCATGATGAAAATAAGACGCTGCCACTCAACATGGCGCAAACAAGAAATGTTTTGCTTTTTTTCATGATCAATAAAGTTAAGTTTATAAAAAGTAATTTTATGACGATTTCCTATAATAAAACGATTTAATCGTCATGCAAAGATAGAACTTTTTTATGGAAAGAGGCTTCTCTGCCTAAAAAACTGTATCTTTGTCCACTGAACATGAAAAACTATTAATCAAAATTCTCATAAAAAAAATGAAAGAACAAATTCAAAAAAAACTCAATGACTCCAAAGTTCTTCGGTGGAGTGTATTGGCGCTGGTGGCTTTCACCATGCTATGCGGTTATTTCTTGACCGATGTAATGTCCCCTTTAAAACCGATGCTTGAAAAGGAGTTGTTGTGGGATAGCCTGGATTATGGTATTTTTACCAGCGCATACGGTTGGTTCAATGTCTTTGCCTTTATGCTTATTATCGGTGGTATCATTTTGGATAAGATGGGAGTGCGTTTCACCGGAATGGGAGCCTGTCTTTTGATGGTGTTGGGCTGTGGATTAAAATATTATGCTATTTCTACTACGTTTGCCGAGGGAAGCACTTTGCTTGGAATGAAAACCCAGGTAGGAATGGCTGCGTTGGGATATGCTATATTTGGTGTCGGTGTAGAGATTGCAGGCATCACGGTCTCAAAAATTATTGTGAAGTGGTTCAAAGGAAAAGAAATGGCTTTGGCCATGGGCATGGAGATGGCGACAGCCCGTTTAGGTACGATGCTGGCTCTGGCTGTTACGGTTCCTATCGCTACTTTCTTTGGAATTACTGATAGTGAGGGAATGTTTCATCCTGATATCCCTGCTCCATTGTTGTTGTGTCTTATCATGCTTTGTATCGGCACGGTGGCGTTCTTTATTTATACTTTCTACGACAAGAAGCTGGATGCTTCTTTGGAAGAGGGAGGAACTGAACCTGAAGAGCCTTTCCGTATGAAAGATATTTGGTTGATTGTTACCAATAAAGGATTTTGGCTGATTGCGTTGCTGTGTGTGTTGTTTTATTCTGCCGTATTCCCTTTCTTGAAATATGCTACAGACCTGATGGTGCAGAAATATAATGTAGATCCGGAATTGGCAGGCACTATTCCTAGTCTGTTGCCGTTGGGAACCTTGTTCCTTACTCCGTTCTTCGGTAATGTATATGACCGTATAGGCAAGGGAGCTACATTGATGATCATCGGTTCCGTGCTGTTGATTTTTGTTCATACCATGTTTGCGTTACCTATCTTGAATGTATGGTGGTTTGCTACGATCATTATGATTGTATTGGGTATTGGCTTTTCTTTGGTACCATCGGCCATGTGGCCTTCTGTTCCTAAGATTATTCCGGAAAAGCAGTTGGGTACAGCTTACGCATTGATCTTCTGGGTGCAAAACTGGGGATTGATGGGTGTGCCTGCTTTGATTGGTTTTGTCTTGAATGAGTATTGCAAAGGACCGGTGGTAGATGGGATGCAGACGTATGATTATACACTTCCCATGTGGATCTTTGCAGGCTTTGGTGTGGCTGCATTGTTTTTTGCTTTGTGGTTGAAAGGTGAGAATAAGAAAAAGGGGTATGGATTGGAAGAACCAAATATCAAAAAATAATTGGTTGCCTTTTAGTGAAAATGAGATTGTCCTGTTTCAGGACAATCTCATTTTGTTATGTAAGGGTGAGGTGGAGTTTTAGTCTTTGTCAATCTTCACAATCCCTCCGGTATTAGGATTAAAGATAACTCGTGTGTTTACTTTTTTATTAAAAAGGTTATCTACCAAACATTCTGTTGTCCCAAATTGTGTCACAGGCAGTTCTCCTTCAAAATAGCGTTTGCTTGGAGTGAATACGGTAACCTGGGCTTTCCCCGGAATATTGTAGATGATCCCCTCTACTTTCTTTTTTTCTTTAGCTTTCGGATCAGCCGGTGGCAGTGCCTCTTGATTCACAATAGAGATATAATAAGGTTCACCTGCTAAATTATCAGCATCCAGCATCCCTAGTTTATTCGAGAAACGGAAAACTACTTTTTCTTCCATGCCGGCTTCCGGTTTCACGCGGATGGTAAACGTCTTTTCTGTGCGTTCTGTTGCTCCGGCAAACATTTGCATCATGGCTTGTTCCTGTTCGTCCAGATTGTCCAGCATGAGTTTTAAAGCAGCTCCGTCTTTGGGCATATAATCTGCTTGTCCGCGGGTCAGGCTGTTTTTACTTTCTCGTATATTGTAGATTTCTTTTGCCACCAATTCGGCCATTTTAGCGGTAGAACCGGCTATCAGAATCTCTTCGGTCATAAAACTGCGCGGGTCAATACGTTTTTTGGCCGTATCGGTAACCTTTGCCACAGGTGTTTTCTCTATAGGAGAAGTGGTATTGATGGCCTTTATGATTCCTTCAGGAGTCAATTCTACTTGCGAGGCGGCACTTTTGTCTTTCAGTTTTACAGCGTATGCATTGTCCGGATCAGGAATGCCTATGGAATTAACCTTGATACTGTTTATTTCCCAATATTCTTCCGGTTGGGATGAAATGCTGGTCAGGCGCAGGTAGCGGTCTGCGTATTGGCAGAATTCTCCGGGAGTGTAGGCAATCTTGGTTGCAGTGACTTGCAATTCTATTTCGGTCTTAGGCAAGTAATAAACGACTCCTTCCCCCATAGCTCCGGGAGTATATGTACTGACATCTTGTGCGGTGCCGCTCAATGAAATCAGTAGTCCTGCTGCGATTAATCCTTTTTTCATATTTCTATATTCTATCATATATGTAAGCAAATATAGCTATTCTTTTGCAAATCTGCTTTTTGTTCCTGTTAATTTCTTCCATGCGGCGGGTAATGAATCAATAATATCACTTGAGGTAAGTCCTGTTTCTCCTTTCTCCTCTGCCGCAATATCTCCTGCCAGACCATGTACATAGACCCCCAAACGGCATGCGTCTTCTTGGGTATATCCCTGTGCCAATAAAGCGGTCAGAATACCGGTTAGCACATCACCGCTTCCGGCAGTTGCCATTCCCGGATTTCCGGTAGGATTGAAATAACAATTTCCTTCGGGAGTGACAACTGCACTCCATGCACCCTTTATAATGATATAACTTTGCAGATAGGTGGCCAGTTCTTTAGTTTTCGTCAGCCGTTCGTAAGTATCCATACATTTACCTATCAGTCCTTCCAACTCTTTTAGATGAGGGGTGAGGATACAACGCTTCGGTATCCGGCTGAGCCAGTTGCGGTGGGTGCTGAGAATGTTGATGGCATCCGCATCCAGTATTAGAGGTACCGGACAACCTTGTATTTGTTCCATCATGGCCAATGCCGTATCTTCTTCTTGTCCTAATCCAGGGCCGATGGCAATGGCCTGGTAATGGTCAGTGTCTACGGGTTCGGCAAAGTAATGGTCGTGTATATCAGTCTGTACAATGGCTTCGGGAACAGTTGTTTGAAGTAAATCATGGTTGTGAATAGGTGCATGGACAGTCAGTAATCCTACTCCTGAACGCAGGCAGGCACGGGCAGAAAGGATGGAGGCTCCTGCCATGCCGTAGGAACCGGCAATGAGCAATGCATGGCCGAATGTTCCCTTGTGGGCAAACCGTTTCCGTGGTTTGATAAGGCTGCGCATTTCTTCTTCCTCTGTGATATGGTAGGGGCTTTGTGCCATATCAATAAAGTCTTTTCTCAGCCGGATGTCCAGTAGCTGCCAGTCTCCCACAATGTCTTCGTTTTCGGGAAAGAGGAAAGATAGCTTGGGCAACTGGATGCTGAGGGTGACATCCGCACGTATCATATTTTGACGGATGTTATAAGTGTTGTCCTCGCACATTAATCCTGAAGGTACATCAATGGCTACTACCTGTGCCTTGGAGGCATTGATATATTTCACTACAGCGGCGAATCCGCCGTTTAGCGGCTTATTGAGTCCGGAACCGAATAAGCCATCTATTACCAGATGTTTTTCTGTCAGGACAGGAGGGTCAAACTGTGTGCTTACTTCAGTAAAATAGACTGGGCCGCATTCGTTTAACCGTTCAAGATTGGTCTGACATTCTTCCGATAGTTTTCCTTGGGTATTAAACAGAAAAACTTCTACGTGATAGTTGCGGCTAGACAATATACGGGCTACGGCAAGCGCATCGCCTCCATTATTTCCCGGCCCGGCGAATACTACAATATGGAAAGAAGTATTCCATCGGTGGGTAATGACACGAGATAATGCTTCCGCCGCCCGTTCCATCAAATCAATGGAGGAAATGGGCTCTTTGGTTATTGTGTACTTGTCCAGTTCTTTTAGTTGGGTGCTCGAAATAATTTTCATGACAATCTCTTTTGTTTGCGTTTGCAAAGATAACACTATTTACAAAAAGAGGTTATGTGAATACTTCGATACTTGGAATAAAAATGTTATTTTTGCAGCAATTTAATAAAATAGAGGTTATGAATACCATTCAAATCAAAGATAAACGTTTCACTCCTTTTATTCCTGAAGAACGGATCTTAAAAGAAGTGGCACGGGTAGCGAGTGAGATTAATCGGGATTTAGAAGGAACGAATCCTTTGTTTTTAAGTGTGTTGAACGGTGCATTCATGTTTGCAGCCGATTTGATGCGTAACCTTATCATCCCTAGTGAAATTTCTTTTGTGAAACTGGCTTCGTACGCTGGGACTTCTTCTACCGGAAAAGTAAAAGAATTAGTAGGTTTGAATGATGATATTGAGGGCCGTACAGTGGTGATTGTGGAGGATATAGTGGATACCGGGGTGACAACGAAACACTTGTTGGAAACATTGCAAGCTAGGAAACCGAAAGAAATCCGTATTGCTACCTTATTGCTGAAACCTGATAAATTGAAGGTGGAGTTGGATATACATTATGTGGCCATGCGTATTCCCAATGATTTTATTGTGGGATATGGCCTGGATTATGACGGTTTGGGACGTAACTATCGGGACATTTACACCGTAATGGAATGAAATTTGTACAACTAAATATAAAAATGAAAGGTAAAACAAGATGTTGAACATTGTAATTTTTGGAGCTCCGGGTTCGGGTAAGGGAACTCAGAGTGAACGTATAGTAGAAAAATTCGGTATTAACCACATTTCAACAGGGGATGTGCTTCGTGCTGAAATTAAGAATGGCACAGAATTAGGCAAGACAGCCAAAGGATATATTGATCAGGGCCAGTTGCTTCCTGATGAATTGATTATTGATATTCTGGCAAGCACGCTGGATAGCTTCAAGGAAAGCAAAGGGGTTATTTTTGATGGATTCCCCAGAACCATCGCTCAGGCAGAGGCGTTGAAAAAAATGTTGGCTGAACGTGGACAGGAAGTATCTGTTATGTTGGATCTGGACGTACCCGAAGAAGAACTGATGACTCGACTGATTAAGCGTGGACAGGAATCGGGACGTGCTGATGATAACGAAGAAACAATAAAGAAACGCTTGGTTGTTTATCATTCGCAGACGGCTCCGCTGATTGACTGGTACAAGAACGAAGGTAAATATCAGCACATTCACGGTTTGGGTACGATGGATGCTATTTTTGCCGACATTGTTGCAGTTGTTGAAAAATTATAATAATGTACTAATGTGCTGATGTAGTAGTGTGCCAATTACCATGCGGTACATGCGCGCAGCTTCATTAGCACATTGGCAAATTGAAAAATTAGCAAATTATTAATTATGGCTGAATCGAATTTTGTTGATTATGTGAAGATATATTGCCGCTCGGGTAAGGGCGGGCGAGGTTCTGCGCACATGCGTCGTGAAAAGTATGTACCCAATGGTGGCCCTGACGGTGGTGATGGCGGTAGAGGAGGTCATGTGATTTTGCGGGGAAACCGCAATTATTGGACATTGCTTCACCTGAAGTATGACCGCCACGTGTTTGCTACACACGGCGGCAATGGCTCAAAGAACAAGAGCTTTGGAAAAGATGGTGAAGACAAAGTGATTGAAGTTCCTTGTGGTACAGTGGTTTATAATGCTGAAACAGGTGAATATATCTGTGATATCACCGAACACAGACAAGAAATAACGCTGTTGAAAGGAGGGCGTGGAGGATTGGGAAACTGGCACTTCCGTACAGCGACCCGTCAGGCACCGCGCTTTGCACAACCGGGAGAACCCATGCAGGAACTGATGGTGATTCTGGAATTGAAGCTGTTGGCTGATGTAGGTTTGGTGGGTTTTCCGAATGCAGGGAAGTCTACTTTATTGTCTACCGTATCGGCGGCACGTCCCAAAATTGCCAATTATCCGTTTACCACACTGGAACCGAATCTGGGTATCGTGTCCTACCGTGAAGGAAAATCTTTTGTCATGGCGGATATTCCCGGAATTATCGAAGGGGCCAGTGAGGGAAAGGGATTGGGACTCCGCTTTCTGCGTCATATAGAACGTAACTCTTTGTTGCTCTTTATGGTACCGGGTGATACGGACGACATCCGCAAGGAATATGAAATCCTGTTGAATGAGTTGGCTACCTTTAACCCGGAAATGTTGGACAAACAACGTGTGCTTGCCATTACTAAAAGTGACATGCTGGACGAAGAGCTGATTGCCATGTTGGAACCGACTTTGCCGGATAATGTTCCGCATATCTTTATCTCATCGGTGACCGGTATGGGGATACAGCAACTGAAGGATATTTTATGGACGGAATTGAACAAGGACAGCAACCGGTTGGAAGGTGTCCGTACGGAAACCATTGTCCATCGCGCCAAAGACGTGGCCAAACTCCAGGAAGAGCTGAAGGACATGGGCGAGGATGAGGATTTTGAATATGAATATGAGGAAGATGCCGATGATGATTTCGATTATGAATATGAAGACGAGGATTGGAACGAAGAAGAGGGAAAGAAATGAAACGGCTGACATCAGATAATAAAATGTTGGGATATGAGCTGATGAAGACATATCCCAACATTTCTTGTTTCTCTACCACCCGTCACGGAGGATGTAGTAAGGGGAACTATGCTTCGTTCAATTGTAACGGATATTGCGGAGATGAGGTGAAAGATGTGAACCGCAACCGGGAATTGCTGCGTAGCTTGCTGCCTGGGGATTCGGTGGAACTTGTAATTCCGCATCAAACCCATAGCGACCGTGTGAAAGTTGTGGATGCTGTTCATGTAAATACTGAATTGGAAGGAGTGGATGCATTGGTAACAGACATTCCCGGTTATTGCTTGTGTGTATCTACGGCCGATTGTGTTCCTGTTTTGCTATACGATACCCGGAAGAAGGCAGTGGCTGCCATTCATGCCGGATGGCGTGGTACGGTGGCCCGGATTGTAGAGAAGACTGTTGCGGTCATGAACCATCAATACGGCTCGCAAGGAAAAGACCTCATTGCCTGCATCGGCCCCAGTATCTCATTGGAGGCTTTTGAGGTAGGAGATGAAGTTTATCAGGCTTTTTATGAGGCGGGGTTTGATATGGATCTGATTGTCCGTAAGGAAGCGAAATGGCACATTGATTTGTGGGAGGCCAACCGTCAGCAGTTGCTGGCATACGGTGTGAAGCCTGAAAATATTGAGATATCCGGCATTTGTACGTATCATAACAACGATGATTTCTTTTCGGCCCGCCGGCAAGGAATCCGGTCGGGAAGGATATTGTCGGGCATACTTTTAGGTGTCTGAGGAATACTCATTAGAACAACGCAGTATAAAAATGAATATGGAAATAAAAGTATCGGAAGAAATAAAGAAAGCCTGTCCGCAGTTTGCCGGTATAGCCATTCGTGCTACGGTAAAGAACACTGCCTATAGCGAATCTTTGTGGAAAAAGATAGACGAGTTCACTGTACGCTACCGTGAAATGTACACTACGGATTCCATCAAGGACATGGTTACGATCCATGCCACCCGGGAGGCTTACAAGAAATGTGGAAAAGACCCTAGCCGTTACCGTCCGTCGGGGGAAGCGCTTTGCCGTAGAATCCTGCGTGGGATTCCCTTGTACCAGATAGATACGTTGGTGGATCTGATTAATTTGGTGTCTATTCGTTACGGATATTCCATCGGCGGCTTTGATGCGGACAAAATACAAGGAGATACATTGGTGCTGGGTATCGGTAAAGCCGGAGAACCCTACGAAGGGATAGGACGTGGAGAACTGAACATTGAGGGAATGCCCGTTTACAGAGATGATGTGGGCGGAATCGGTACGCCTACCAGTGATAACGAGCGTACCAAACTGGAGGCGGGAACAACGCATCTGCTGGCCATTATTAATGGATATAGCGGCAAGGAAGGTTTGCAGGAAGCGGCAGATTATATGTTGGACCTCTTGAAAGAGTTTGCAGCGTCCAAGGATGAGGAATTAATTTATTTTTGAAATGAGATAATGAAAAGCACACAATTGTTATTTTTATTGTTTATCAGTGTGGCGGCATGGGCCGGAGGTCCGGTCAAGAGTAATTTTACCGCGATGGAAGTGAACCATATCAGAGTCAAGACTCCCGGTCTTTTTAATGGGTGCAAAAGTTTCTCTATTCATCTGGATAGTATAAAAGATAATGAATATTGTTTTCCTCTTCCCGGTGGTAAAGTGATTTCTGCATACGGAGCCCGGCGGGGGCACAGCGGAACGGATATAAAGACCAAGGCCAATGATACGATCCGCTGTGCGTTTGACGGAGTGGTACGTATGGCGAAAGCATACGCGGCTTATGGAAATGTGGTTGTCGTGCGGCATGATAATGGATTGGAAAGTATTTATAGTCACAACTCCCGGAACTTGGTAAAATCCGGTGATGTGGTGAAGGCCGGTGACGCGCTGGGGCTGACAGGCAGAACCGGACGTGCCACTACCGAACATCTTCATCTGGAATTCCGGATAGATGGACAGCCTTTCAATCCGAACCTGATTTTTGATATGAAAGACCGTACGTTGCGCAAAACGGAAATCGTTTGCACCAAAGCCGGCAATGGAGTGATAGTAAAACCGAAATTAACGCCTAAAAAATAAGACGATGGATATAGAAAAAGTAATTACCGAAGGAATTGTATTCAAAGGTGGAAAATCACCTGGTGGTAAGCAAGAAGAGAAAGTGAAGACCAAGGCTAAAAAGAAAAGTTATATAACAGGACTGCATGGGTCGGGTTCTGCCAAGATGAAAGCTGAGTATCGTAAAAAACGTGCTAACAGACATAAGAATAAGTAAGGATCAAACTTTTGTGCAGGCTTGGTTGTTAATAAATTGAGATGAAATATAAAGATAGGTGTGTCTGATTATCAGTCATGGTGTGACTGCATTCGTATAACTTGATGAGCGGACTTCTTTTATAAGATGAAAGATTTCGCTCATTTTTTTTGTACATTAGAGCAAGTTTTCAAAATAAAGCTTATATTTGTGAACATAATTATGACACAAACGAATTGGGAACTAAAATTTATTATTAACTAAAAACAAACAATCATGAAGAAACTAGCCTTTTTTATCTTATTGTCATTGGTTACAATAGGTGTTTCCGCACAATCAAATCTGAAATGGAATGTAAATGCGGGTATCGGTATATCAAGCTGGTATGGTGATGATACGGACGGAACGGATGCTAAATTTGCTTATAAAGTGGGTGTAGGTTTGGAAGTACCTTTTGCTAATACTGATGTATGGTCTTTCCAGACAGGTTTGAACTTTATTTCTAAAGGTGTGAAAGGCAATGGAGTAACTGACGCTTGGGACGTGGTCGATGTGACGATCAACCAGCTTTATCTGGAACTGCCTTTGATGGTGGGTGCCCGGATACATACAGCCAGCAATTTTGATCTTCTTTTCAAAGGTGGTCCGTATCTGGCTTATGGAGTTGGAGGAAAAGCTAAAATAGACGGTGTGTCCGAAAAGGCTGATACTTTC
Organism: Bacteroidaceae bacterium; assembly: GCA_011959205.1. GTDB lineage: Bacteria > Bacteroidota > Bacteroidia > Bacteroidales > Bacteroidaceae > Phocaeicola. Next base: position 63,483 of record BLLV01000120.1, read on the forward strand.
GGTGATGACGGCTTGAAGAGATTCGATGCCGGTCTGGGTTTGGGAGTCGCCTTTGAATTTGGTAAAATAGTAGTAGGTGTGGAGACCGGTACCAGCTTTACTAAAGTAGCCAGTGGCGCTGGTGCTTATAACCTTTCTGCATTAGCTACTATCGGTTATAAATTCTGATCACAGATTGATACGTCATATAAAAGAACGGCTGTTTCTCTTTCAGGAAGAAGCAGCCTTCTTTTTTTATATAAAAGGTGGTTTATAAAATAAAAGCTATATTTGCAGATATAATTAAGAACACAAACTTTTTGGATATGGCATTAACAGATAAGGTGATAGTAAGGAAACTCCTTTTTCTTGCACTGCTCATGCTGGCAGCAAGGGTGGCGCCGGCCCAGAATCAGATAGATTGGAGTGTAAAAGCCGGTATCGGCATGGCCAATATTATAGGTGATAATATGGGATCTCCCAAAGTAAAGCTGGCATACAAATTGGGTGTGGGTTTGGAATGTCCTTTTGATAAGGTCTGGTCTTTACAGACAGGTGTTTCGTTTGTTTCCAAAGGGACGAACCATACAATTGTTGAAACAGATGGAACTTCCGCTCAGGCGAAGGTCAATGCATCCTATCTGGAGTTGCCCGTAATGGTGGCGGCCCGGTTTGCGATGGACCGGAACACTCATATACTTGTTGCTGCGGGTCCCTATGGAGCATGGGGGATTGGCGGAAAAACCAAGGCCTTAGGCTACAGTTGGTCATCATCTTCCACACCGGACTGGAGTACAGGAAATGTGATTGAAATAGATACTTTCGGCAAAGACGGGCTTGATCTGCGCCGCTTCGATTATGGAGTGGGGATGGGGCTGTCGGTGGAATACCGGCATTATATGATAGGAGTGGAAGGACGGTTAGGGCTGTGCAGACTTCACAAAGAAATTCAAGGGGAAAATATCACCGGGCTTGTAACAGTGGGGTATAAATTTTAAGACGATTTTTTTCGATGGATGGTAACACGGATTTACACAGCTGTAAAGCAAGTGAGGATTTAGTCTGTGTCTGCCTCAAGATTTCGAGCGCTTCAGGCGTATAGTCAGGAGCAATGACACCATCCGATACTTCACGGTTGATGAGTCGTGCAGTTGCTTCATCGCATGTATCGCTTAAAGCAATGAAATCTCCGTAAGAAGACATACGGTCGGCACCTAAAGTTTTTTGAAGAACAATATTGCTTTTAATAAAACTTTTGTACCTTTGCTCCTAATGAAGGCATGTTTAGTTTTCATATTATTCATTGGAATAAGTCTGTCATTGGGGTGTTCGCGCCACCGCCCTTATCCGCTTTTCATGGAGCAAGCCCAAAGCTGTGTGGAAACAGCCCCCGACAGCGCCCTGCATTATCTCTCTTTACTGAAAGACAGCATCTGGCGTGAACCCGAAGAAACGCAAATGTACTATCATTTGCTCACCATCAAGGCAAAAGACAAACTGTATATCCGCCATACCTCCGATTCGCTTGTCAACCTTATTGTGAAATACTACAATGAGCATGGCGACAAGAACAAACAGATAGAGGCATACTATTATCAAGGCAGTGTATATCGCGACCTGCATGATGCCCCGAGTGCTTTGGGTGCCTTTCATGAAGTAATTAGCCGGAGCAAGGAACTGCCGGCCGCTGACAGGAAGCAATCCGCCGATTTAATGGCACGAACCTATAATCAAATGGGAACCTTGTTTGCTTATCAAGGGCTTTACGATGAATCATTGCAAGCCAATAGAGAATCGGTAAACTGTTATCTGGCACAAGGGAAAAAAGACAAAATCTCCTATGCATTAAGAGATATTGCACGCATGTATGATGCCAAGCATCAAAAGGACAGCGCGCTTCATTATTATCGAAAAGCATACCGCACAGTATTGTCCGTTCGCAGTCCTCATAAAGCATATCGCATTTTAGGAGAATTAGGCAGTTTTTACTATTATAGCTTGGCAAAAGCCGATTCCGCCAAACAAATGCTTATTACCGCCCTCAATCATCAACCGGATATGGAAAATGCCCTGTTGGTATTAGGCGATGTCTATCGGGGTGAAGCCCGGTGGGACTCCGCCTGTTATTACCTGCATCAAGCCATTGAATATGGTGATATTTACAAACAGCATAGTGCCTACCGGCATTTATCATCCATTGAAATTCAAAAACACAATTATCCTCAAGCCATAACCTATATCCAGCGGGCCCAACTGTTGGCAGACTCCATTAAGGAGATTACCCGAACAGAAGCGATTGCCCAAATAAATTCATTGTATAATTATCAGCACATCCAGAAAGAGAACTATACACTCCTACTGAAAAATGAAAAGAAGAATGCTCTCTCTTGGATACTTGGCTGTATATCCCTAGCCATCGCGGGGGTAGCTGTCGGTATCTATTTCTATTACCGAAAGAAAGTACAAGCTACTCGCTTACAAACGTACAAGTGTAACAAACTAAAAGAAGAGCGAGAAGCAATGAGCATGGAAGCCCATGAAGAAAACATCCGCAAAATAAAAGAATTAGAGCAAGCAAAAGCCCTGCAAGACTTGCTCCTTGCTCAAAAAGAGCAACTGGAAGCTAAAAACCAAGAAATTATCGCCAGCCTGAAAAAACAAAAAGTTTTACAAGACTCCCTGCGTCAGACTTCCATCTATCATTTTTTCCATCAGGCATGTACCCAGGCAGACAGCAAAATGACTGAAGAGAAGTGGTCCGAGCTACAAAAAGAGGTTGACACTGCCTATCCCAACTTCAGCAAATGCCTATATGAGTTATCTCCAAAATTATCAGTCATCGAACTGCAAATATGCTATCTCATGAAGATTTCAATCCCACCAACCCATATTGCCATTTTCACCAATCGCACCAAAGCTGCCATAAGTAATGCTCGCACCCGCCTTGCAAAGAGACTACTGGGAGAACAAAGCTCTACCGAAGAACTGGATGCTTTAATTTCTGATTTACAGTAGACTACGATCCACAGTGTACTAATTGTGTACTTTAGAATAGCACGGCAAGCCATTTGTGTACTAAAAGTGTACTGACTCTTGATGATACATTAAAATCTTTTTTTCATATTTGCCTAAACTTTAAAACGAACTGCAAAATATGAAAAACACTGTATTAGTATTAACAGCTTTTCTTCTTCTCTTTCCATATAAGTTAATAGCGGAGAACACACTTGTCTCTATTGAAGATGGATGGAATATCGAGGACGAACGTTCTATTTCATTTGCCCCTCAACTATCCATAGACGGACAGAACATCTATATCTATTCCGAAGAGGGATTAAATGATTTGGAAGTAATAATAACAGACTCTTTGGGCAATGTTATTTACTATAATGTAACTGCCGTTTCCGAGTATACCACTTATCCCATTCTTATTGATAATTGGAATGAAGGAGAGTATGCTATACAACTAAAAAAAGGAAGCCGTTATATGCAGGGGATTATCCGCATAGAATGATAACATTCCCATAAAGAGAATATGAGGCGTGATGATGTTTTATTAGAAAAAATAGCCAATCATTACCTGTTTTATGGTTCTTTTTACTCTGATCTAGGACTATACAACGGCAAGATGGGAATGGTCATTTTCTTCTTTCATTATGCACGATATACCGGAAATAGTTTATACGAAGATTTTGCTGGAGAGCTTTTAGATGATATCTATGAAGATATAACTGACAATATTTCATTTAGCCAACTTTGCGAAATTGGATGGGGAATACTCTATCTGCTTCAACAAGGTTTTGTAGAAGGAAATGCAGATGAAGCTTTGGAAATAATAGATGAAAGAATAGAATTGCAACAATTTGAATATATGAATATTATGGAACATTATCTTCGTTTCCGAGGCACATTAAAACAGAAAGGAGCAAATAGTTATTCACCTTCCGATATAATGCAAAGAATCGTAGTTTCTACGAATATGGAAAAGCTATCGTGGCAGAATGGACTAAAATTAATATGGGATGAAAGAGTTATACATAATAACGAACAATAGTAAAGCAGGGCAATACGGTATAGGTACCTATATCACTCAATTATTATACTGCTTGCAGACTTGTATAAAAATACAAGTTACAGTTATCATGCTCGATTCTCAAAAAGACGAGTTAATGGAAAAGCATATCGAAGGTGTGAGATATCTATTGCTCCCAACTATACAGATTCATGCCTTAGAAAAGGATTATAGACGATATGCTCGAAGCGTAGCCTATGTTTTGGCATCTTATATTGCTCCAAATAGAGAACTTATTTTTCATTTCAATTACTCTTACCATATATGGCTAGCGGAAGCATTAAAAAATCGTTTTCCGCGCTGCCGTACCATACTGACCTTACATTACCTGCCATGGTGTTTTGATTTGAGTGGAAATATCCATCGTTTCCGAGCTATTTTATCTCAAGAAGAAAAGGAACGAGATGTTTTCGAAAGACAAATATATGAAGAATATCTGAACGACAAACGGTTTTATAATGAAGTAGACAAAGTAATTTGCTTATGTGATGAAACCCAATCCTTTCTCTATGAAATTTACAATGTACCAATAGAAAAAATAGAGTTAATATACAATGGCTTGTCTGACGAACAGACAGCATTGTCAAACAAAGACAAAAAAGAAATAAAAGCAGAGCTGGGTTTTACAGAAAGTGAAAAGATTATTCTATTTGTAGGACGTGTAAATCAGTTAAAAGGTATTCATTGGCTGATTGATGCCTTCAAAAAAATACTGAACAAATACTCGGAAGCTAGATTAATCATTGTAGGAGACGGCAATATTTCTGATTATTTGGGGTTATGTAATGGTATATGGGGAAAAGTTATTTTTACAGGGAAATTGAGAAAAGATCAATTATACAGATTTTATCAAATAGCTGATATCGGTGTTTTGCCTTCCTGTCAGGAGCAATGCAGTTATGTAGGCATTGAAATGTTGATGCATGGTATTCCTTTAGTAGGAACTGATGCAATGGGAATAAGTGAAATGATAGAAGAAGGATATAAAATACCCTTAAAGATAGGCGGAGAAGAAATATCGCTTTGTACGGATAAATTAAGTGAGTCAATATTGAGTGCCTTAGCCAATAAAGGCTTTCTTGGAAAGCGAGCCAGACACCGTTTTGAAAAATATTATTCATTGAATACAATGCGTTTAAAAGTAATGCTGCTATATAATAACGAATGAGTTAATACTCAGTATATTGTTTAATATTAATCATTAATTTTAAGTACGATGAAAAAACTTCGTAAATTATCCCTTCAGCAACTTGATAAAGTTGAGTTGGGAAAAAGACAAGAAGGGCTGCTGTTGGGTGGTGGCACTCCGGGTTCATGTAGATGTGGTTCCTGCTCTAGTACAGGAACACCATCTTCAACTGCAAATCAAAATGCTAATGACTACAATGGTTATACCATTACTGGTCCCAATGAAGTCATGTGTGTATGCAGAAACGGTGGCACATATTCAATTGCATCGAATATATAATGCATAAATTAAGGGGGGAAGATATGTTTAATTAAACTTTTGATTATAAACATAGTTCCCCTTTATTTAATAAAACAAATTAAGCATGAAATATTTTTGTATACTCTTATTTATATTAATAGGCTGTACTCCCGCACAAAAGCAAGTCATGCAGAATGACGCTGAAGTTCAACCTCCTTATATAATTGATATGTCCGAACTTGAGATTTCGGAGACACCCCAAATGTTGTCTGATTTTGCGGATAGTATCAGTTATATCCGCCTGTCAGAAGAACCATTATTGCCAGAGATTGCTCTTACATTTCACCTTTATGTCGACAAAAATGAAAATATCTATATAAAAGAAGGCAGCCTTGTCTACAAATATAATCCCAAAGGGGAATTTATCAAATCGCTCTTCAATGTGGGGCAAGGACCGAAAGAGGTCATACTACCGTTTGGAGACCCTGTTTACAATTCAGAACAACAATTCATGCTGGTTAATAACTACGGTGTCAATTTCAAACAATATTCGTTGGAGGGAACATATATGGGAGATTTTCGCACGATAGACAGTTTAGACAATCATAAACGTTTCATTGCCAGCATAGAAGACAAAGACGTATTCTATTATGAATACCATTATCCTAAACGTGGAGAAGAAATCAATTTGGACGGTCCTTATTTGTGGTATGTCAGGTCTCGTTCCAACGACAGCATTATCTATAAAATGCCGAATCATTTGTCTCATATCAAAGCGACAAAAGGGATGTATCTCGCGTTTGGAGGAGAATATCCTCTATACTACAATAAGATAGACTCTAACTTATACATGCGTCATGTATATCAGGATACTATATTTAGAACCACAGATGCCCTGAAATGGGAACCATGGTATGTAATAAAACACCATCAAAGAGATGCTGACTATGCCAATCTGATGGCAATAACAATGGGTGATATGGCAAGGAGAGATGTTGAAGGAGTATATCGAGTGTTCGAGGTGTCTCCACTTCCCACCGGAGTCCTTTTTGCCTATAATGATATAGACGGATACCGGAAAGACTGTAAAACAGGTTTCTGCAAAATAGGAGAAAAAGCCTTAACGTGTTCCCCGAACTCCTTTAAAAATGATTTAGATGATTGTTTGAAATCAATCAGACTCCCCTTATGCTGTCATTTCCAAAGGAACGGTTATCTGTATGTATTAATCAGTACTCCCGATTTCTTTGAAGAAGGTGCGAAGCCTCCTTTTCCTGGTTTGACAGAAGACAGCAACCCGGTATTGGTGAAACTTAAATTGAAAAAAGATGGAAAGAAACAAATTAGTATTAGATTTGAATAAAAACAAAGAATTTAATTATATCTACAAACTAACAGAAGAACAGATATTCAGCAAACTAGTAAACTTGGAACAGTTAACCTTTGAAGTAACTGATGCTTGTAATCTAAATTGCAAATATTGCGGATATGGTTCACTTTATAGCACGCATGAAAAACGAGAGAATACATTTATGGATTTTGAAATGGCTAAAAAAATTATAGACTATCTCTATAATATTTGGTCAGTTCATCCGGGTATTACCTCTCCACGTAAGATTATATTTGGTTTTTATGGTGGGGAACCTTTGTTGAATATGCCACTCATTAAACAAATTGTTAATTATTTAGAATCATTACAACCAATACCCGATACTATATTTAGATATAATATGACGTCAAATGCTGTATTATTAGATAAATATCAAGATTACCTTGCTGAAAAACAGTTTGACATATTAATAAGTCTAGATGGAGATGAATGGGGAAATAGTTATCGAACAGACCATGCTGGAAATGCTTCATTTAAACGCGTTTTTAGGAATATACAATCTCTTAAAGAACATTATCCTGAATATTTTAACAAACATATAACTTTTAATTCCGTATTACACAATCGCAACGAAACACAAGCTGTAAGAAAATTTATCTTTGATAACTTCGAGAAATATCCAAGTATATCAGAATTAAACAATTTTGGAATTATAGATACGCAAAAAGAAACTTTTGAAGAAATGTACCACAAAATTTCCTCAGACATATCTAGTTTGGATGAAGATTTTTTCAACTCTTCTATAGAAATTATGGATTTATTTAGAGTAGTTAAATATTTATCTGGAAATGTCTTTTTTACCCATAACTCTTTATTAAAAAAGACTCCCTATAATATATATCCAACAGGGACTTGCCTTCCTTTTGGAAAAAAATTATTTGTCACAGTGAAGGGGAATATATTAGCTTGTGAACGAATAGATCAAAAGCATGTATTAGGACACGTAAATACCAATGGAATTGATTTGGACCTAAAGAAAATAGCATCTTTATATTCGATGTATTACCAATCAATTAAACCTTTATGTGAAAAATGTTATCGCAAACCTGTTTGCATACAATGTATGTTCTATATATCAAATATTGGTGCCAAACATCCTAAATGCCCAGGATTCCTTGATAAACAATCAGCAACTGAGTATATAAATAATTTACTTAGTATATTACAAGCGAGACCTGACCTATACGAAAAAATATCCAAAGAAATTCTATTACAGTCATGAAACAGATAAATTTTCATCTAGCATTATATCCAGACACATTTTTATGGATAAATGAGCAAAAAGGAATTTTCTATAATACAAGAGAACATTCCACTTTTTTATTTGATATTACAAACTTAATAAAGAATTATTGTACGCAATTGCTTGACGTCCACAACTTATATGTAATATCAATAAATGAAAAAGAATACCAATGTCAAGAATTAGCAATATGGATACAAAAAATATGTCTCCACAAAGTTGGTTTTTTTATAAAGCACCAATATGAACCCCCTTCTCCTATCAGTTTCCCTCCTCTTCTAAACTTACAATCTGATATAGACAGAATTGAAGCTGCAGAAGATAGAGATGTAGGTGAGTATGCTGCTCAAAACTGGAATGAGTTTTCCATTTATTTGGGAGGTGAAAGTAAATTTCCTAATTTACACAAACAAATCCCATATCCTGTGGATGACAGTAGCATACTGCCTTTTTATGACTTACAAGCATTTTTGTCTTCCTCTGATAATTCATATCTAAATACTATAAATATCATAGGAAATCCGTTTTCTTACCATTATAAAGCAGAATTAATGGATTTACTTTACAGTATTCCAGTAAAAAAGAATTTTTATTTGACAGCTTCAACTGCCTGCCAGTTTATTAAAGAGATACAACAAATAGATTTACCCAATTATGAACTGTACATTTACTATGAGCAAGAAGAAGCGAATATTCACCATATACTGACTGAAAAACAGATTCCTTTCCATTGGATATATCTTATTTCTTCTGAAAAGCAATATGAAGACTTGGAGAAGCTGGAAACAAAGTATGGAAATGAATATGTAGAAGTTCATCCTATATATACAGGAGACAACCTACCTTTCTTTGAAGAGAATATTTATTTGGCTGAAGAAGACATATTACAATCCAATTATGACAAGCAGGATATATTTGCACATCAAGTAATGAACACCAACTTTTGGGGAAGACTTTCTGTATTACCTGATGGAAAAGTTTATTCCAATTTAAATCATCCACCATTAGGCACATTAAAAGATAGAGTATATGATTTAATTGTTGATGAGATGAAATCCAAAAGGGCTTGGCGTTGGATACGTGATGAAGTATCGCCATGCAAAGATTGTCTATTCCGTTATCTATGCCCTTCTCCCTCCAATTATGAGTTAGTAATAGGAAAACCCAATCTTTGTCATGTAAAACCATAAAGTAAAATGAAGACCTTCCCCCACTACCTCCAGTTGGATGCGATGGACTGCGATCCCACCTGCCTGTGTATGATAGCCAAATATTACGCAAGAACTATTCGCTTCAGATGCTCCGCTCCCGCTCCTTCCTCACACGCGAGGGGGTATCGATGCTGGGCATCAGTGACGCGGCGGAATCCGTTTGCCGGCGTTTCCCGAACAGGAGTTCGGATTCATAGAAGGAAGGGTGGAGTCCATTTCCCCCGTGCCCGACGAACAGGGAAAGTTCGTATTGGAAATAGCACTGCCGCAGGGGCTGACCACCCGCTATGGCAAAGAACTGCCTTTGGTAAAGACCATGACGGGAACGGCATCCATCGTCACGAAGGAAAAAAAGCCTGCTCAGCAGGCTGCTGAATTTAAAATAGAAAAAGTCTATGCTTGACAAAATGGGAGAAACGATTGCCCTGTTCCGGCTCTATCGCGACACAGGAGAAGA